>CAYLJB010000072.1:0-15128 GCA_964383785.1 uncultured Fluviicola sp.
AAGCCGCCCAACTCCTCTTGAATGGGGAGTTGGTGGCCTTGCCTACCGAAACAGTTTACGGTTTGGCTGCTTGTTACGATGATCCGCAAGCGATCGATGCCATTTTTACAACGAAAGGCAGACCGAATACCAATCCACTCATCGTGCATATTCACGACAAGGAACAGGTTCATGAATTGTGCACCGACATTCCTGCTGAAGCCTGGCACTTGATGGACAAATTTTGGCCGGGACCGCTTACCATAGTTTTACCTGCAGCAGCGAATATTTCACCAAAGGTCACCGCAGGACAACAGACGATCGCCATCCGCATGCCGGACCATCTTGACTTTTTGGAGGTCCTAAAACTGACCGGCAAACCCTTAGCTGCTCCGAGTGCCAATCCGAGTAACCGCATATCGCCAACGAGCGCAACAATGGTTCAGAACTATTTTCCGCAACTGGCTGTGGTAGATGGAGGTGTTTGCGCCAGAGGCATTGAATCAACAATCGTTGGTTTTCAGAACAACAAACTCATGTGCTACCGTCCGGGAAGCATCCCAATAGAAACAATCGAAAAACAACTCAACATGGAATTACACGACAATCTATCAGATCAAATGATGCCGGGGAATCACCTGGTACACTACTCCCCAAATGCCATCGTTGAATTAACGACAGACGCATTCAAAACATTGCGCGAAAAACACTTGGAGCCGGGATCCGTTGTGATCACACAAAGTGCGAAGATCATGCCTCCGATGGCTTACGAATTGATGACCCTCAGTCTGAATGGCGAATTGGACGTAGTTGCGAAAAACCTGTATAAGGTCCTGTCTGAAGCCGATAAAAGCAATCCGCCACGCATTGTGGTTGAGTTAGCTCCAAACACCGGACTAGGCGTAGCGATCAATAACCGCTTGTATCGCGCGGCTGGTATTTCACCGAATTAAAAAATCTCGTTCATTTGAATTTGTGGCGTACGTCAGGTAAATTCTAATCCTTACTTTTACGCAGTAAATTTTAGAACAACTGATGAAAAATACAGCTTTAACTTCCGTACACGAAGCGCTTGGTGCCAAGATGGTTCCGTTTGCAGGCTTCAATATGCCTGTTCAATACGAAGGCGTAAACGCAGAACACGAAACCGTTCGCAATGCCGTTGGGGTTTTCGACGTTTCGCATATGGGTGAGTTTTTGCTGACCGGTCCGGGTGCTTTGGATCTGATTCAACGCGTGACTACAAACGATGCTTCTACCCTAACTATCGGACGCGCACAATACTCGTGCTTGCCGAATGGAAATGGCGGGATCGTAGACGACTTGATCGTTTACCGCATGAAGGAAGAACAGTATTTGTTGGTAGTGAATGCTTCGAACATCGAGAAGGACTGGAACTGGATCTCTTCGCACAACACAAACGGTGTAGAAATGCGCAATTTATCGGATGACTACTCTTTGTTGGCTATCCAAGGGCCAAAAGCAGTTGAAGCCATGCAATCATTGACAAGCGTGGATCTTTCAGCGATCAAATACTACCACTTCGAAGTGGGTCCGTTCGCAGGGATTGAACACGTGATCATTTCCGCTACGGGATACACCGGATCTGGAGGTTTTGAGATCTACTGCAAGAACAGCGAAGTAAAACAAGTGTGGGACAAAGTATTCGAAGCAGGCGCTGCATTCGGGATCAAGCCGATCGGTTTGGCTGCGCGCGACACCTTGCGTTTGGAAATGGGGTTCTGCTTGTACGGAAACGACATCGACGATACAACTTCTCCGCTAGAGGCTGGATTGGGATGGATCACGAAGTTCACGAAAGACTTCGTTGACTCAGAACGCTTGAAAGCACAAAAAGAAGCTGGAGTAAGCCGCAAATTAGTTGGATTTGAAATGATCGACCGCGGAATTCCACGTCACGACTACCGCGTTTTGGACGCAGCAGGAAATGTGATCGGAAAAGTAACTTCCGGAACACAAGGTCCATCTGTTAAAAAAGCAATTGGTTTGGCTTACGTAACGGTTGAGAACGCTGCTGTAGACACCGAGATCTTCATCGAGATCCGCGACAAAGGCGTAAAAGCGAAAGTGGTGAAATTCCCATTCTATCAGAAATAAGCGAAACAAGATAAGCTGAAAGCCTCGGTCCTTTGGATCGGGGCTTTTTTAATACTCCACCGGTCGGAAGCGAAACTACAAAAAGCTGTTTACGCGTTTCTTGTATGCAATACCCACAAAATAGTGCGCACTATTGTAATACATCTTTTCCTCAACTCAAATTCTTCCCTTGGTTCAGGTACAAAACAAAGAAGAGTATGGAAGGTATGATGTATAAAAATTGGAGGAGTCCAACCGGGATTCCGATGAGTGAAAAAATGCAAAACACGGCAAATACCGTGGTGACGATGATGTACAAACCGCAAGAGATCAGATAGATCAACAAACCTGTTCTTTTGCCTGCAAGCATGATGATCGCTCCGGAGATAGAACCGAGACACGACAAGAACTCGAGGATATACACCACGTTGATCAACACTTTCCCAAACTCGCTACGTGTATCGTTCGAGTCTAACAAAACGGTATAACTGATCAGTCCTTTCAGAAAAATGAACACACTTCCCAGCAGCGTCAGAATACACAAGACCAGTAAGGTAGATGCCGATTGTTTTTGTGGGGGTTGTTGGTGCATCTGGATTTCTTGTTATGTGTTGTAACGGTTTGCGGTTTGGCGAAGGTAGCGATTTATACTGCTTGTGTGTCGGCATTGTCGAAATAGTCGAAAATCATTCCGTCCAAATATTCTGATGGAAATAGTCTGCAAGAGTCAAGAACAGTTTTTAGTCCGTCAATGTCTGTGTTTATTTTAGGTCGTATTTTATTATTCATTTAATTGTGTTTTAGAGAAGATAAAACCAAAGAGATTGCACCCCCCATAATTCCCACAGTTATTGTAGCAGCAAGAATATCCAAAATCATTGGGGTTGCATTGTTATAAAAATGTGATGTTCCATACCAATAAGTGTCTGTCATTGTGGCTACTAATATGCCTACAATAGCTCCAAGTTTTAAACCTTGTTTAAAACTCAATAAGGTACTAATCCAATAAACCATTAAAGAAGATAACAACATTGCATAAGCAGTGCAACTTACAATCAACATTAGCAAACTTGATTCTTGCTCGTCTTTTTTGAAACCAACTATTTGAGTAGTATTTGCGTTGTTATATGAACCCAGTATGAATTCAAATATGAACCAACCTACTACAAAATAGACAACTGTTCCTGTAAATGTTCCTATGATTACTTTAGTTAAATTCATTTTACTTTAAATTTCTTTGAGGTTGTAAGTTTGTAAGGTTGCTCATACGCATGCAACTAACTTATTTTTTGCTTACCCTTTCACCAAAAAAGTATGTAATCAAACTAGACGTTGCAAGCATCCTTTCCTTCTTGTGAGCTGGTTAAGCTTATCGGTTGACTAAAAATAGGAAGAACTCAGCAACTATCAAGCGGAGTTTTTGAGAAGATATAAACGATTTTGGTGAATTATCAACCTTGGCCGAGAAGGCCTCAACATACCGAAAACAAAAAGGGCCGTCTTTGCAGACAGCCCTCTCCTATTTTGTGCGTGGTGCTTATTTCACCAACTTCATTTCTTTGATCAAATTGTCAGCTCCGTAACACTTGTCAACGATCCACAATACGTAGCGGATGTCACAAACGATCGTACGCTGCAATTGCGGTTCAAACGCGATGTCACCGGACATAGCTTCCCAGTTTCCGTCGAAGGCCGTACCGATCAATTCTCCGTAGGCATTGATACATGGTGAACCGGAGTTACCTCCTGTGATGTCGTTGTTCGTCAAGAAGTTTACCGGCAATTTACCTGTCTTCTTGTCAACGTACTGACCAAAATCTTTGTTCTTCCACACTTCTTTCATACGTGCGTCTACGAAGAACTCAGTATTCGTAGGATCTTCTTTCGCGATCACGCCGTCGAAGTCGGTCAAGTAATCCATTTTCTTCCCTTCGTTCGTTGTGTACGGCAATACTTTTCCGTAAGTCAAACGCATCGTAGAGTTTGCATTTGGATAGAACTTCTTGTTTGGTTGCATCTCGCGAACTGCTTTCACGAACAAACGGTTTGCACGTTGCAATTTCTCGTTCGCGCTCTTTACGTCCGGATTTGACATGGCTTTTTGGAAAGCCTCGTCCAAGTTCTTGATCAAAATGAACAAAGGATCTTGTGCCATCTTCTTCGCGTCGTAGTTCTTCATGAATGCGTTGTAACGCGCCTCGTCAACGAAGATCGAGTTGTTCTTCACACGCGACATGAATGCTGCCAAACCGTCCTCACCAATCGATTTCGTGATTCCCATTTGTTGCTTCTTCGGAACATCGCGCATGTACATTTTCAATACTTCTTCCAATGTTTCCAATTCGATCGCCATGTTTCGCTCTGTAAACAATGCTTTTGCTTGTTCAGCAGCTACTTCTTTCAATTGTTTCGCACGCTCTGCGTTTCCTTTCATCTCAGCGTCAACAGCTGCTTTGTAAATGAACACCAAGGCATTGATGTCTACCTGACGCACGAACTCACTTTGGTAAGTACGGATGTAAATGATATCGTTTGTAGCTCGGAATGCCGCTTCGATGTCTTCCAACACGTTTGCGTATTCTGCTTTTCCATTCGTGTACTTGCGGAACTCCGCTTCGATCGCACGTTTCTTGTCAGCTACTTTGTTTGCTTTCAATTGTGCTGTCTGACCGATGAAGTATTTCCAGTAGTTTGCTACTTGTGCATACTTAGAAGAGTAGTTCAAACGAACTGCTACATCCTTGTCCATGTACTTCTTCATGATCTCCAATTTCTTCGCACGGATATCTACGATCTTTGGTTGCTCCAAGTTGATCGCTTGCTCGATTCCGTAAGAAGTCAAGTAACGGTTTGTACGTCCAGGGAATCCCATAACCATTGCGTAATCATTCTCCTTCACTCCTTTCAAAGAGATCGGCAAGTAATGCTTTGGCTTCAATGGCGTGTTTGATTCAGAGAATCCAGCCGGCTTGTTATCAGAACCAGCATAGATACGGAACATAGAGAAATCCGCTGTGTGACGAGGCCACATCCAGTTGTCTGTATCTCCACCGAACTTACCTGCAGACTGCGGAGGAGTTCCTACCAAACGCACGTCTTTGTAAGTTTCTTTCACGAACAAGTAGAACTCGTTTCCGTCGAAGAAATCGCGTACAAATGCTTCGTAAGTTGTTCCTGTAGCACGTGTAGCATCAGCAACCAAAATATCTGTTACTTCTTTGATCTTCGCAGCGCGTTGCTCAGCCGTCATGTTCGGAGTCAATTCCTTCAAGACAGTAGCTGTAACGTCTTCCATGCGGATCATGAACGTAGCTGTCAATCCCGGAACCGGAATTTCTTCACCGTGGTTCTTCGCCCAGAAACCGTTATCCAAGTAGTTTTTCTCTGGCGTAGAAGCAGCAGCGATGGCATCGTATCCACAGTGGTGGTTTGTCAATACCAACGATTTGTCAGAGATCAATTCTCCGGTACAAAATCCACCGAAGGAGATCACTGCATCTTTCAAAGAAGATTTATTGATGGAATAGATCTGCTCTTGCGTCAGCTTCAATCCATTCTTTTTCATGTCCTCATAGTTGCGACCAATCAAGAATGGAAGCCACATACCTTCATCCGCGCGAGCTACGTTACCCAAAGAGTACGTAAGCGCGAGTAATCCGATTACAAATTTTTTCATTGTGTTTTTAGCCTAAATTTTAACGAGCCTTAAAGATAATAACTTTAATTCAGGCAACACTTGTTCAAGAAAGGAAATCTATCGAACGGTTATTTCATCTAAGAACAACCAGGTATTATTTCCGGCTCCTAAGTGCCATTCCGGACACGGACCAAAATTGCGTACGATCACTTTCACATAACACGCTTCAGTAGGTGCAAACTCCACGTTTAGAGCTACTTGCTTGCCACTTTCGTCGCGGTCTGTTAAACGGAATTCTACCTGACCGGCCTTTTTGAAATTCTTTCCGTCCAGGGAAATAAACACTTCAGCTGCTTTTGGCGGGAAGATCCAGGAACGCAATTCGCGTAAGGCAGATACTTCTACTGCGCTGATCTCTTTGGCTTGGTTCAATTCCAAGACCACTTCCACATCTTTCCCCTGGAAACCTTGCCACTCTGTTCCGCGGTATTCGTTTCCTCCACGCATGCCATCGGCCACCGTTTGTTTTCCGGCTCCGGCGTATTGGTTCGCGTATTCAGAAATGCTTAGCACTTGCTTGTCCGGAACGTATTTCACGAAAGTCGATTTCACGGTTTTGCTTTCGTAGCGCTCGCGACCTTGGTCCAGAACGATTTTCGCATACAGCGTTTTGGTATCGCGAAGCACCAAATTTTTCGCGTGCTTCTCATCCAGCAAATTCCACTGTTGGTTGTCGAAGGAATAATAGATTTCCCCTTCTTGGTGCGGCAACTTGTCGATCCCCACCACCACGGAATCTGCGAATACTTCTCCGTTGGCAATGAAATACGGCACAGAAACAAACTGCTCGCTTACGCGGTCTTTCAGATCCACTTCGTAAAGTCTCAAGGCTTTGTTCGGCTCCGCTCCCATTTCGATCTGCAATACGCCACCGGCTGTGATCATGTCGTGAGAAATGTACAACTTGGTGTATTGCTGACCGTTCCAAAGCATCTTTTGGATGTATTTATTCTCCGGTGAATTGTTCTTCGTTTCAATGACGAACGGCGTTTTACCGGAACGAATCTCCACACGGTCCATCAAAGGTCTTCCCAAGGCGTAAGTCGGACTTCCCGGAGCAACCGGATAGAAGCCCATGGCAGAAAGCACGTACCACGCCGACATTTGACCACAGTCTTCATTTCCGGACAAACCATCCGGATTGTTGGTGTAGTACTCACGCAAAATGCGATCTACATACATGGCTGTCTTCGCTGGATTTCCTGCATAATTGTACAAGTAAGCCATGTGATGCGACGGCTCGTTTCCGTGTGCGTACTGTCCGATCAAACCGGTAATATCCGCTTGTTCTCTACCAGACATGCCACGCTTGTTCTCGAAAATGGAATCGAGGAAGCCTTCCAAGCCCTGTGTTCCTTTCAAGGCAACAACCTCGCTGATATGGTGTGGCATTGCCAAGGAATATTGATAGCCGTTCGCCTCCGTAAAATGGTGGTTCACTTC
The DNA here is from genome assembly GCA_964383785.1 of uncultured Fluviicola sp. Taxonomy (GTDB): domain Bacteria; phylum Bacteroidota; class Bacteroidia; order Flavobacteriales_D; family Crocinitomicaceae; genus Fluviicola. The sequence continues at coordinate 7,217 of CAYLJB010000072.1, forward strand.
TTCCGGTTTGAAATGCTTCAACCACAAACCTCCTTTGCGCGGCTGGATGAAACCACTTTCCGGATGCAATAAGTTCATCCATTGGCTGGCACGCAAGTCGTATCTGGCTGCAATTTCCATTTTCCCCAATTTCTCCGCAAAACGCGCAATGCACCAATCGTCGTAGGCGTATTCCAAGGTTTTCGAAACCGACTCCGGTTCCAATTCAGCGGAGATGAAACCATCTGAAGCATAGTGCTTTTTACCCAAGTGATCGTAAGTACTACTTGCAATCATTGCTTCGAGTAAATGCTCCGGATCGTTCAATTCAATGCCTTTCAAATAGGCATCTGTGATTACCGGAATGGCGTGGTAACCGATCATGCAATTCGTCTCGTTGTTCGAAAGTGTCCACATAGGCAACAAACCGGTTTGCTGGTATTGCAAGCGGAAAGATTCCACAAAATCGGTGGTGCGTTGCGCCTGCGTGATCGTATACAAGGGATTTGCCCCGCGGTAGGTATCCCACAAGGAGAACACCGAATAATTCGCAAAAGGGGAAGCGTAGATATTTTGATCAAAACCGCGGAAACGTCCGTCCACATCCGACCACAAACTTGGGTGCACGTAGCTGTGATACAGCGCCGTGTAGAAATTGGTCAATACTACAGGATCTTTTGACGTAACAGTGATCTTATGCATTTCCAAGCGCCATTGTTGAGCAGCAGCCACTGCAGCCGTTAGAAGATCGAGGCGTTTCAATTCGGATTCGTAATTCAAAGCAGCACCTGCCAGATCAGTTCCGGAAACAGCTACTTTCAAATCAACGAACTTCGTGTTTGCCGGGAACTCAAGTACCATGACGTACTTAAATTTTTCCGGGTAGATCATCCTTTTGACGTTCTTGAAGTCAACAGAGCTAACCAACTGGAAATAAAAATGTTGATCACGTGCCCAAGCCTCCGATCTTCGGAAACCTTTGATGGTATTTTTTCCCTCAAGGCGTGCATCTGCATCGATCACGCGGTCGCGGTATCCCAGATCCAACACGATGTATTTCTTTTCTTTTCCTTCCGGAAAGGTGTAGCGGTGAATGGCACCATGAGCAGTTGCCGTCAAGTCAACAGAAATGCCGTTATCCAATTTCACGGAATACGAGCCCGGAGTTGCGCGTTCGTTCTTGTGAGAGAATTTGGCTCCATAGCCCTTTCCTTTTTGTGCTTTGTATGCGGGAATGGTCAATGCTTTTCCAACTTGCGGAACGACAAGCAGATCCGCGTAATCCGGAACACCTACACCACTCAAATGTGTGTGCGAAAATCCGTAGATCACCGAATCGGAGTAATGGTAACCACCACATCCATCCCATCCTTCCGGACGGGTATCCGGTCCGACTTGTACGCCACCAAAAGGCACCACAGGACCGGGAAAGGTATGTCCGTGTCCGCCGGTTCCAATAAATGGATTTACAAAACTCAAAGGATCTTGCTGCGGCAAGCGGTTTTCAGAGCCACGGATCAAACGTTCGCCTTTATCAGACGCTTGTTGTACTTCCCGAATTTGGGCAAACACTCCGGTTGCAACGAATATGGTACAGATTGATATAATTCTTTTCATGCGCTTTGAATGCATTAAGCGGATTTCTTGTTGATGTGCCAGAACATGGCGGCGGCGGTTCCCAATACGGCTGCATTCTGATGATGCAAGGTAGAAGTGGTCACTGTGATCTTTCCTTTGTAGATTTTCAAGCTATTTTGTTCCAAGTGGAATAGTACGCTGTCTGCAAAAGATTGCCCGGCTTGTGCAATACCACCAAAAAGCACGTATGCTTGAGGGTCTGAGAATGCCGCAAAGTCAGCCAACGCAGAACCCAACATCATGGCGGTATATTCCACAATTTCCTGTGCAAACAGATCACCATTTTGCGCTTCCGTAAACACTTCCTGTGCGTTCACATGATCCTTTCTTAAAAGAATAGAATCTGATTTATTGGGTGAATCCAATTCAGCGATACTGCGCACCACTCCGGTGGAAGAAGCGTAGGTTTCCAGGCATCCACGTCGACCGCAACCACACAACCGACCATTCGGCACCACGCGAATGTGACCGTATTCTCCGGCAAAACCGTTGTGTCCTACCACCAAATGTCCGTCGATGAACACCCCGGATCCCAAGCCTGTGCCCAAGGTAATGGTTACGAAATCCTTCATGGTCTTAGCGCAGCCAAACAAATGTTCGCCTATTGCTGCGGCATTGGCGTCATTCGCCAAAATGGCAGGAACGTTAAATGCTTCCGAGAAAAGTTGTGCGATTGGAACGATTCCTTTCCACACCAAGTTTGGAGCGAATTCGATATTTCCGGTGAATACATTTCCGTTTGGAGCACCGATCCCAATTCCAACTAACTCAGAAAATCCTGGTTTGTCTTTCAGTTTTTCGTGTAATTCCAAAACCAAGGATTGTGGTTCCGCATGTGCTTTAGTAGATACAGAATCTTCGAACAAGACCTCTCCTTCCGAAGTGATCAATCCAAATGCTGTATTCGTCCCTCCAATATCAATGCCCAAGGCTACTTTTCTCATAGAACAAAAATGCCAAAAATTTCGGAATTACTAAACATTAGTAAACCGGTATAGGCTTGTTGGACACCTGATCGGGCTTCAATGCATCCTTTTCGTATAAATTGATTTGGGCAAGTGCGCGGTTTTATAAAGCGAGAAATTCGCAGCAATTGTTTTTTCTTTTTCATATTTTTCTGATATTCAAGGCTTCAAACACACACTTATGAAATACTGTAAATTACTATTTGCCTTAATGGCCTTCCCGATCTGGGCCTTTTCGCAATCCTCTCCCTTATTTCAAGATGGAAAGATCTGGTTCAAGGTCACAAATGAAATGCGCATTTCCTATGCATTGAAAGAAGACCCACAATCCATTCCGCTTAAATCGATTCCAGGTTTGGAGTCTGTTGTTCAGAATTACGGATTTATTCGCTTGTCGAAACCATTTTACGCAGCGAAGAACTCCGAAGTGTTGCAACGTACTTATTTATTAGAATTCAGCGACGTTGCGCGCACAGAAGAACTGATCCGCAAATTGCAAGGAATGAAACACATGGAATATGCGGAGCGCGTGCCTTTAGACAAAACTTGTTTGACACCAAATGATCCATCGTACGGTTCACAATGGGGCTTGACCACGATCAACGCTTCACAGGCATGGAACTATTTTTCTACAGGAAGTAATGTGGTCATTGCCATCGTGGACGATGCAGTTGAGCGCACACATGCCGACCTTTCGCCAAACCTGTGGGTGAATTCAGGGGAGATCGCCGGAAACGGAATTGATGATGACAACAACGGATACGTGGATGATATCAACGGATTTGATGTAGGAAGCAATGACAACGATCCAAACCCGCCAAGTTCAGGATATGACCACGGTACCCACGTTGCCGGAATTGCTTCTGCAAGATCGAACAACGGAACCGGAGTTGCTTCAATCGGATATAGCTGTAAATTGATGTGCGTAAAATCTACATCCTCTGCTACTGCCGTAACAAACGGATACGACGGAATCGTATATGCCGCAGCAAGTGGTGCCGACATCATCAACTGTAGTTGGGGAGGTCCTACATTTACTACAACCGGACAAAACGTGGTGAACTATGCAGCGTCACAAGGCTGTATTATAATCGCTGCAGCCGGAAACGACAACGTTTCTTCTATCTTCTACCCTGCCGGATTAAATAACGTGATCTCTGTAGCTGCAACGAGCAGTAACAACGCGAAAGCATCTTTCTCTAACTACGGTTCTTGGATCGACGTTTCGGCTCCTGGAAATAACATTTACAGTACTACGATCAACAATACTTACGGAAACAAATCGGGAACATCGATGGCTAGTCCAATGGTTGCCGGTTTGGCAGGTTTGATGAAATCGTTGAATCCGGGTATGCCGAATGCGGATTTGATCAACTGTTTATTGACGACTGCTGCCAACATCAATGCGCAAAACCCGTCATACATTGGACAGTTAGGTTCAGGAAGAATCGATGCAGCAGCAGCAATGGCCTGTGTTGCAGCTTCGTTGAACGCACCGCCTGTAGCAGATTTCTCGGCTAACTTCACAACCGTTAGTGCTGGCGGTTCGGTACAATTCACGGATCTTTCAACTTACAACCCAACATCTTGGTCATGGACTTTTACAGGTGGAACTCCTGCATCATTCAATGGTCAGAATCCTCCTTCTATCACCTACAACACTCCTGGTACTTACACGGTAACGCTAACCGCTACGAATGCAAACGGTACGGACACAGAAACGAAAACGGCTTACATTACTGTAAACGCGGCTGCAAGTTGTGAGCGCATTAATCTTCCAACTCCGGCTGGTTGGACCGGGGCTAACTATTATACAGGTGCCACAGTTGGTGCTGATGGTTGGATCAACGGAATGAACGCGTATCTAGACAAGCAAAAAGCGATGTATTTCGACGCTTCTACTTCTCCAAACACCATTTTGAATAACGTATACATCGCCTTCGGTTTGGCTTACAGTGCCAATCAGAATAAAGTGGTTCCGGTTCGCATTTACGATGGAACAAGTTTGTCACCGGGAGCACTTTTAGGAACATCGAATATCACGATGGGCCAGATCATGAGTGATGTGGATGGCGGATTCTATTCTGAGATCAGCTTTGTGAACAATCCAATTACATTGCCTGCTTCTAAACGATTCTTTGTCTCTGTAGATCTGACAAACTTGCAATGGACTGCTGGTGTGAAAGATACGTTGGCCATCGTGTCCAATTCAAATGGTCAAACAACACCTTCCGTTATCTGGGAGCAGCAATCTGATAACAACTGGTATCGATACACTACCGCTGGTTCGTGGAACTTGAATGCTTCGTTGTACGTGCATCCGTTCCTGACGTCTCAAAACTCGCAAGCGATCATTACACCAAACGCAACTACGATCTGTTCCGGTAATGCGATCAGCTTCGATGCTGCCGGAAGTACCTACCAAGACACCTTGTTGTGGTATTTCCCGGGTGGAACGCCAACTGTGGTACCTTCAGCACCTACAGCTTCTGTTACTTACGCGAATCCGGGTACCTACAACGCGATCTTGTATACGATTGGTGGAGGCTGTAATTTGTTTGATTCAGCATTTGTCGCAATTACTGTAAACCCTACTCCAAACGTATCTGTAACCGGAAGCTCCGAGATCTGTAACGGATCGTCTACTGTTCTAACAGCTTCTGGAGCAACGAGCTACACCTGGTCGCCAGCCGCAGGTTTATCGGGTACAACGGGAGCAAGCGTTACAGCCTCGCCTACCTCAAACACAACTTATGTAGTGAGTGGAACGCAAGGATCGTGTACGAATGAAACGTATATCAGCATCGATGTACTCAATCCTCCTTTGGCGAACATTGCTTTTGTGGATAGTACCGTAGCTTGTCCAACCACCGTAGTATTAGACGGAAGTAACTCGACAGATGCGACCAATTTTTCCTGGAGTATTCCGGGTGGAACACCGGCAACATCAAACGCTTCTGCGCCAAGTATCAATTTCTCTACAGACGGACCGGTGAGCATTACTTTGATCACTGAAAACAGCTGTGGATCGGATACAACTACATTCTCAATGGATGTACTGACAACTTGTTCAGCAGGATTGGAGGAGAATTCGTGGTCGCTTCCTATCTATTTTGATCCTATTCAAACACAATTGATCGTAACGAATCCGGACAATTTATCGGGTTACCAAGTAGGGATCTACAATGAAATGGGACAATTATTGAAAGAGCAAGCTGTTGAATTGACTGGTCAAACAACTATTCCGGTAACAAAATTGGCTGCTGGAATCTACTTTGCGAAGATCTATAACGCGAACGGCAATCAACAAACGGTTAAATTCCGCATGTTGTAAGCAGTTAAAAAAGCAATCTATGAACGGCGGACATCTTGTTCGCCGTTTTTTTTATGCATTAACTTCATATCACTCGAAGTCCATTCAGCATGGAATTGCTCCAGAAAATCCACCATGAGTTGGTGTCGCTTTTCCGCAATGCGTTTAGCTGTTGCTGTTTGCATGCGGTCCTTTAAAAGCAATAGTTTTTCATAGAAATGATTGATCGTATGGCCTTCGTCCTTCACATACGTCGCGAAATCTGCATGCAACTGCGGTTTTACATCAGGCACGAAGAACGGACGATTTCTACTTCCTCCAAAATGGAAAGCACGTGCAATCCCGATAGCACCGATGGCATCCAAACGATCTGCGTCTCGCACAATGGTCAATTCCAGTGAACCATCCACGTCGGTAACTCCGGCTCCTTTGTACGAAACGTGGTCCACCACCTCCAAAACACGTTCGATGATTTCCGGTGCCACGTGCAGTTCTTCCAACCAGATCTTCGCCACACGGCCATTGTCATTCAACACACCACCATTCAGTTTGTGATCCGACACATCGTGCAACAACGCCGCATAAGCGATCACTGTTGGGTCGCCCCCTTCCTGTTCCTGAATGTGCATTGCCAGGTTGTAAACGCGTTCAATGTGGTAGAAATCGTGATCCGATCCATGTTGTTTGAAGTGTTCCCGCACGCGGTCGGTCAGTAAAGCCAGTGTTTTGTCCATAGTCAAAAATACAGGAGAAAATTGAAACTATCGCCAAACCAACAGTTTCGCGACTAAGGCTTTTTTCTGAATCCGGAGACGCATCCATCTCCCCCTTTGGAGGGGGATCAAAGGGGAGGATTTCTTTTCAAACAAAACACAACATGCTGAATTCTATCCAAAACCAGATCCAGGTTTTGCATGACATCCCCTTCCGAAAATCTTAAAACCGTATTCCCTAATATTTCCAAATGATCTTGTCTTAAGCGGTCATATTCACCTTTGTTTAAATGCGAATTACCGTCAACTTCAATAACTAATTTGATTTCCTGAGCATAGAAATCAACAATATAAAATGCAATTGGACGCTGACGTTTAAACCCAACACCTTGTTGCTTTTTTGAAAGCACTTTCCACAATCGTTTCTCTGCTTTGGAAACAGTTTCGGTTCTTAACTCTTGCGCATATGTTCTTAGGCGTTTGTTGTAGTGGTGGTTCATGAGAATTAATTTAAGAAAAAATAGTGAGTTACTCATACCATTATTTGAATCCTCCCCCTCGATCCCCCTCCAAAGGGGGAAGTCGAATTATCCAGCTCAAAAAATCAGAATTGAACCGCCAATCATTTTTCACAACTGAATAAAATAGCTGTTGTAAACAAAAAAATCCTATCTTTGCACCCTGTTTATTCGGTAAACAGACGTTAATCATTAATAGTAACCGAGGTTTCGCACCTCAAAAATTAACAGTATGGCAACACGTATTCGTTTGCAAAGACACGGTAAAAAAGGAAAAGCGATCTACCACGTAGTAGTAGCTGATTCTCGTGCAAAACGCGATGGTAAATTCATCGAGAAATTGGGAACGTACAACCCGAACACGAACCCTGCAACAATCAACATTAACTTCGACTCAGCTGTAAAATGGGTAGGTGTTGGTGCTGAAATGACAGACACTGCTCGTGCAATCCTTTCTTACAAAGGTGTATTGTACAAAAATCACTTGTTGAATGGAGTGAAAAAAGGTGCTTTGACTGCTGAGCAAGTAGAAGCAAAATTTGCTGCTTGGGAAGCTGAAAATGTTCTTTTGGCACCCATTGATGGCGAAATTCAGTTTTTGCAACCTCTTACGGTCGGCAAATCGTTCAATTTGGGCGAGGCGATGTTCAGCATTACGCCCTCGCACGGGGAAATTTATGGTTATGGTTATGTGAGTTCTTCCGGTTTTGGGAAATTGGCTGTGAATCAAGATGTTAAAATTCGATTAGATGCCTTTCCCTACAAAGAATTCGGTTCGGTGAATGG
>CAYLJB010000073.1:0-15096 GCA_964383785.1 uncultured Fluviicola sp.
CTTCCGGAAGGATGCAGCATATACGGTGATCCGGAGCGCAAAGATGATTTTCAATTTACAGAAGATGGCGTAACTGGTTCGATCACATTTACGTATCACATACAGTTTACCGGCAAGGGAGAATTGAATATCACGGGACAAAGCATCGCATACTGCGATCCGCGCAAGGAAAAATACGTGATCGTAAAAGGCGAATCACTGATTATTACGATCAAGGAAGATAAGAATTTCAAACCGCTGACTGCAAAACTAAGTCCCGCCGATAACGGAGATTCCAAACAGATCGCTGAATCGGTTAGTAAGGTGACTGAGAACAAAACGTCCACTGATTGGATCTTACCGCTTTCAATTGGAGCCCCGGTAGGATTATTGTCGATCTTCTTATTGTTGGTGTTCAAACGCAAAAAGAAAGCATCTGTAATAGCTGAGGAACAACCTTCAGCTCCGATCGCAGAGGCCATGCAATTTGAACCGATCTCTGAGATCAATTACCTCAAAAAAGCAGAGGAATTATTGGATGACCCTTCACAATTCGCAGTTATTCTTCCAAAAGCTATCGTTCAAGAGATTGGAAGTATCAATAAGTCTCCGTTCTTGTCACGTGAAGAAGCTTTGACGCTGATCAATGCGCAATTCCCGGAAGTGGCTTTGCAATTGCGTATGCTGATCGAAACATGTGATTATTACCGCTATGGTTTTGGTGGTGAGGTCATTGATACAGCACAGGTATTGGTAGAGACAAAGTCACTGTTAAGTAGAATCAATTAAAATTACCTGCAATCGTTCTGAAAAAAAAGGAACTTGCTTTGGAAAATCGAAATTTTTGCTACTTTTACCCCACAAATTCAACAAAAAAGTACGTCATGAGTGTTTTTGGTATCGTATTGTTCTTAGTGATTGGAGGAATGGCTTTCTGGATGTTATTGTTCCTTTTAGGCTTCGTTGTTCCTTTCTGGATTTCCTTGGGAGTTGGACAAGCAATGCGTCCAAAGCGCGTTTTCGAAGTTGAAAAAGGCGAAGAAGAGCAAAAGTAACATCACTTGATATATTGTGAAAGCGCTGCAGTTTGTAGCGCTTTTTTTTGTGCTTTTGATGAACGGTTAATCCCTTATCCTGTCAGTTAAATAGCTTTGAAATTCAATACAGAAGTATGAGATCACTACTTGCTACTACAATTCTTTGCTTTTCCATTATTGGCGTGCGTGCCCAATTGCACTGCGGTACGGATGAAATGCACCAACACCTCTGGAATACGCATCCAGATCTTAAAGAAGGTGCGATGCGAGCCAATCAGACCTTACAAGCCTTCACCGAAGACTATGTTGCTAACCCAACTAAAAGCGGCGCTTTGTATGTAATTCCGGTGGTTTTCCATATCATCCACAACAATGGCTCCGAGAATATTTCCGATGCCCAGGTTCACGATGCGCTGGTTCAATTGAATACCCAATTCCGCAAATTGAATGCAGATACTTCTGAAATTGTTCCGGCATTTCAATCCATCGCTGCAGATGCACAAGTGGAGTTTCGTTTGGCACAACTGGATCCAAATGGATTGTGTACTTCCGGAATCACGCGAACTGTTTCTGCGCTGACCTATATCGGAGATCACCAGGTAAAAGATCTGATCCATTGGCCTCCCAACAAATACCTGAATGTTTACGTGTGTTTTGATGCAGCAGGCTTGGCTGGACATGCCTTATTGCCGGGAGCGGCTGATACGATTCCGCAATGGGATGGAATTGTTATGCGCCACGACTATGTTGGGACCATTGGTACTTCGGATTATTTCCGCAGAACGGTTTTGACACACGAGGTGGGACATTACCTAAATCTGCAACATATTTGGGGTGGGAATAACGTTCCTAATTTTCCGTATCTGCCTGTTGGTGATGCAGGTAATTGCGCCTACGATGATGATGTGACTGATACACCGAATACGATCGGGTGGAGTTCTTGCAACCTCAGTGCACAGTCCTGCGGAAGTTTGGATAACGTTCAGAATTACATGGACTATGCCTATTGCGCGCGCATGTTTACCGAAGGACAGAAATTGCGCATGCATGCTTGCTTGAATTCGCCGATTGCGTCACGAAACAACTTGTGGTCTGCCGGTAATTTGCAAGCAACTGGTACGGATGGAACTGCTATCCTGTGTGCCGCCCAATTCGAAGCAGATAAACGCGTGGTGTGTGTTGGTGATTCCGTGAATTTCATGGATGTTTCCTATCACGGTGTCAGCAGCAGATCATGGAATTTCTTTGGAGGAAGCGCGAACAGCTTGAATGGATCTCAAGTGGCAGTGAGTTACAATGCACCGGGTTTTTACGATGTGTTGTTAAAAGCAAGCAACGGTTTAGATACTGTGGAACTCCTTCTGAATGATTACATACAGGTTCTGCCCATTACGGGACTGGCTAGCGGAATTTCAGAAGGATTTGAGGATGATTCCACCGGAATTTGGACGCGCTGGAGAAAACGGGATGTAGGTCAAGTCTACAATTGGGAGCAGACGAATACAGGTTTCAACAGTGATCATGCAATTTTTTATGACAACTTGGGTGCCGGTGAACAGCAGGTAGTTGAACTGGTTTCCGGACCCTACGATTTTTCAGCGGTGAATACCTTAGCCATTCGTTTTGATTGGGCTTATGCGCAAGTGCGATCCAATGACAATTGTATTTTGCGTGTTCAGTTGTCAGCTGATTGCGGAGAAACATGGAGCACGCGAAGAGTTTACAACGGATTGAACAGTTTGCCAACCATTAATGATACATTGACATCCTTATTTGAACCAATTGATGAATCGGAGTGGAAAAGCGATACTATTTTGGTCACGACTTCCACCTTGTTGACAGACAATGTCCTTTTGCGTTTCTATTTCGAAGGACGCGGCGGCAATGCCATTTATTTGGATAACATCTGTATTTCGGACCTATCTGTATTGAGTATGGAACAACTTTCCAATGAGTTGAATTTGTACCCAAATCCTGTTTCTCACGAATTGACACTTGACCTTAGGTCTTCAAAAGATTTAACCGGAACTTGGGAAGTGACAGATCAAACCGGAAGGATGTATCACGTAAAGGGTCGTTACGAAGGAGAGAAATTAGTAATGGATGTTGCGCACTTGGCACAGGGACTTTATTTCATTAAGGCAGATGTGAATGGGCAAGTATTCGTAAGCACCTTCGTAAAAAAGTAAGTGATGGAAGATCTGCAAACCAAACGATTATTATTTGGTGTCGAAACAGCTCGTTTGCGTTTTGAGAAAGTGACGGATGAGCATCGCGCTGATTGGTTGCGCTTTTGTGCATTTCCCGGTTCACTGGATTACATTGGACTGCATGAATTTGAAACTCCTGAGGCTAAAAATGAAGCTTGGTTCGACCGTGTTAATCACCGTTATCAGAACAATTTGGGTGGGATGAATGCATTGATTGAGAAAACAAGTGGAAAGTTGGTCGGTCAGTGCGGACTTCTCATACAAGAGATTGATGGAATCACGGAGTTGGAGATTGGTTATTCCCTGATGCCCGAGTTTCGAGGTCAAGGATTCGCTTTAGAGGCTGCTCAGATGTGCAAGCAACATGCATTTTCGCACAACTTGGCGCCATCATTGATCTCTGTTATTCACGTGGATAACGATGCTTCAGCACAGGTTGCTCGACGCAATGGAATGTTCCTGGATAAGAAAACGATCTCAAAAGGTGATCCGGTGAACATTTATAGAATTTTAAACGACAGCAACAATTAGCGCCCTTTTTTAGAAAAATTCAGGGGAAACAATGGATTGTTGAAAAAGATTTCTATCTTTGCCCTCCAAATTAATTTTTTAATACATCTGTTATGTACGCAATTGTAGAGATAGCAGGGCAGCAATTTAAAGTGCAAAAAGACCAAAAGATCTTTGTACACCGTTTGGATGCTGAAGCAGGAGCGAAAGTAGAATTCGATCGTGTTTTGTTGGTAGACAACGGAGGAAAAGTAAATGTTGGCGCCCCGGCTATAGCAGGAGCAAAAGTTACTGCTCAAGTTAATGATCACGTTAAAGGTGATAAAGTAATCGTTTTCCGCAAGAAACGCAGAAAAGGATATGTGAAACGCAACGGTCACCGTCAGTCGTTCACGCAAATTACAATTACAGATATTAAAGCGTAATCAAGCTGACGATCAACGTCGCTTTAAAATTTTAGAACAATGGCACATAAGAAAGGAGTCGGTAGTTCCAAAAACGGTCGTGAATCAGATAGCAAGCGTTTAGGAGTAAAGATTTTTGGTGGACAACCAGCTATCGCTGGAAACATCATCGTTCGTCAACGTGGTACACAACACCACCCAGGTAGCAACGTAGGTATTGGAAAAGACCATACTTTGTTCGCATTGACTGACGGTTTGGTTGAGTTCCGTAAGAAAAAAGACAATCGTTCGTTCGTATCAGTAGTTCCTTTCGAGACTGCTGAAGCTTAACGAATACACCAAATTTTCGTAAAAGGCGAGCAGCTCAGGTTGTTCGCCTTTTTTTGTTCAATTGAATACTTTGACAGGTTATGTTGGAAATGACCAAGATCCGCGCTGAGCGAGATGCGATCATCGAAGCGCTGAAAAAACGAAATCTAGATGTTACTGCCACTATCGACGAGATCTTGGCAAAGGATCAACAATGGCGTGGTGCGAAAACCCGTATGGAAAGCATCGCTGCTGAATTGAATAAGATCGCAAAAGAGATCGGAGAACTATTCCGAACAGGTAAGGCAAATGAGGCAGAAGCTGCCAAAGCAAAGACCGCAGAACTGAAACAAGAGGAAAGTTCTTTGAAAGAAGAAGTGGAAAGCTTGGATGCTGCTATTACTCAGTTATTGTACCAAATTCCAAACGTTCCAAATGAGTTGGTTGTTTTCGGTAAAAATGAAGAGGACAACGAAACAGTGATGGTGTCTGGAGAGCCTGCAAAATTGCATGCTGATGCAATTCCTCACTGGGAATTGACAAAGAAATACAACCTGATCGATTTCGAACTAGGAGTAAAGATCACCGGAGCCGGATTCCCGGTTTACCGCGGGAAAGGTGCCAAATTGCAGCGCGCCTTGATCCAATTCTTCCTGGATGAAGCCGAAAAAGCAGGTTATGAGGAATTCATTGCTCCACATGTTGTGAATGAAGCCTCGGGATATGGTACCGGACAATTGCCGGATAAAGAAGGTCAGATGTATTACTGTCCTGCAGACGATCTGTATTTGATCCCTACAGCAGAGGTTCCTTTGACAAATATTTACCGCGATGTGATCTTGCCGGATGAGAATTTCTCGATCAAAATGACAGGTTACACACCTTGTTTCCGCCGTGAAGCCGGAAGCTACGGAGCTCATGTGCGCGGTTTGAACCGTTTGCACCAATTCGATAAAGTTGAGATCGTGCGTATCGAGCATCCTTCCAATACTGCAAAAGCGTTGGATGAAATGTTGGAGCATGTGAAAGGGTTGTTGGGTAAACTAGGATTGCACTACCGCATCTTGCGTTTATGTGGAGGTGATACCGGTTTTGCCTCTGCCTTGACCTACGATTTCGAAGTGTGGTCTGCAGCTCAGGAAAAATGGTTAGAAGTAAGTTCTTGTTCCCGTTTCGATACCTTCCAGGCAAATCGCTTGAAGTTGCGTTTTCGTGGTGCCGATAAAAAGAATTACCTCGCGCATACCTTGAACGGAAGTGCTTTGGCACTGCCACGTATCATGGCGGCAATCATGGAAAATTATCAAACTCCTGATGGGATCGAAGTTCCGGAAGTACTTCATAAATACACTGGTTTTACAAAAATTGACTAGAGAATAAAACCAAGGGCTGCCAAATAAGGCAGCCTTTTTGTATTTTCGTTCATATGAGATGGTGTTTTCTTTTTGTTATCGCGATCATTGTAAGTTGTCAGAGTAAAACGGACAATTGGCAAAAGGACCTTACGGCATGTGAACAACAAGTGGACTCTGCAAGGGTCTTATTAAGTGATTCACTGGATCTGGAAGAAATGAATCAAGAGCTGCGAGATGGAAAGTCTTTGTTCAGGCAATTGAAAATGCTCGTAGCGGAAGATACCCTAGATATCGTTTTCGGCAAACAAATGGACCTTTTTGTTACAGCCTTGAAAAATGCGGAGGATCTGGACAAAGAGTACCAGCATTGCCAGGACGGTATGAAATCATTGAAAACTCAGATCGAAGCCCTTAAAAAAGACATTGCAAACAACGCCGGTGACCGCTCAGCATATTGTGAAGAAGTAGGATTAGGTAAAAAAGATGCCGCCCAGGTTCTCAAGCATGCAAAGGATATCCACGATCGTTTCGTAACTTTACGTGAAGCTCGCATTACTTTCGAGCCGGTTTTTGAAATTTATCGTTCACGATGAGGTTTGTTTTTGTGTTGATCGCTTTTTTCTGTTGTTTTGACCTGTTTGCCCAACCGTCAACGGATCAGCAATTGGCCAATTTGTATTACACCAATGGGGAATACGAAAAAGCCGTGATGTACTACGAAAAGATCATCCAGAAACAAAGTCCGAAATTCGAGGTGTTGCGCTATGTAGAATGCCTTGAAAAGACCAATCAAATAAAGGAAGCTGAGAAGATCCTCAAGAAACAAGTTGCAGCCAATGAAGCTGACGTTGAATACAGGATTATACTCGGGGATTTCTACGAGCGAAATGATCGCAAGGAACAGGCAGAGAAATTGTTTGGGGAATTGATCAAATCCGTATCCGGAAATGGGTATGAAGCTGTAGAACTCTACAACAACTTTGTACGCCGAGGTAAAGTGGAATGGGGCTTGAAAACCTTGGAAGCGGCCAGAAAGCAATTGAAAAAAGATTACCCGTTGCAGTTGCAATTTGCAGAGGCCTATAGTTTATTAGGTCGCACGGAAGACATGATTGACGAATATTTCAACGTGATTGATGAGTTTCCGAATTATGCACCGCAAGTTCAAACTGCCTTAAGCAAGCAAATTGATTTTCAAGAGGACGTCAATGGCGTTTATGGAAAGTTAAAGGATAAACTACTCCAACGCATCCAGAAAAAACCAAATGAAACGGTGTATGCCGAAATGTTGATCTGGTTGTTCATTCAGAAGAAGGAATTCAAAAGTGCACTTATTCAAGCACAAGCTTTGGATAAACGGGAAAAAGGATTCGGACAGCGCGTTTTGGACCTTGCCGAAACCTGTTCCGAAAATCAAGCTTACGATGTCGCGCGATCAGCATACAACTATGTTATGAGCTATGGTAAGCAGAGTCCTTTGTATTACATGGCCTATAGTTCGCTTCTAAATGTTCATTATCGTGAAATTGTTTTAGAAAAAAAGGGGAATCCAACGGCTATTCAAACCGCCATTCAAGAATACCGTCAGGCATTGAATGAATCTGGTTTGAATCGAACTTCGGTTGGAATGGCGCGCGAGTTAGCAACTATACAAGCGTATTATGCAGATCAAGCACCACAGGCGGCTCAGTTATTGGATTCGTGTCTGAATGTTGCCGGATTGACCGATATGCAACGCGCGGAGATCAAGATGAGCTTGGCCGACATATTGGTTCTTCAAGACGATATTTGGCAAGCTTCTCTTTACTACAAACAGATCGATACGGATTTTAAATTCGAGGCGATCGGTTCAGAGGCGAAATTCAAAGACGCACGTATTTTTTACTATGACGGAGATTTTAAGTTTGCACAGTCACAACTCGACATCCTCAAGGAGTCTACCACAAAGTTGATCGCAAACGATGCCATGAAATTATCTGTCCTGATCACGGATAACCTGGGACTCGACAGCAATTATACAGCAATGTACTGGTTTGCGCAAGCGGACCTATTGATCGAGCAGCACAAATTCTCGGCGGCATTCAATTTGTTTGATTCGATCCAACGCCAGTTTCCTGCACACGGTTTAGCGGATGAAATGCTTTTCAGAAGAGCTACAGCCATGGAATATCAAGGAAGATGGACCGAGGCCATCAACTATTTGGAGCAAATTCTGAAATCTTATGGCGACGATATCCTCGCCGATGACGCTGTCTTCAAGATCGCAGAGATCTATGAGTACCATTTGTTGGACAAAGAGAAGGCTGCGGACTATTACAAAAAGATCTTGTTCGAATACAAAGGGAGTTTGCTGACTGTTGAAGCCCGTAAACGATTCAGAACCTTGCGCGGCGATCAAGGATTAGAAGATGATTTATGATGAAAAAAATAAGCTTGTATTTCTTGGCAGCAATGTCAGTGGTTGCGGTTGCCTGTGACCAAACGGTAAAATCTAAACAAAGTATAAACTTTCCGGTCAAAGAAAAAGACAGCATGCCGCTTCAAGAAGAAGAAGAGGTAGTGCTAACAGTGCCAGATTGGGAAGGAGCTCACTTTTCATTTAAAGATTTAGGAGAAGACGAATTCGAAAATCCGCATAAGATTGTTTGCGTGGATGTTGATGGTAAAACGGTTGTATTGGATACAGTGATGGTTTGCAATACAATGACCTCAAAAGAATACGCGTCGCACGACATTCCGAGTTCGGCTATCGATGCCTGTGGGGGCTGGTGGGCAGGAGCAGGAGACTATTTCTACCTGATCGAAAAGAACAACCACCTTTTGGTCTATCAAGGTTGGTTAGACGAAGGTCAAGAAGACCAAAGTTACCACTGGAAAAAGGTTAAGGAATTTAAATAGTATTTAGCTTAAAATAAAAAGCCCGGTTTTAATCATAAAACCGGGCTTTTTGCATCGTGTCATGAAATAAATGACTTCATCAAACGATGCGCTACTGCTACTAACTGCAACAAAATTAGTCATTTTATTGTTTGGACAATGTGATGAGAAGAATTATTGACAGAAAATCAATCAATGTATGTGAAGGTTTTATAATTTAGAACAGTTTTAAATTATGTTGGATTGCCCGCTTTTTAAGGTTAAAAAATATTAAATTCGCGGGTCTTAAAAAAGAAGATTATGTCTACACCGGTAGATTACGTTCCAATTTTGATCCAAGCCTCTGTGGCTCTGGGATTTGTGGCTTTGGTTCTTGTGGTTACCCACTTGTTAGGACCAACCTTAAAAGCAAAAAAGAAAAACTCCAACTGGGAATGTGGTATCGAAGAAGTGGGAAATGCACGCTTTCCGATCTCCATTCGCTATTTGTTGACGGCAATTTTGTTCGTGCTATTCGATGTGGAGGTGATTTTCTTTTATCCGTATGCTGTTAACTTCAAAGCATTGCAAGCCGATGGCTTGATCGCAGTGATTGTATTCGTTGCCTTCTTCCTCACTGGGTTCTTTTATGTACTAAAAAAAGGCGCTTTAGAATGGGAAAAGTAGAAAAAATTCATGGTGTTCCTACCATTAATGGGGAAGGATTCCAATTGACCGTTTTGGACAAAGTAATTGGTGCTGCGCGTGCCAATTCCATGTGGCCACTTCCATTTGCTACCTCTTGTTGTGGTATCGAATATATGGCTACGATGGGTTCAAACTATGATGTGGCACGTTTCGGAATGGAACGTATGTCATTTTCACCTCGTCAAGCAGATTTGTTGATCGTGGCTGGTACAATTTCGAAAAAATTGGCTCCGGTATTGAAGCAAGTATATGAACAAATGGCTGAGCCGAAATGGGTTCTTTCAGTTGGAGCATGTGCTTGTTCAGGAGGTATTTTCGATACGTATTCAGTACTTCAAGGAATCGATCGTGTCATTCCGGTAGACGTTTACGTACCGGGTTGTCCGCCGCGTCCTGAACAGATCATCGAAGGAATGATGAACATCCACCGTTTGGTGAAGAACGAGTCGTTACGTCGTCGCTACTCGGACGAATACAAGCATTTGTTGAACAAATATCATTTGAACGAAGATGAGTAATGTGACGCAAGAGTCGGTCCTTACACGTTTGCAAGAACAATTTGGATCGGCTATCATCAGCAACGAAATGTTGTTCGATGTACTTACTTTGGAAATTGCTCCGGATAAAGCCCACGATATTATTGCCTGGTTGAAACAAGATGACGTGTTAAAAATGTCGTTTTTGACCTTGTTGGGTGCTGTTCATTATCCAAACGATAAGGGTAGAGAGATCTGCATGACCTATCACTTGCACGCCTTGGTTCACAATGTGCGCTTGCGTTTGAAGGCCTATTTGCCAATTGAAAATCCAAGCATTCAGTCGATAACGGACATCTACGTTGGTGCAAATTGGCAAGAGCGCGAAACATTTGACTTCTTCGGTGTGAACTTCGTTGGTCACCCGAATTTGACGCGCATCTTGAATGAAGATAGCATGGACTACCATCCAATGCGCAAAGAGTATCACTTGGAGGATGCCACTCGTGAAGATAAAGATGATCGCTACTTCGGTAGATAAATAACGAAATTATGAGCGATACACTAAATAATAAAAGTTTGTTCTCCGACGAAACGATCGACGGAGAAATCGCAACCTTGAACTTGGGGCCTACGCACCCGGCAACACACGGTATCTTTCAAAACATCCTTACTGTAGATGGTGAGAAGATCTTGTCCTCTGTGCAAACAGTTGGATACATCCACCGTGCTTTTGAAAAATTAGCTGAGCGTCGACCTTTCAATCAAATTACTCCAATCACAGACCGTTTGAATTACTGTTCTTCTCCAATCAACAATATCGGTTGGGAAATGACTGTAGAGAAATTGATCGGAGCTGAGATTCCAAAGCGTGTGGATTACATGCGTGTGATCATCATGGAGTTGGCGCGTATTGCCGATCATTTGGTTTGTAACTCGGTAATTGGAGTAGATACAGGAGCATTGACTGGATTTACCTATATGTTCCAGCAGCGCGAAAAAATTTATGAGTTGTTTGAGGAAATGAGCGGTGCGCGTTTGACTACGAATATTGGACGTATTGGTGGTTTCGAACGTGATTTCTCTCCGCGTTTCCACGAAAAATTGAAAGCATTCTTAAAAGAGTTCCCGAAACATTTCCAGGAATTCGATGACTTATTATTACGCAACCGTATTTTCATGGATCGTGTGATCGCAGCGGGTCCTATCAGTGCAGAACGCGCATTGGATTACGGATTTACGGGTCCAAACTTACGTGCTGCAGGGGTGGATTATGATGTGCGTGTAATGAATCCATATTCTTCTTACCAAGATTTCGATTTCATCGTACCGGTAGGTACACAAGGTGATACCTACGACCGTTTTTGCGTGCGTCAGGAAGAGATTCGTCAAAGTTTACGCATCATCGAACAAGCTTACAACAACCTTCCGGAAGGCAAACATTTTTCTCCGGATGTTCCGGAGTTCTATTTGCCTCCTAAGGCTGACGTTTATACGAAGATGGAAGCGTTGATCTATCACTTTAAGATCATTATGGGTGAAACACCTGTTCCTGTTGGTGAAGTTTACCACAGTGTAGAAGGTGGAAACGGTGAATTGGGTTACTACCTGATCTCTGATGGAGGTCGTACTCCATACCGCCTGCAATTCAGAAGACCTTGTTTTATTTATTACCAAGCATATCCGGAAATGATTACCGGGTCAACCATCTCTGATGCCGTTTTGACCATGAGTAGTATGAACGTGATCGCTGGTGAATTAGACGCATAATAATGAGTACAGTCTTAGAAAACGAAAAACCTCAATTCAGCCCGGAAGCAATGGCTGAAGTGCAGCGTGTTATCAAGTTGTTCCCTGAGGGTAGACAAAAAAGTGCTTTGTTGCGCATTTTGCATATTGCTGAAGAAGAATTTGGTGGCTGGTTGAGCGTTCCAACAATGAACTATGTTGCCGAGATCTTGAACATCCAACCTATCGAGGTATACGAGGTAGCTACCTTCTACACCATGTTCAACATTGAAAAACCTGGAAAAGTGGTTTTGGAGGTGTGTAGAACAGGACCATGTATGTTGGTTGGATCAGACAATATCATTGATCACATCGAACGAAAATTGAACATCAAAGTAGGTGAAACTACAGCTGATGGCATGTTCACGTTGAAAACTGCTGAGTGCTTAGGTGCTTGTGGTTACGGACCAATGCTACAATGTGGTAAAGATTACCACGAACATTTAACTCCGGAAAAAGTGGACGAATTGCTCGATACTTTGCGAAAAGAACATTCAACTTCATCCAATTCATAAGCAATGGGAAGAAAATTGTTATTGGAACACGCGAATGTTCCTGGAATTGAAACCTACGAAGTATATCGTAAACACGGAGGGTACCGCTCTGTAGAAAAGGCATTGAAATCAATGTCGCCACAAAATGTGGTTGAAGAAGTTCAAGCTTCTGGCTTACGCGGACGAGGTGGTGCTGGTTTCCCTACCGGAATGAAATGGTCTTTCCTGGCAAAACCGGAAGGCGTTCCACGTTATTTGTTGTGTAATGCTGACGAATCTGAGCCGGGTACTTTCAAGGACCGTTATCTAATGGAAAAATTGCCGCACTTGTTGGTGGAAGGAATGATCGTTTCTTCCTATGCCTTAGGTGCGAACCAATCCTATATCTACATCCGTGGAGAATACATGTTTGTTTTGGAGATCGTTGAAAAAGCGATCGCTGAGGCTTATGCAAACGGATGGTTAGGGAAAAACATCTTAGGAACGGGTTATGACTTGGATCTGGCAATTTGTCCGGGTGGAGGTGCATACATCTGTGGAGAAGAAACTGCCTTGATCGAATCATTGGAAGGAAAGCGTGGAAATCCACGAATCAAGCCTCCATTCCCTGCGGTTAAAGGTTTATGGGGATGCCCTACTGTAGTAAACAACGTAGAATCGATTGCAGCTGTTGTTCCAATTGTGAATGATGGAGGTGCTGAGTATGCGAAGATCGGTCTTGGAAAAAGTACCGGTACGAAATTGATCTCTGCTAGTGGGAACATCAACAAGCCAGGAGTTTACGAGATCGAAATGGGCATCACTGTGGAAGAATTCATCTTCTCAGACGAATGGTGTGGTGGTATCAAAAATGGGAAACGCATGAAAGCGTTGATCCCGGGAGGTTCATCTGTTCCGATCTTACCGGCTAATTTGATCTGTAAGACTGCTGAAGGCAACGACCGTTTGATGACCTACGAAAGTTTGGCTGACGGAGGTTTCGCTTCCGGGTCCATGTTGGGTTCAGGTGGATTCATCGTGTTTGACGAAGATCAATGTATCGTTCGTAATACGTGGAACTTTGCACGTTTCTACTCGCATGAGTCATGCGGACAATGTTCACCATGTCGCGAAGGTACAGGTTGGATGGAAAAAGTATTGCGTCGTATCGAACACGGTCAGGGACACATGCATGATATCGATCTGTTAGCAGATATCAATAAGAAAATTGAAGGAAATACGATCTGTCCGCTTGGTGATGCAGCAGCATGGCCGGTTGCGGCGGCGATCCGTCATTTCCGCGAAGAGTTTGAATGGCATATTACAAACCCGGATGAGGCCCAAAAACGCAATTTTGGAATCGCATCTGCTCACATGCCTTTAGTATAAATAGCTGAGTTATGGTAAAAGTTATCATTGACGATATAGAAATTGAAGTAGAACCGGGAACAACGATCCTGAATGCTGCTCGTAAGATTGGTGGAGAAGTAGTTCCACCTGCCATGTGCTACTACAGCAAATTGGAAGGAAGTGGAGGTAAATGCCGTACGTGTCTGGTAGAAGTTGCTGCCGGATCAGCTGCAGACCCGCGTCCGATGCCTAAGTTGGTAGCATCTTGTTCTACTACCGTTCAAGATGGAATGGTTGTGAAGAACAAAACTTCCGAGCGTGTTTACGAAAACCGCGCTGCGGTAACAGAGTTCTTATTGATCAATCACCCATTGGATTGTCCGATCTGTGACCAAGCTGGTGAATGTCATTTGCAAGATCTTGGATTTGAGCACGGAAAAGAAGGTACTCGTTACGAAGAGAAACGCCGCGAGTACGATCCGATCGATATCGGTGATAAGATCAAATTGCACATGAATCGCTGTATTTTGTGCTACCGATGTGTTTACACGGCAAATCAGATCACAGATAAGCGTGTTCATGGTGTCTTGCACCGTGGAGATCATGCTGAGATCTCAACGTATATCGAACAAGCAATCGATAATGAGTTCTCTGGTAACGTAATTGACGTGTGTCCAGTAGGAGCATTGACTGATAAAACATTCCGTTTCAAAAGCCGCGTTTGGTTCTTGAAACCGATGAACGCTTCTTGCGAGTGTACAAAATGTGCTGGAAAAGCAACGGTTTGGATGTTTGGTGACGAGATCTACCGCGTAACTGGTCGAAAAGATCAATACGGTGAGATCGAAGACGTGGACGGAAAACCAGGGTGGATCTGTAACGATTGTCGTTTCGAAAAGAAAGATAAAAGTAAATGGAACATCGAAGGACCACGTGTGATCAGCCGTCACTCTGTGATCTCTCAAGGTCATTATTTAACGCGCGATGACAAACGCGAAGCGAAAAAATTAAGCGGAAAGTAAGATGTTAAGTAAGATTATTCTAATTGTTGTTTTGTTCGCCATTACGCTGGGTATTGCAGCGTATTTGACATGGGTTGAACGAAAAGTGGCTGCTTGGCTTCAGGATCGTGTAGGTCCGGACCGTGCGGGACCATGGGGATTGCTACAGCCGTTGGCGGATGCCGGAAAGATGTTCTTCAAAGAAGATTTCATTCCGACAAATGCAGACAAATGGTTGTTCATTTTAGGACCTGGTATTGCCATGTTCACCTCCTTATTGACGGGAAGTGTGATTCCTTGGGGACCTGATTTAGAGTTGTTTGGAACAAAGATCCCATTACAAGTTGCAGATGTGAATATCGGTATCTTGTTTATCATGGGTATGCTTTCAGTAGGAGTTTACGGAATTATGATCGGAGGCTGGGCTTCCAATAATAAGTATTCGCTTTTCGGTGCGATCCGTGCAAGTTCTCAAATGATCTCTTACGAATTGGCCATGGGTATCTCGGTGATCACGATCGTAATGATGACCGGAAGTTTGAGTTTGCGCGACATCGTTGATCAGCAACATGGATTCTGGGAAGATGGTTGGTTCACTTGGAACGTTTTCAAGCAACCATTGTGCTTTGTCATTTTCTTG
>CAYLJB010000074.1:0-14914 GCA_964383785.1 uncultured Fluviicola sp.
TTCAGCGGCCGTTATACGTCCGCGATTTCCACGTAACAAGCGCACAGATGCACCTGAATTCTTGGCAATTCCTCCACCTTCGTATTTGTAGATGTGCGCGTCTTCGTGACAGATCACTTCGCCACCTGGTTTTACATGCACATTGATCGCGATTTGATTGGTTTGTGTTCCGGAACTACAAAATAGTGCTGCTTCTTTACCAAAATAGGCAGCCACTTTTTCCTGTAAACTGTTTACTGTTGGGTCCTCTCCAAAAACATCATCTCCAACAGGTGCTTGCAACATTGCTTGTCGCATGGAATCAGACGGAACAGTCACAGTATCAGAACGCAAATCAACGATCATAAGTCCAAATATTAAGTTGGGGCAAAACTACCAAAAAACAACACGCATCAAGCAGCAAATTCGGTGAATGGTCGCAGGTTATCGCTTAGCGGTAAATGAAAAAACCACCTCCTGGTTGGGAGATGGTTCTATGCATTCAGTAATACTTACTGGAATTAACGCTTGTGGAATGGTTCGTCAGAAACAGTTAATTTCTTACGACCTTTACGACGACGTGCAGCCAATACTTTACGTCCGTTCTTAGTGGCCATGCGGCTACGGAAACCGTGTTTGTTTCTTCTCTTTCTTACAGACGGTTGAAACGTTCTTTTCATGATCTATTTCTTTAATCCTATTTTCAATTTAGCCGCTGATAATTTGCTACTTTAAACATTGCTATCATCAGACAGGGGTGCAAAGATAGGTACATTTTCCAATTATTCAATATTTCTTTGAAAATTATCTGAAAAAAGTACACAAATCGTTGTCGGACATCGTACTTTTGCACCACGAAATTACTCATTATATATGTTGCGACCAAAACAAGCAAAGAAAGAAAAGGTTACTCTTACACGCGACAGCTACAAAAAAGCACAACGACTATTCGCTTATATGAAGCCTTACCGCGGACAATATTTACTTGGTTGGCTTTTCTTGGTGATTTCTACTTCTATCGGTTTGATCTTCCCTATTTTACTTGGGCAATTACTAGGAACAGGAAATGGATCTTCGACAACGATGTCGGAAGCCATTCAAGCGATTGACCTGACCTATATCAATACAGTAGCCTTTGCACTTTTTGCACTCTTCGGCATTCAAGCTGTAACGAGTTATTTCCGCGTTGTACTCTTTACAAATGTTACGGAGAATACCCTGCGCGATCTGCGAAATGATGTGTTTTCAAAACTACTTCACTTGCCAATGGATTTCTTCAACCGCAATACGGTAGGAGAACTAACCAGTCGTTTGAGCAGTGATATCACCCAAATTCAAGAAACACTCCGAACTACAATTGCTGAATTCTTTCGTCAGATCATCATGGTTGTTGGAGGAATTTTTATTCTGACCTTCATTTCCTGGAAATTGGCCTTGATCATGTTGGCGACAGTTCCCGTAATCGCAATCATTGCTGTTGCATTCGGTCGTTTCATTCGTCGCCTTTCAAAAGAAGCACAAGATCAAACCGCCACAGCAAACAAAACAGCTGAAGAAGCACTAACCGGAATTGGAAATATCAAAGCATTTACGAATGAAGTTTTGAGCTTTCAACGTTTCAATACTGCAGTGAACGAGATCCGTCGTTTGAATGTGAAAAGTGGTTTGTGGCGTGGCTTGTTCGTTTCCTTCATTGTATTTGCAATGTTTGGAGCCATTGTTTTCATCATTTGGCAAGGACTATTGATGACCGAAGGAGCGCACCCAACCTTGGCGAAAGGAGATCTGTATTCTTTCTTGATGGTTACCTTATTAATGGCAGCAAGTATTGGTTCGCTTCCTGATTTCTATGCTTCGATCCAAAAATCGATTGGGGCAACGGAAAAATTAATGGACTTGATCAATGAAGTAAGCGAGCAAGAATTATTCACTGGAACGGAACAACCAAAAATCTCCGGAGCGGTTCGATTTGAGAACGTGCGCTTTTCTTATCCGCAACGCAAAGATATGGAAGTACTGAAAGGCGTTTCATTCTCAGTGGAATCGAATAAAACGCTGGCTTTGGTAGGTGCATCTGGCGGAGGTAAATCTACCATCGCATCACTGATCTTGCGTTACTATCCCATTCAGGAAGGAACAATTGCCTTTGATGGAACAGATGGTGCCAAGATCGATCTAAAACACTTGCGTAAACACATCGCTGTTGTTCCACAAGAGGTATTGTTGTTTGCCGGTTCGATCAAGGAAAATATTGCCTTTGGAAAACCAGGCGCAAGCGACGAAGAGGTCGAATTGGCTGCAAAACAAGCGAATGCTTTAGACTTTATCGAAAGCTTTCCGGATAAGTTCGAAACCCAAGTTGGTGACCGAGGAATTCAGCTTTCTGGTGGACAAAAACAACGTATTGCCATTGCCCGTGCCATTTTGAAAAATCCTACTATTTTAATTTTGGATGAGGCTACTTCTGCACTTGATTCCGAATCGGAACGCATAGTTCAGGATGCACTGGACAAATTGATGAAAGGGCGAACGTCCATCGTGATCGCACACCGTTTGAGTACCATTCGCAATGCGGACCAGATCTTGGTGCTTCAAAATGGCGAGATTGCTGAAAGTGGTTCGCACGATGAACTCATGAGTCGGGCTGGTGTTTATGCCGACTTGGTAAAAATGCAAGGGAATTTTTCACGTTGATTCCAATTCCTTAACAAAGTTTTCATAAGAAGAACGTAACTTTGGCTTAAGCATCGAAATGAAACCCTACAGGTATTTTACCGAAACCATTTCGAAAGAAGCTGAAAGCGTTGTATGCTAAAGTTCATTATTTCAATTACCTTAATTGTGTTTTGTTCGGTCAACATTACAGGACAAAATTTAATTATCAATGAAGTTTCACAGGGACCTTCTGGTGCGAAAGAATATGTGGAATTGGTGGTGAATGGAACACCCACTTGTCAAACTCCGGTTCCTTGTCTTGATCTACGCGGACGGGTGCTCGACGATAACAACGGCTACTTTTCTTCCGGAGCAGGTGCCGGAATTGCGACAGGTGCTATTCGGTTTTCAAATGACAATTTTTGGTCCTGTGTTCCGCAAGGCACGATTATACTTATATACAATCACGAAGATCTAAACGCTTCAATCCCATCTGATGATGTAAGTTTAACAGACGGGAATTGCCTGTTGGTGCTTCCGGTGAACTCTAACTTATTGGAGGGAACAAGCATTGGACCTTCTTTGGGCGATTCGAATTATCCGGGTAATTCCAATTGGACAGTTGGGAGCGGAAGCTGGTCATTTATAGGAATGGCAAACAGCGGCGATTCTTTTCAAATTCGTAGTTCTATTACAGATCCACTGCCCGATCATTCCGTATCCTGGGGAAACAACACGTCCAATTCCGTGATTTACTTTCCAGGTGCTGCCGGCTTGGTGTTTTCATTCATGAACACAACCAGTGATAGTCCGGTTGTTCAGGCAAATTGGTCGAGTGCTTCGGCAAGTACCAATCAAACTCCGGGATTACCGAACAGCACCGAAAACGCGGCTTGGATCAGTAGCCTAAATCCGTATTGCGGCACTGCTACTTCATTTCAAGCAAACTTGTCAATCGTATCTCCTACATGTGCCCTGAATTGCATCGGAAGCATTCAGTGTACTGTGAGCGGTGGCACGCCTCCCTACTCCTATTCTTGGTCAAACGGTGACAACACCGCTACAATTGGTAATTTATGTCCCGGAACATACACGGTTACGGTAACTGACGCTGGTGGTTGCTCAATTACTGAACAAATCGTTCTTCCCAATGGAACTGTTAACGTACAAGGTTTACAAAGCAATGAAAGTTGCGAAAATGGTTGCGACGCCGATATTTTGATCGCCGTTTCAGGAGGCACCGGACCTTATACCTATGCATGGTCAGACGGATTTACGGGAGCCAGTCACATGGATATCTGCGCCGGAGATTACACCTTGCTGGTTACAGATATCAACGGCTGTGTTGGAAACTTGAGCGCGACCATCTTTCCCGGACCACCCATTACACCAGCAAATGCGGCGAGTATTGGTCCTTTAACAACGGTAAGTGGTAATCAACAGTTAACCGCGACACCCGCCGGCGGTTCCTGGGTCTCGAATTGCGGTTCCTGCGTTTCTTCCAATGGAATTTTTGATCCAGCTGTTTCCGGTGAAGGAGTTTTTTCTGTTTGCTATACCGTAGGTACAGGAGGTTGCGCCTCTACAGATTGTATCACAATAGTTGTAACAGAAGGATGTATAAGTGATTCATTACAAATTCAAGAGAGCATTTGTCCGGGAGACAGCATTTTGTTCGAAGGAACTTTCATTTCAATTCCGGGAAATTACGCGGCCATTGTAACAGATCAAAATGGTTGTGACAGCATTATCTCCTTACAACTGAGTTTTTTCCCGTTAAGTACTGATCCTTTCGTTTACGAAATATGTTCAGGAGACTCACTATTTTTGGCTAATCAATGGATCTTTTCGGACACCGTTTTCACGGCACAACAAACTGATCAGAATGGCTGCGAGTACAATGCCGATTTTGTAGTATCCTTAACTTCATGTTGGGATGGAAATTGGTATTTTTCGGCACCAAATGTCTTCACACCAAATGGCGACGAAATAAACGATGTGTTTGAATTCACACTGGTAGAAGTAGCACTTGTCAACGCCACAATACTCAATCGCTGGGGAGCAATTATTGTTGAATTAAACCCGGCAAATCCTAGTTGGAACGGTCTGGACGTTCATGGCAAAGCAGTTTCGGAAGGAAATTACACCTACTTGTGTACCTATCAATTACCAACCGGCGAGCAGAAAAAGGCCCATGGTGTTTTGACTCTCGTTCGCTAAGTTGATTGCATGCGAAAAAAGTGTATTTTGGTCAAAACCAAAGCACCATGCAACAACGCTATTTCACACTAGTTTTTGCAACCATTGCGCTGTCAACTGCGTTTATCGTAGCTTGTACGGGAGAATCTGCAAGCAAAGTTGACACTTCTAAAAGAACGATCACACTTCCTGTAGAACCGGGTGAAGACACCACTGCAAGAGAACTCGGCTTCTTCGATAGAAAGAAATTGCCATACACCAATGCGAACAAAACAGCTTATTTGGCCTTGACTAAAAAAGTGAAGCGCGTTAATTATTTCTCTCCAACTCCGGATGGGACCTTTTTTCTTGCTGTAAACAAAGATGACCTTTTCAAAACACGTAAGGATTACACCCCTTATTTTGATAAATCCGTTCGTTTTACCCTGTTCAATGAAAAGGGAGAAAAACTCTTGGAAAATCTGGAACATGTCGGAAACCCAGGCTTCATTGCAGACGAGTACATGGAAGTGAAACAGAATGGCAAGTTTGGTTTGTACAATTACGTTTCTAAAAAATTGATTGAACCCGAATACGATGCGCTTTTTCCAAGTACGATCATGGAATACGTTGCAATCGGTCGCAAGAATGGTCAACTCTATAAAATTTATCCAGATGGAAAATCGAAAGTTGTACCAAAAAAACAAGCAGCACCAGATCTGCGCAGTTTGATCACCAAATTCCCACTCAATTTGCAGAGTGACTTCTTTGCTATGTGGTATCACGCCAATGATCTTCCTGAATATGCCGGCAAAAAATCGAATGAGATCTATTCACAGGGAATGATCATGGCTCCATCGTACATTGTGGAATTGCAAGCCTATCCGAATTTAGTGCAGTACTTGGTGATGAGTGGAGATTCCTTGAATTTGACCGCCGAACAAGGAAAATCGATCAATGATGATTTCAGTGTTTTCTTTACCGAGCTTTACACACGTTCTTCAGAAGCGCGTGGTTATCAGTCGTGGGAAAAGAAGATTCATACGGTAGACAAATTGAATCGGACAAAAACGACATTGGTATTATTCCAATTTTCCGATTACCACCTTCCAGGAGATGAGTTCAAACCGACCTATTCATTTGTAAATGACAGCACTTTAGAAGTTAAGAATCTGTTGTACCTGGAAGAAGAATTCATGCTGGATTATGCTCTGATGACGCGTTATGAATATTATCGCATTCATTTGGACGGTACCATTGAACGACTCTCAAAAGGCTTGTTCCCAATGACCAGTTCCATCGAATTGGCACGCTACCACTTCAAAGGACATTTTGCACGTCACATGAC
The DNA here is from genome assembly GCA_964383785.1 of uncultured Fluviicola sp. Taxonomy (GTDB): domain Bacteria; phylum Bacteroidota; class Bacteroidia; order Flavobacteriales_D; family Crocinitomicaceae; genus Fluviicola. The sequence continues at coordinate 6,161 of CAYLJB010000074.1, forward strand.
GGAAGAGGAATGGGCAAATTCACCGATCATGACAGCCGAAATGGATGGTGTTCCACAAGTTGAAAAAACGGACCATTTAAAGGCGAGTGATCTGGAATATATGCGCAATGAAATTTATGCGCGACACGGAATGATCTTTACAGATGAAAAATGGAAAGAAATTTTCGGCAAACAATCTTGGTATAAACCAAAACGCAAGAAGGTAGATCAGTTGCTCACGCCATTGGAAAAGAAAAACCTCCAGTTTATCAAGAATCTTGAGCGCGAATTGAAAGGAAACCCGAAAAAATTTATTCATCCGAAATACGATTTTTACGTTGCGGCTGGTTAAGACTCTTTTATTCATCCTGATACTGATCCTCAACGCTGGAATATTTCGCGTAGCGGCGAGCTACATGCATTTGGATGGCGATGAAGCATTTTTGATGGACCGGCAAGCCCAATTGGCAAACCCTTTATTTCAGCCGGCATTGGTATTGCATGGGCTCAGTTCAAGTATTTCTTTACTAATTGTAAGTCTATTGGTGATTTTTCGCTTGGAAAGATATGCCATACACCGAACACTGGGAAAAATGGCCCTCTCCCTGATACTCTTTTTGGCTGTACCAAGTGGTTTGTTTCTCAGTTTTTACGCCGAAGGTGGCAGTCCAGGCAAGTTTCTGTTCGCCATTCTAAGTTTTTATACGGCTTGGGTGGTTATTCAAGGCTATCAAGCTATTAGACAAAAACGCATTCTTGAACACCGCCAATGGATGATTGAATTGTTGATATTATTGTGTTCGGCTATCAGTTTGAGACTTTTCATTGTTTTTTTTGTCATGGCCTTCGAATGGAAAGGAAATGCGATGTATCTCACTGCTGCCCTGCTTAGTTGGGTGCCAGGAATTATCTTGTTCAAGCTCTTGAAATGGAAAAAAAAGCAAAACTCCAAACAACCTGTAGGCTAAAAAATGCGTTAACGATTATATTTGTATCCTATGTTACGACAACTATTCATCCTGCTAACCTTAGTGTTCGCAGTTTCTCAACAAGCCCACGCATCTCACATCATAGGGGGAGAAATCTATTACGATTCACTTGGTAACAACCAATATAAAATCACCATTGAGATCTATCGCGATTGCAACAGTTTTACTGACTACGACAATCCGTTGAACTATACAGTATTTTATGCCAATGGAGCTATTTTTGCCCAATTTCCTGTAAGCATTTTTAGTAGAGACACCTTACCGATCGTTTACGACGACCCATGTGTTACACCTCCGAATGACATCTGTGTTGAACGTGCAATCTACATCGATACAATTACCCTTCCTTTCGACGTAAACGGTTATTACATTTCTTACCAGCGTTGTTGTTGGGCTAATAATATCGACAACATCGTTGATCCGCCTAACAACGGGATCACTTTAACCACGTTTATACCAGGTTCCGCGCTGGTTCCTGTTCATAACCAAGGTGCACGTTTCATCAACTATCCACCCTTGGTACTCTGTTCCAATAACACTTTGAATTTCAACCATGCCGCCTTCGATCCGGATGGAGATTCGCTGAGGTATTCATTGGTGGATCCATTACTCGGAGGATCATCCGTAAATGTGGTTCCAGATCCAGAAACCGCTGCACCCTACACTCCGGTAAGTTGGAATCCAACTTTTTCTGCTACCATACCTTTCGGTGCAGGATCTTCGGTTACAATCGATCCTGCAACAGGACAAATGGCCTTTACACCGAATCAAATTGGAAATTTCGTTGCTGGTGTACAAGTAGATGAATATCGAAATGGTGTCTTGATCAACTCCAAGATCCGAACCTATGGTTATCGCGTGGTTGGCTGTCAGGTGGAAACTCCTTTGGAAGTTGCTATTACAGGACCGTCTCAACTGATCGAGGATTGTGGATTCGCAGGATTCATTGTTTCAAGAACTGACACCACAGAAAGTGTTACGGTTCAAGTTTTATTAAGCGGTACAGCCACGAATGGAGATGATTATCCTTACATTCCGGACACGTTGATCATTCCAACCGGCGTATTTTCTGATACAATTGGAATTTCCGCATTTTATGATTCAATCACTGAGGGAACAGAAACCGTATTCTTCAATATCATCATTGAAAATGTTTGTGAAGGAACTTTTGACACAACATCGATCTCATTAGATATTATCGATTACCTTCCCATGGTGGTGAATGCAGTAGATTCGGTGAATGTTTGCGCAGAAATTGGAGAAGATGCCACTCTGTGGTGTACCGTTCAGAATGGCATTCCGAACTATGGCTACTATTGGCAACCACTGACACTGCCCAATAATGATACGGTTGTTGTTGATGGTGCATTATTAGCTCCAAACTTTAATCCATTCTATGTCACGGTGAGCGATGCTTGTGGTAAAACAGCAAATTCTCCTTTAATCAAAGTTTATAATCAATGCCCATTAATTGTTCCAAATGTTATTACCAGCAATGGCGACGGGGTTAACGACTTCCTAATCATTACTAACCTGGAGGACTACGATAAAGTCAGTTTGACAATCATGAACCGGTGGGGAACGGTAGTGTACGAAAACAACAATTACCAGAATGACTGGAAAGGGCATGACCAAAACGGAAATGCTTTGAATGAAGGAGTGTACTTTTATTTAGTAACCCCAACAAGTATCAAGTATACCTATGATGATGTCACAAAAACACAATTCACCTTGCACGGTATCGTGCATTTGTTCAAGAAGGATTAATCGTTAGAAGTAATAGAATGAAGACGGTCTCTATATTAGAGGCCGTTTTTTTTGTGCCTTGTACAACTTTACTTACTTTCGAACATCAAGAAAAGAAACTTCTAACAATGAAACTTATTCTTACCCTGACAAGCCTATTATTTGCTGTAGCCAATGCATTTACGCAATTAGATTCAACTACTCGTGTGTTGATCAATGACCAAATGTGGACGTCTTACGAACATGCAGTATTGAAAGCCAATCACGAGTTATATCTATTGATCAAAGGCCCTTACAATTCAGGGGTAACGAAAATAGACAGTAACTATAACCACCTCAAAGGAATTTATTATTACGAGAACCTCCCAACTCAGGTAAGCACGGCTGGAAAAAAACTTTTAGAAAACACCGATAGTACTTTTCTGGTCTTTGGAAAACGAACCAGCATGGGCTCTAGCAATGCAATTATTTACTCCATTGATACAACCCTTGAAAACCAATGGACTAAATTGTATCAAGCAGCCAACGGAACCTCCTTCGAATGGAGTGACGGTATGATGTTAGCAAATGGAGATGTGTTTATGCTTGCCAAAGACATAACACAAAAAGGATACTTGGCTCGTTTGGATGGCAATGGAAACGTTATCTGGAGCGCACAGTTTTCAGACCTCATTCATCCAATAAGTTGTGCTGCCTTGAACGACACAACGATGGTAGTATTAGCGAATAAAATGAATCCCAATACAACCGTTGCCTCAGTTATTACCATGACCGTAGATCTGAATAATGCGTCCGTACTTTGGCAGACCGAATCAAATGGTTTTCAAGGCCGTTATGTGACTGTTTATCAAGACACCATTTATTCCTTGATAGATGACGGGACGTTTCCAGACATGCGTGTACAAATAAATATTCCAAACCAACAAGCCGGAACCATGTGGTTTGTACCCGTATTTTCGGGATATATGCTAGGAGGATTCCAATTAGCAATAGATGATCATAAGTTATATGTTTTAACTGGATCGGATGGTGTTTATGATTCCAAAATAACTGTAATAGATCTGATCGACTTAAGCTACTTACAAGGTCAACAATTAATGAATTTGCGTTCTATGCATTTTACCGATAATGGAAGTGAATACCTTATCGGGAAAGGCCCAGTCTATGGTATTAAATCAATGTTCAATTCGGAAGATCACATCGGAATCATCCATGACATTGATATGGATACCTTAATTCATCAGTCCATTTGTGGTTATTGGAGCAGTCAAGGAACAATAAATTCAAGCCCCTACACAGGTAATTCTTCCACGATTACTATCCAAGCAAATACATTCTCAACTTCAACGATAGCACTTTTAATGGATACCGTTCAACCCGCTTTGTATGTAAACTGTGTGGATGCCACAGGAGGAATTGAGGACTTGGATCGTGCCTTGATTCGCGTAAACCCGAATCCTTCCAATGGACAATTCGAGGTGGAGAATGCAACATCTGGTCCATTACAATTTTATGTATTAGATCAATTTGGAAGGATAATACAAGAGAAAACGATCCTGCCTGCCAACACAAGGAAGTCTGTTCATATAAAAACAGCCGGAACTTATTATTTGGTTAGTACTGATGGAAGGCAAACAACAGCAACAAACAAACTCGTTGTGATCGAATAAAGTTCTTAGCTTTGCGTCATTGATCTTAAGGCATGACGAATAACGACATCTTTTATAAACTTCGAAAGATCTTCCATTGGAATGAGGAGGACATGGGGAATTTATTCAAATCTGTAGATTATCCGGTATCCCCTCTAGACTTGTTCGCATGGATGAAACAAGAGAAATTTGAAGGATTTAAACCAATGCCTGATCAATCACTTGCTGCACTTTTAAATGGTCTGATTGCCGCAAAACGCGGATTAAAAGATGGAGTAATTCCGGAACACGAAAGTGAATTGAACAACAATATCATTTTGCGAAAAATGAAGATTGCCTTGAATCTTAAAGATCAAGATATCGTCGATGTTTTTCGGGTTGCAAATATGCGTGTAAGCAAAAGTGAGATCAACGCCTTCTTTCGAGATCCCAAAAGTCCCGATTTCCGATGGTGCAAAGATCAATTCTTGCGCAACTTCTTACAAGGCTTGGTGCTTCAATCAAAAGAAGACATCCAACCGAAAGTAGATTGAATCAAAGCATCCTTTTCTTCTTCTAAGAAAGCCACGTAGGCCTTCGCCAGAGGAGAAAGTTTCTTTCCGGATAACCAGATTAGATTCCATGTTGTTTCAATTGGCAATCCTTTTACCGGTACTATCTGCAAATCGCCACTTTTCAATTCGTTGCGAATCCCGATCAAAGGCATGATACTACAGCCTAATCCGGCAATAACAGCCTGTTTTACAGCTTCATTACTCGTTAATTCTAATTTAGCTGGAATTGTAGATCCATTTTGCTGCAAGTATTGCTCAACAACTTGTCGTGTTCCTGATCCTTTTTCGCGGAAAATAAACGGTAATTTAGTAAGCACTTCATCAAACGAATTTTTCTTTGACCACGTTTGTTTCCCATTGCTAACCAAAACCAAGCGATTTGACATCAAGGAGATCGATTGTAGTGAAAACTGATCTGGAATAAGGGAAACCAATGCAAAATCGACCTCATTCCTTTCAAGAACCTCCAACACTTTTGCTTTATTTGTTACATCCAATTCTAGTTCCACCCCCGGATGTTGTTTTAAAAAATCACTTAAAAAATAAGGCATTACGTATTTACCTGTTGATACAACAGCTATCTTCAGCTTACCAAACAACTGACCTTTGTATGCCAGTGTACGGTGGTTGATCTCATTGACCTTTTCCAAAATAGATTTGGCTGCTTGTGCTACCTCTTTACCGAATTCAGTAACATAGAGTTTCCTTCCAACCACTTCAGTTAAAGGAATCTCAAATTGATCCTGAAAATTCTTTAACTGAATCGAAACAGCAGGTTGAGTCAAACATAACTCATCCGCAGCTTTCGTAATGCTTTCGTTTTCCGCTACCTTCACGAATACGTGCAATTGATGCAAGGTGTAATTCATAAAATCAACAAATGTTTCTCATAACAAATATAAATAAAAACAAATGAATTTAATGTTTCATCTTTGTACCGTTAGAAGTTGAGAAGTCTGCGAAAGCAGCAAAGGCGCAGAGCATTTTGTGTAATAACGATTACACGCCATGCCATCAAACAGTATCATGTTCAGAGGAAGACACATTACAATAGCAACGAAGCATGGAAAAGAAATAGCTCTTGCGCCTTTGGTCTCAACACTTCTTCAAGCAATTCCAATTACTTGCAATACTATTGACACCGATCAATTTGGCACATTTACTGGAGAAACAGTACGCACTGGAAGTCCGGTAGATACACTTCGGGCCAAAACCAAACTAGCACAAGATATTACAGGTCACAGGCGATTCATCGTTAGTGAAGGTTCATTTGGCGCTCATCCATCTGTTCCATTCATCACAGCCAACGAAGAATGGTTGTTATACACCGATCTAGACCTTCAACATGAAGTATTGATTCGTTCGATAAGCACGGAAACCAATTACGAGCAGCAAGAAGTAAAAAAAATTGATGATCTGAAAGCATTTATTTCTGATAAAGACTTTCCTGAAGATGGGTTGATCTTAATAGCTAAAGAGCAACAAACCATTCTGGATGTGATCAAAGACTTTCAGAATGAAGAGGCACTTTTCTCTGCGTTCAATAAACTGAAAGAGCGATTCCAACGGATAGAAATCCAAACTGACATGCGTGCGCACAAGAACAGGCTGCGGATGAAACATATTGAGTCAACTGGTAGAAAACTGATCGAACGTATGCTAAGTGCATGCCCGGAGTGTCATTTTCCGGGTTTTGGTATCACAGAACTCGAACAAGGCTTGCCCTGTCGCTATTGCCAGTCGCCAACAAATGATATCCTTGCAGCATATCAAGAATGCTCGAATTGTCACTTTAATTCCCGAATAATGTATCCGAATGATCGTCGTTTTGCCGATCCCGGCACATGTAATTTTTGTAATCCATAACAACTCATGAATACTGATTTACTGTTAGAAAACTTAAAGAACCCTGCCCTACTCTTTTTCGCACTTGGTGTTTTTGCTTCTCGCATCAAGAGCGACCTGGAAATCCCTGCAAATTCATCCAAATTCATATCTCTTTACCTATTATTCTCCATCGGATTTAAAGGTGGACAAGAATTGGCGCATGCTGATCTTCATTTAGACGTTGTATGGTCATTCATTTTTGGAATCATTATCGCTACGGCAATTCCGGTGTGCAGTTTTTATTTACTTCGCAAGAGACTAGGCACAGACAATGCAGGCGCAATCGCAGCAGCTTACGGGTCCGTGAGCGCAGTCACCTTTGTTACGGCAGTTACCTTTCTGGAAAATCAAGGGATTCACTTTGGAGGACATATGGTTGCGATCATGGCATTAATGGAAGCTCCGGCGATCATAATCGGAGTTTTATTGATCCGAATTTATACCAAGGAACGGGAAAACACAGAATCACTGGGACATGTGGTGCAACATGCCTTTACGAATGGATCGGTTTTATTGATCCTGGGAAGTTTAGTCATCGGTTTCATGGCCAGTGAAGAACAGGCAGCTGGAATAAAACCTTTCACAACAGATCTATTCAAAGGATTCTTGGCTATATTTCTTCTGGACATGGGGATCACGAGTGGTAAAAAGCTTAACGACTTCTTTTCTAGTGGTTGGATTCCGGCAGCATTTGCTATGATTGCACCTATTGTGAACGGAAGTATTGTTGCCTATGCCAGTTGTGCCGTAACACCAGATGTAGGAAACAGATTCATCTTTGCGATCCTCGCGGCTAGTGCTTCATATATCGCCGTGCCAGCAGCAATGAAAATCGCAGCACCAAAAGCGAATCCTGGCATCTTCTTACCGATGGCTTTGGCCATCACTTTCCCTGTAAATATTACGCTAGGCATACCAATTTATTATTGGATTGCATCTGCCTGCTAAATAAAAAAGCCGTCCTAAATTGGACGGCTTTTTTTTATAATTTGAATTACTCCGCTTTTGGCGCAGCTGCTTCAGCCGGTTTTTCCGGTTTTGGCAACAATACCTTGCGAGACAATTTCCATTTTTTAGTTTTTGGATCTTTACCAACAACTTTGAATTTAAGCATATCGCCTTCTTTCACGACATCTTCCATTTTCGCCACCTTCTCATGAGAGAATTCAGAAATATGGATCAAACCGTCAGTACCTGGTAAAATCTCCACGAAACAACCGAAATCTTTGATTGCTTTTACTTTTCCTTCGTACTCAGCACCTTCCTCAACAGTTGGAGGGAAAGCAATCATGCGAATCCGAGAGTTTGCAGCTTTCATATCTTCCGCATTGTTAGACATGATCTGAACACGTCCTTCACCTGTTGGCAATTCCTCGATAGTGATCGTTGTATTCGTATCCTTTTGAATTCCTTGGATGATCTTACCTCCAGGTCCGATTATAGCCCCAATCATATCGTTAGGCACATTGAATGCTTCGATACGCGGAGTTTGCGGCTTGAAATCAGGATTTGGAGCTGAAATAGTCTCTATGATCTTGTTCAAGATATGTAAACGACCACCTTTCGCTTGTTCCAATGCTTGGATCAATACTTCGTATGGTAAACCATCTACCTTGATATCCATTTGACATGCAGTGATTCCCTTTGAAGTACCAGTAACCTTGAAGTCCATGTCTCCCAAGTGATCTTCGTCACCCAAGATATCAGACAATACAGCAAATTTACCTTCATCAGCAACCAATCCCATTGCGATACCAGAAACTGGCGCTTTGATCTGAACACCACCGTCCATCAAAGCCAAGGTACCAGCACAAACTGTTGCCATAGATGATGAACCATTTGATTCCAAAATATCAGAAACCAAACGAATTGTATATGCGTTATCTTCTGGCAATACCGGTTTCAATGCGCGCAATGCCAAGTTTCCGTGACCGATCTCACGACGGGAAG
>CAYLJB010000075.1:0-14828 GCA_964383785.1 uncultured Fluviicola sp.
CACCGAACGTACCTGCAGGAGGCACCTTCAACTATACCGTTACGATGAGTGGCGGCTGTACGACAGGTCAGACAACGGCAACGGGGACGATTATAATTAATCAGAATGCCTCGGTATCTGTTCAAATAGTAGGTGATCAGATCTTATGTGGCGTCTCAATGGCCACATATACGGCTCAATCTCAAGCAACGCTTTCAAGTTATTTGTGGCAAACCCCAACTGGTATGGTAATTATTGATGGACAAGGAACAAATCAAATCGATGTTCAGATCACAAATAACTTTAATGGAGGGTTTGTAAAATTGATCACAATGACGCCTTGTGGACTAGATACCATTTCTTTAGAAGTTTCCAATGCACCACTAACCCCGGTGTTTGATTTTGCATCGTCGTGTGTAGATAGAAATAACAGTTACTATTTTTCTGTAAATCCAACACAGGGAGTAGATAACTATGTTTGGACGGCACCATTGAACAGCAATATTCTGAATCAATACGGACCTTTAGAGGATTCAATCCGTATCAAGTTTGGAAATCAATTCTTAATTGGAACGTTAACGGTTCAGGCTTCAAATGCATGTGGTTTGAGTCCGGCCTTAGAAATTGAATTAGCCACTCCTCCAACAATTCCTAATTCTATTATTGGTTCAACTCTTGTTTGCAATGGATTGGGGTCTCAGCAATATGTAGTGCCTGAAGTGACATATGCGGATTATTACATTTGGATTTTACCGTCAGGAACTGCGCTTGTATCAAATCCATCAACGAACGATACAGTTCAAATTTCTTTTAACAATTTTATTTCAGGCGCATTAGCTGTAAAAGCTGCCAATGAATGTGGTTCGAGTACCATGCGTTATTTGACAATTACAACACAGTCTTTAAGTGCAGCCACCGGTATAAGCGGACCAACCAACGTTTGCTCATTTATCAATGCTGGAAATGTTCAATATTCAACTCCTCTTGTAGGCGGTATTCAAACTTATAATTGGAGTGTTCCTGTTGGTGCCACTATAGTTTCTGGTGCAGGTACAAATACGATACAAGTTCAATTTAATAATTCATTTAATGGCGGCGCACTTTCAGTTAGCTTGTTCAATGGTTGCAGTGTAAGTAGTCCAACAAGTATCGCGTTAGTAGCATCAACGGCTGCAACCTTAGGAACTATTCAAGGACCAAGCTCTGTTTGTCAGCAAGTCGGAACAGGATCTGTAACGTATACAGTTGCAGCAGTTGTTGGTGCCCAATCTTATAACTGGAGTTTTGCGAATGGATCAAATGCAACCATCATTTCTGGAGCTGGAACTAATACAATACAAGTGCAATATTCAAATGGGTTCATTCAAGATACCTTGAAGTTGACGATGGTATCGAATTGTGGTCCTAGTGCTTCGAGAACCTATTTTGTAACCTCACAACCTCTTTCACCAAGTTCAATATCTGGACCATCCTGTGTCAGTTTAGGTCAAACTATTTCTTATTCCGTATCCAGTGTTTCGGGATCTACGGCCTATAACTGGGTCGTTCCTAGTGGTATGACCATTACTAGTGGGCAAAATACAACAGGAATAACGGTTTCGGTAGGATCAACATTTACGGGTGGAAACGTCCAGGTTTCATCTACAAATACTTGTGGAACCTCAACCGCAATTTCTTTACCAATCTCTATTGCTGCAGTTGCACCTACTATTATCAACGGAACATCCAGCGTTTGCGATAGCTTAATCTATACTTATTCTATTCCGCCAGTATTAGGTGCATTATATTACATTTGGCAGGTGCCTGCCGGAATGAGTATTATTGGTCCGGCAGATGGGATTTCTATCAATGTATGGGTTTCATCATCATTTATTTCAGGAAAGATCTCATGCAAAACAGTAACCGGTTGTGGTTCCAGTACGATGCGCTATTCCAATATCATTACCTTGTCAGGCGGCTGTGGATCGAGCGCCTTAGCGCAGCATGAAGTTGATTTCTTGGAGCCGGAATACTTGGGTAATTTCAATCTAATTGAAAAAGCTTATGTTTCTTCTATTCTAAATGACACTTTAAATGTGGCGTTCTTCGAAGCATCTGAGTTCGAACAATTAAGCATATTAATTTGGGACAAAGTGCAAAAAACAACTTGGTATCAGTCTGAGACGAGGGCATATTTTGGAACAAATAGTTTTGCTGTAGATCTTCACTCAGCACCGTCTAAGGAAATGGAGTTGCTCATAGTCAATGAATACGGAGAAATCAGGCTCGTCAAAACCATAACGATACCAACAAGATGAAACGATTAGTTATACAATTTTCGCTAGTGCTGCTTTCAGGTTTGTTTTGTCCTGACAGCTTTGCCCAAACCTATTTGATTGACCCGAATGGGGATGGCGGGTTTGAATCTCCGGGAGGTTTTGCCGCCAATGGATGGACCGAGGTGAATGCACCTATGAATCAATGGGTAAGTGGGGCTACCGCTGGTCCCTACCAAGGAGGACAATCTGCTTTTGTATCCCCAAATTTGGGAGCTAATTGGGTTTATGATATTACGACGAGTTCCACCTCTCATATTTACACCGATATTACTGTTCCTATAGGCGAAAACCTGATTCAATTGAATTTTTGGTACAAGAATCCGGGGGAACCTCTTTTTGATAGATTGCTGGTTTATACTGCTCCAACATCGGTAACGCCTGTTGCCAACATCCCATTAGACGGAGCTGTCAACTTACCGGGAGCAACATTGGTATTTACCGATCCAGCGGGTGTTCAAAATTACACTAATGTGAATATCACCCTTCCTTCATCGCTTGCAGGCACAACATTTCGGTTGATATTTACTTGGCAAAATGATAATTTGGATGGAACTGCAATTCCAGTTTCGCTGGATAATGTGAGTTTAACTTCACAAAACGCGTCTTTCGGTGCTCCCTTAAATGGTGTGTATACAATCAACAATACCTTACCAACAGGAGGGAGTGTGCCTGCTTCCGGATCCAATTTTAATAACTTTTCAGATGCAATCGGTTATTTGAATAGTTATGGTATCGCGGGAGATGTGAGATTCGAAGTTGCGGCCGGACAAACATTCGTACACAATCCGTTAACGATTAATTCAGGTGGAAATACATCAGACACGATCTCATTTGTAAAAGTGGGTTCAGGCAACAATCCACTTATCAGCAGTTCAAATGGAACAGGAGCAACCGGAGGTGATGGGGCGATAACATTGAACGGAGTAGATTTTATTACGTTCGATGGAATTGATGTACAAACCCAATTGGTTCCATCTTCCAGCGTAACAAATATCGAATGTGGTTTTAAATTAATAAATGCATCAGGTGTGAATGGAGCTCAGAGTAACCGCATTTTAAATTGTTCCATCTACATGAACAAGATTGCGGCCTATTCATCTAATTGTGCCATCTTGGTCAATACCAATGTAGCTCCAACAAATGCTTCTGGAGCAAATAGTTTTAATGAATTCCGGAATGTAACCATCAATAATACAGTGTTCGGTATTCGTTCTACTGGTAGCGCGGCATTTAGAGATGATGGTTTGAAGATAACGGATTGTAAGATTGGGGAATTTGCATCAAACAGTTTGGGCGGAATAACTGGACAGGTTTTTGGTATTTATGTGCTCAACGCACAAAACAGTAAAATTTCAGGAAATACAGTCAAAAATGTAACAACAACAGGAGCGGTTGATGGAGTTTTTGTTAGTGCACTTACAGGGAACAATGAGATTAGCAATAATGATGTTCAAGCCATTCGTAATTCCGGAACCACGTCGACAGGCGTAGCTTCAGGCATTCGAGTAATAGCATCACCTGGAGCGACCATTCGATTGTTCAATAATACAGTTAGCGGAATTTCAACAGCTTACAACACCGTTTCCGGAACAAATCCTGCACCGATATTGGTGAAAGGAATAAGTGTACAACCCACTGGTTCAGCTTCGGGGGCTTTAATTCTCGTGGATTTTAATAATGTAAGTATAAATGGTTCTGCAACATCGAACATTTCTTCCACTTGTTTGGAGATCATCCAGACTACACCACAAGTCAATATACGGAACAATGTACTAGCCAATTTTACAACCAATCAAACTGGAAATGGCTTTCACTATGCGATGGTAGTCCCTAACTTTAGTTTAGCTGCCGCCGGGGGAGTTTCAAATTTCAATGATTTCTTTGTACCGAATGCCGGAAATGGAGTTTTGGTTCGAAAAACAACGGCAACAATTACAAATTATAACAGCTTATCTGCTTGGGGCGTGGCTTCCACACAAGACGCGAACTCAATTTCAGCGGACCCCGTTTTTACGAATCCTGACTCAGATCTGCACGTTTTTTCTGCATCCCTGGATCAAGCTGGTTCTATGAATGGAATAACATGGGTAACAAATGACATGGATGATCAAATAAGACCAACAGTTCCGGATATTGGAGCTGATGAGTTTTCCATGATTGCTTATGACCTTTCGGCTATACTTTTTGTGTTGCCAGATTCTATTGGTTGTTTTGATCAAACAGAGCAAACAGTAGTCCGCATTCGGAATAATGCTTATCAAGCACACGACTTTGTTTTGAATCCCGCTACACTTTCAGTGCAATTGAATGGTCCAATTGCTCAAACCGTTTCGTTCACCATTTCTGACAATAATTTAAATGGTTCATTACCATTAAATTCTGGTGACTCACTAGAGGTTCTTGTTGGTATTGTAGATATGTCTTTACCGGGATCATATACTTTGAATGGTGAAGTGAATTTTGCAGCGGATATGGTGATAACAAACAATGCTATTGCTCAATCCCTTGTTCTAATAAACTCTTCGGCAGATACCTTGCCACAGCATGTTTCGTTGGATGGGTTCAATGGAACTAATCTGGGTGTTACTTTCCCGGGATGGAAAGAAGGTTCAAACATGAACACCTTGAATGGGTTGAATGGTTGGGGGGCAACCTCTGGTGTAGGTAACCCTCTGAACATTACGGCCAGTTTTAACTTAAATGTTGGAGAGAATACAGCAATAATGTTGAGTCCAAAATTTGCTTGCGCTTCTAATACATTGCTCACTTTTGATCTTGCTTTAACTGCAGCATTTTCGAACAACGGAAATGGCCAATTCGATTTAGACGATACTTTAGAGATTCTTACTTCTACAGATTGTGGTCAATCTTTTCAGTCATTGGTTATTTTCACCGCGGATTCTAGTTTAAGTAATACCCTTACAAATTTTGAGATCCCTCTTGGTCAGTTTGATGGGTTAGAACTTATACTTGCCTTTAAAGGAACCGATGGTGTTCAATCTGGTGTTCCTGCCTGTGTCCATTTGGATAACATCTGGATTGAACAATCAAATTTGAAACGAGTGCGTATTTCATCAGTGCTACCACCGTTGCCAACTCCATGTTATAGTAATGACGAACATCTGTCTGTTGTTATTTCCAATACGGGTTATGATACTATTTTCTTTGCGCAAGACCCAGTTTTGATTCCAATTTTTGTAAACAATACGCTGATAGGTGTAGATACTTTGAATACTGGTAGTCTATTGCCTGGTGATCAGATAATTTTTAATTCGGTTTTACCTATTGATCTGAGTATTGCTGGAAGGTATGATATAGAAGTTATAACTCAATTGGATCTCGATACAATGTTTATGACGGATTCTTCACAGTTAGTTTTATACAGTCAAAATCCAACACTCGTTTTCGATCCGTCGGATTCAGTTTGCTATGCAGACCAACATCAGGTATTTGCCCATAGAGAGGTTTATGGAATTACATCAACTATTCTCCCAAGATTTCAATCAACAGGAAATTCCCAAGTCATTCCGGATAATAATGCAACCGGTATTCAATCATCAATTACCGTTGCAGGTACTGGTGGTTATGCTAGTCAACTGCTTGAAGTGCGAATAGATTCATTAGCTCATTCTAATTTGACAAATCTTGATTTTTATCTTTTTGCTCCAGATGGAAGTAGTATATTATTAACGGCGTTTAATCAGGGAAATGGACCAGGTTATACCCTTACGGTATTTAGAGATACGGCAACTAGTAATTTTGATCTTGATCTGCCACCTTACACCGGATACTACCCCCCGTATGAATCGTTTTCAGTACTTACTGGTCCTGCAAACGGAAACTGGGAATTACATGTTAGAGATCTAGTATCGGGAAACACAGGTGTTTTCTATTCTTGGAGCATGCTGTTTTACGAGGGTAATGGGTTAAATTCATATTCATGGACAGCTTTGAATACGGGGACCGCTCAAACAGATAGTTCATTTAGTTTTACTGCAATCACCAATGATGAAATAATCTATGAGTTCACTGATCAAGTAGGGTGTCTCGTAAAAGATACCTTGGCATTATCTGTTTCCCACATCCAGGTCCTGGATACGTTATTCCAAAATAGTTCTTGTTTTGGTTCCAATGATGGAATGGCAGGTGTTGATGTGGTGGGAGGATTGGGAAATATCCAATACACATGGAATACATCACCGGTTCAAACAACTTCTCAATTAACTGGTTTAGATGCCGGAACCTATACGGTAATCATTGAAGATACATTGGGTTGTTCTGAAAGTGTAACAATAAACTTGACAGAACCAACCGAACTTGTTCTTTCTGCAGTTGCAGATAGTATATTGTGTTCAGGATGTGCGGCAAACGTTGCTTTGTTTGCATCTGGCGGGACGCCACCTTATTCTGGAACAGGACTCTTTGATGAGTTTAATCCCGGTTTAAACACATATACTGTAACAGATGCCAATGGCTGTCAAAGTACAATTGATGTTTTCATTGAGGATGTTTCCGGTATAGCTGAATTGGGATTTGAAGTAAAGGTCTACCCCAATCCTGTAATTGATCATCTTGTAATAGACCTGTTAAATCAAATTGATCTTGGGTTCACTATCCTTGACGCACAAGGAAGAACAGTGAGTTTTGGGATGCTTTCACCTGGAATTCAGACGATTGATCTAAGTACTATCAGCAGTGGTACCTATATCTTGTACTTGGTTCATTCTGAGAAAAGATATGTATACGGTACCATAATAAAAAATTAAAAGTATGCCGTTATGGAGTTTCAGAAAGGATCGGTTTGCAGTTTGAAAGATTTCGTCTTACTTATCATTCTAAGTTTATTCTCAACAATCGTTCTATCTAGAACGATTTTCAAAGAGGATTTTGAAGCTGGTAGCTTCACATACTTTGAGCATGTAGGTCAACCAAACGCACACATTTCATCAGAGTTGCCGGGAAGAGGTTTTAAACACCTTGTTTCAACCGAAATGGGCAAAACAAACTTTCACTTGTCTACTCGTGACAAATTGGTTTTTGAAAAAGGAGAGACATACGTATTTTCTTTTTTATGCGCGGCAGAAGGATATTTCCGATATGATCAAATAAAGTTGTGGGTTTCTGGAGAATTCGGTAGTGAACAAAATATAGTTCGTTGGGAGGTAGAAAACAAAAAACTCAATTCGGGATATACTCAACTGATTTTGAAATACACTCCGGAGATTTCGGCGCAGGGATTTCTGAATTTGAAATACGATAATGCAGATTATTTTTCTGCATCCTCGCGTTTGTTTCTGGATGAACTTGTATTACTTAGTTCATCAGGTATACTTCCGGAAAGACCCCAACTAACTTATGCTATCTCTAACATTCATGAAGAAGTTCATGAGTCACTGAAATTGGTTGAATTGGCTGGTATGCCCATTTTATCCGCGAATAGACCTTTCAATGATGGTTATGAATTGTTATTCTTAGAAGAATTGGTGTTGATTAGCGGTAAGACTTATGTCATGCAGTTTACGGCAGGTGACGCTTCTGGTAATCATGATTTGATAATTTATACCGATTTTAACCAGGATGGCGATTTCGATGATGAGCTGGAGGCACAATCATTCCATAGCGAAGTTTCCGGTGGTGAACAGATGAGCTTTAAATGGAAGATTCCGGTAGAAGCTAAGTCAACTGTTCTAACCATGAGAATTCGATATTTACTTTCTGATAACAAGCAGGTATCCTCGATGGATGGAATGATTTGGGGAAGTACCAATGATATTTGTTTCACCTTGTTGAGTTCTGTAAATAATTTGAGCGGATCGAATGATAATTGCACATACTTTGATTTAAATGGAAAGTACATCGATCCAACTGTTTCAAACCCTGTTGGTATTTATTTGAGATCTTGTAATGGAGAGTTAGAGAAGATTTTTCTCGGAATTGATTTCCCAAATTGATATAAAATTCCCTTAATGGGAATTTCTCTATGAGAGAAAAATCAGCTAATCACTTGAAAAACAGCGAGTAAGTATTTGGCTTGGTTTTAGAAAGAGATTGAAAAGCTATTGTATGAAAACTCTCTACTACTCATATCAATCATGGTTAGCCTGGATTTGTTCAATCTTTTTTTGTTTGTTCATATCAGGTATTTATGCCGAAACTACTTCTGTTTCAAAGGAGAAACTTCAATATAAACTTTTAGTTAAGAATCGCAAAGGTCTTAAATTAGAGCATGGCATGATGGTACAGGTTGTTTATACCAGTACACTTCCTGATGGAACTGAGATTGCCCGTGCTGAAAACAAATCGACACCATACGAATTTATTTTAGGCGATGGTGATGTGTTGAAAGGACTTGAACTTGCAGCGTCTAAATTGAAAGTAGGTGAGCGAGGGGTCTTTACACTTACACCTGATCTTGCTTATGGAGATCGTAAGTTTGGTAAAGTGCCTGCAAACGCAACGATCATTATGGAGATCGAGGTAATCGGTGCTTTCTGGCCCTATTACAAATTCGATCAGTCTACCATCAAGGAATGGCCTTCTGGTTTGAAATCGGCAACCGTTGAAGCAGGAAAAGGTGATTTAGTAAAAAAAGGTAACTATGTAGCTATACACTACACAGGATATGTTATTGAGCCATCCGGCAAGAAAAAGATATTCGATTCATCACGCAAAAGTGGGGGTTCTGTATTGATTCAGGCAGGAGTGAATAAGCTGATCAAGGGACTAGACGAAGGTCTTTGCAACATGAGAGTAGGCGAAAAGGCGACCTTCATTATTCCGGCTTCACTTGGTTATGGCGCTAAAGCTAATCAGCTTGTGCCAGCGAACAGTACGCTTGGCTTCGACGTGTATCTGGAAGGACAGATCGATCCTTTCTTTGATCCATCAGGCATAAACTATATTGATGATCCCTCAGGTTTCGCTTATTGCTTTGTGAAAGATTCTGTAGGTGAAAACGCACAGTTGAATGACAATGTATATGTGAATGTAGTTGGGTATTATTTACTTGCAAACGGCGCAAAACACATCTTCGAATCCACATACGAGAAAGGTCAACCTCAACATTTTAGATTGGGTAAAGGAATTGAAAATCCAGCTTGGTTAACAATGCTGCTAAGATCAAGTGTTGGCGATAAGGTGATCATGGCGATTCCTCCTGAAAACGCAAGAATGGAGTTGAAAAAATTGATCCCTGAGAATGTAACGGTTTTCTTTGAGTATACTCTGGAAACAATTAAAGAGCCGTCCTTCCTGAAAGGTGAACCTTTAAGAACGCTGACCACAAAGGCAAACGTCAAAATGGAATTCATGACTGAAGGATCTGGGTCGGTAATAGATACTTCTATGGTCGTTTTCATGCATTACACCGGTTATACCATTGATTCTATGGGAGTAAAGCATGTATTTGACAGTTCTTTTGACAGCGGAAAACCATTTGCCGCTGAGCCTGGAATGAATAAGGTAATTAAAGGTTGGGAGGAGGCCATGCTCCAGATGAAAGAAGGCGATCAAGTAAGGATTACTGTACCAAGTGAGTCAGGATATGGAAATAAGGGAGTGCCCCCATTGATTGGTCAAAATGAAACACTCTACTTTGATCTATATGCTGTAAAGGTCCAAAAACGTCTTATCAAATGATCCTAAAACACACTCTATGAAACCAAATTTACTCTTTGTTATTCTGACCCTGATTGGGTTGATGATCTCAGAAACGACGATTGCTCAAGAAAAGACATTTGAGCCATTAAAAGATACTGTTCCTCGTGGGGTGAGTATTTCTCCTCCCACCATACGATTTTCTTTGAAACCTGGAACGTCTCAATCCAAGCAGATTAAGATTTCCAATGATACCGACCTTCCACGAACATTTCAGGTTAAGGTTCAGGATTATTTAGCTTCGGATATCAACCGATCAGCCGAGAATTCCAAGGTGCCGGATGACTACAAATACGGTTTGAAGAAATGGTTGTATGCCACACCATCGTTAATCACTATTCAGCCCGGGGAAAAAGGCTTTATCAATGTGCTATTAGATATTCCTCCCGGAGATGAATTTGCTCATGCAGCTTGGTCATTGATCGTTGTTGATGAAGTAAAGGAGCGAAAAGAACTTAATGTACCTAATCAAGGTTCGAATGCCATGGGTATGGGAATTGTGCCTAGTATGGGTTTTGGGATCTTTGTCTATCAGAATCCACCAAATCTGGCTAATAATCAGGTTTCAATGACAGGCTATTCCTTGTCGAGTGACAAAAAGAATATTAGTATGAAAGCCTCTAACACAGGTGATGGTATTGGGTTTTGTACATATTACGTTGAACTATTGAATATGGCTACCGGAGAAACGATCAAGGTACCTGCAAAAACTGCAACCATACTTCCCGGTTCCACACGTCTTCTTGAATTAGACTTGCCGCCTTTACCTCCGGGAAGTTATAATGCACTGGGGGTGCTTGATTTTGGAAGCAAAGAATATGTTGAAACGGCAGAACTGGATTTTACAGTGCAATAGAGTATTAATAACGCTACACTAATAAACAATCAATTACTAATTATTTGATACAAAAAAAACGAGAAATCAAATCTTCAAACCATCAACCAGGTTGAGAAGTTTGAGCGCAACACTGTGGCGTAGCAGACAGTGCGCGGGGTGACAAGCGTATGTGTTACAACCATATAAAACAATTTAATTTAAAACTAAACTTTACTATTATGAAAAAGTTTGTAAAAAGCGCTCTATTAGTTGGAGCAGTAATGGCTGGAACTGCGTCTTACGCACAAATCCAGGATGAAGAAAACGTAACTGTAACAATGGAACTAGTTCCAATTCTACAGTTGAACATGAACACACCTGATCAGGTAAACTTCGTATTCGACGAGATCTCTGAGTACATTGGTGGTATTACACAGTATGGTGCTACAATTCTAACTGCATCTTCTACAGTATCTTGGGATTTATTCGCTTCCGGTACTTCAGGACAGCATGCTGCGTTGGCTGCAGATCGTTTTTGGGATCCACAGGTAGCTTACGGTGCAGCATCAGGTATCACAGACCTTCCATTAACTGCTTTGGAATTACACCAATTCCCGGGTGATATCAACAACGGGGTTGCCAACACCGGGGGTGATTATTCTGCTCAGTTCACGGCTGTTCCTAACCCACAAGCGGCTACTTTGGGAGCCAACAATATCTACGTTTCAGCTGGTTCTGCTTATGTAGCGCCTCCTGCTACTGCAGCACTTAACAACCGTTACATTGCGGGTGGATCAGGTTTGACCTCATTCGTATCTGGCGGGTCTTATTTGACACAAACTGCAGTGGCAGCTAACGGAGATAACGATGCTTATTACTATGTAATTGACTACCGCATCGTTCCGGGATTACCAGCAATTTTCCCTTTTGCAAATACAGGTACTACGTCTGAAGACTTAGTTACTGCGGGTGCTGCCGGAGATTACGCTCAGCCAGGTGTATACACAATGAATGTGAAGTACTTGATGATCGAAAATCAATAAAATTCAACGAGGGTGGTAGTGAAACTGCCACCCTTTTTCATCACCTCCCGATAAATTCATCCATCAGGACGAAAATCAAACTCCTACACAAAATGAATCTTGTTTGCCGCATACTACTTCTGTGCCTCTTCTCATTTGCTACACGTATTGCCGTTGCTCAACCTGCCGGTTGTGCCACCAGTACCTCTAACAGATGCGACGGCTGGCCCTTAAGTAGGTTGGATTTAGATCAACAGGCAGGGGGTAGTTTGTTGGAGTTTGTTTTTGACGAAATTGGGGAGTATGAGGCTGGAATGACCTATTACGGTACTACTATTTTACGCGTAACAGCTAGTGATACAGCCAACAATGGAGATTGTGCCTGGAAATTACGTATGGTTGTCAACAATGGTGGGTTACCTACTCCGGATGCTGAATGGCTTCAAACCGCTTCGTATGGTTTTTCAGGTTCGCAGCCTAACATAGGGATGATTGAAGTTCGCGTTACCAACAATTGTGCAACATCACCAATTAACGGTACTTGGCAAACATTCATGCTTCCTGAAAATGGTGGAGAGATCGTGATCATTGATAATGGAAGTTTTGCAAGTGCTGCAGGAACGGGTGGTGGTTGCGGCCCGGGTCAAACGAATTCCAATGGTTCTTATTTAACAAGCTATGGGGAATTTGCATTTGTAATTGATTACCGCATTCGCCCCTTTTACAACTATACCCCGGGAAAATATGAATTGAATATCAAATTCTGTATTTCAGAAGATCTATGAGTAACAAGAAAGGCATGAATTTGGTCTTTTTAGAAAGATTGAAGTACCCAAGCGGGTTGCTGTTCATGCTTTTATTTTTATCATTCTCTGCTTTTTCTCAGAAGCCAAATTACAGTCCGCTGGTTTGTACCATGATGAATTTTGATTTCATGACACGGGAAGGGGAGGTGGTAACCAATGTGATGTCCGTAAAGAACGTCAATGGCATAGCCCGTGAGTTCTATCTGGAGATTGGTTGTCCTTCGGACTGGCGTATTCTTACTTCCTCCAAACGTGTTTACAACATCGAACCGAATGATTCGGTTTTTATTCCTGTTCGGTTATTGCCGAACCTGTCTACCATGAAAGGAAGTACCAAGTACAATGTAACGGTATTTGTAGTTGGAACTGATGGAAAAACGCATGCGGTGTGTTCATTCCAAGTAGGTAAACCACGACGAGTGGACTGGGAAATGAAGGTTTTACCGCGATCACGGATTTATTTTCTCAACGATCAGTTTGAGGCTGATCTTGGGATAAACGTCTCGAATAATGGTGAAGAGGCACAAGATGTCAATCTTTCTTGGAAAATTCTTGGTCAAGGACTCAGTTTACATGCCGACAGTTTGAAAAAACGTTCCTTTTTAGATTTTGTTGTTGAAACCGGAATGGATACGGTCATAAACTTTAAGGCGAGTTTGCTCACACCACAGCGGAATTTTAAACGCGTGGATATTGAAAATTACCGGCCATCGAGTATGCTTGATGCACGCAAATACACCATTTATTTTCGAGGTGCAGAACCAAAAAGCACCAAGGGGAGTACTACGAAATCCGTATCTGCAGATGTAGTTAAGTTGAACAGTGCAGTTGATTTTATTAAACTATCCAATAGCTACACAGTGAATAGCTATGGAAGTTCTGTAATTCCGCTTACCTGGTATTCGAATGCATACAACATTCTGGGCTACCAACCCATTGTTATGAATATTTTTAGAATTGATATGCCTTTAGCAAATAACGCATTCTTTCGCGCGAATTTGCAGCATGTCTTCACGTTTTACACACCGACCAATGCAACCTTGCGCAACCTGAATGGAATGATGTCCTATAATTCTAATAAATTCAGTGTAAATCTCGGGGCCGGAGTGCGATTGATGATTCCATTGATTCAAAGCTCATTGACCAATATAGGATCGAGGTCAGGGATTGCGGTAAACTACAAAATCAATAGGAATTTTCAAGTTGCTGCGTCTGGAGGTGTTGCACCCGGAATTTTGTCAAATCAGATCAATGCTTATTCTTTTTCAGTTGGAACGGCTTTCGCCTCAAACGATAATCACATTCAGGCGGCATTGGGATACGGAAGACTTAATTTGACCCAATCACCTTTGTATGCCAATGATTTCTTGTCAGGGCTTCAATTTCGTTTTCTGAAACGACATTCTGCCTCATTTAGACTTGGATTGAATCAATTAAATCAAAATCCGCTGAATCCCGGTGCCGGGCAGGTTATTAATTGGAATTGGTTGTTGGGTTATACCGGAGCTTATTGGAATAATCGCTTAAATCAGTCAGTGAATGCCCAAAATCGACAGTTTGTCAACATTCAAAACGGACAGTTAAGTACGGTATTTTTCGCTCAATCAAGAACAGCGGTTCAAATCACCAAGAATTTTAATACAAATCTATCTATCGCTTATCGCAGAAGCTCGTCGAATTTTTTAATTGCCGGTTCTAATCAAGAAACCAATGTTCCTGTGAATTTATCATTTGGATGGTCACGCTTTAAACGCGTAATGCTTAT
Organism: uncultured Fluviicola sp.; assembly: GCA_964383785.1. Lineage (GTDB taxonomy): Bacteria > Bacteroidota > Bacteroidia > Flavobacteriales_D > Crocinitomicaceae > Fluviicola. The sequence continues at coordinate 14,364 of CAYLJB010000075.1, forward strand.
ACCGAGTATTTTCTATGTGTATACAAATTCGAATCTCGGGACCTTACAATTCAGAGGTTTGAATCTCAATAAGAATTTTTCGGATCTGGATCGTAATCTTCGTATGTCCTTGAATTTAATGGGTGGTTATAATAAACTCTCCGACACCATTCAACACCCGGAGCTGTTCTCAATGAATGCATTTTTCATGACTTCATGGAGAACAGTTTCTTTCAATGTGCGCTACGCATACGGACCTTTAGGTCAGGTTGCTGTTCGTAATTTCTTGTACAATGGCGCGCGCTATCCGCAATACATTTTCTCGAGTATCAATTATCAGTACGCATTTAAGAATACCCGCTTTGTATCCGAGTGGATCTTAAACCATAGTTGGAATAATCAGACCTATGGTAACAACTTCAATTTTGGTCCGCAGTTGTTTTATTTTACTAAGTCCAAATGGCGATTCGATGTTCGCTTCTTCTA
>CAYLJB010000076.1:0-14556 GCA_964383785.1 uncultured Fluviicola sp.
TGGGTGCTGCGATTCTTGCTCAAGTAAAAGGGGCCCAGGTGTTCGTTTCCGATTTTGGAGCGATCAAGCCTTCGTTTCAAAAGGAGTTGGATCAATATGCGATCACTTGGGAACAACAGCAACATACGATGGAACGCATCCTAGAAGCTGACTTGGTGGTGAAATCTCCCGGAATTCCTGAAAAAGCACCTGTGATGAAGGCTATTCGCGAGAAGGGGATCAAAGTGATCTCTGAGATCGAATTGGCGGGGTATTTCACAAGTGCTAAAAAAGTGTGTATTACCGGTTCAAATGGTAAGACAACCACGACGATGCTTACTCACCACATGCTTACGAAAGCTGGATTGAATGTGGGCTTGGCAGGAAACGTTGGGTACAGTTTCGCCAAGCAAGTAGCGTTGGAACAAAAAGATGTTTACGTCTTGGAATTGAGTTCATTCCAATTGGACGATATGAACGATTTCAAAGCGGATATTGCCATTTTGACGAATATCACACCGGATCATTTGGATCGCTATGAGTACAACATGCAGCTCTATGTGAATGCCAAGTTCCGAATCTTGAACAACCAAACAACAGCGGATTATTTCATTTTCAATGCAGATGATCCGATCATCGAAGCAGAGATGGCCAAACGCACCATTTCGGCTCAATGTCTTCCTTTCTCCTTGACAAAAACTTTTGAGAAAGGAGCTTATGTAGCAAACAAACAACTCATCATAAACTTTAACGATCAATTCACTATGTCTATTCACGATTTAGCATTGAAGGGTAAGCACAACGCCCAGAATTCATTAGCTTCCGGTTTGGCCGGTCGCATTTTGGATATTCGCAAGGAAATAGTGCGCGAAAGTCTGTCTGATTTTGTCAATGTTGAACACCGCTTGGAGTTCGTGGCAAAAGTATGTGGGATCGAATTCATTAACGACTCAAAGGCGACGAATGTAAACTCAACATGGTTTGCATTGGAAAGCATGGATAAACCAACTGTATGGATCGTTGGTGGAGTGGATAAAGGAAACGACTACAGCGAATTGACAGACTTAGTAAAAGAAAAGGTAAAAGCGATCATCTGTCTTGGAAAAGATAATCAGAAGATCATCGATACGTTTTCCGATGTGGTGGAAACGATCGTAGAAGCTGGTTCAGCAATGGAAGCTGTAGCGTTTGGCTACCGCTTGGCTAAAAAAGATGAAACGGTATTGTTGTCTCCTGCATGTGCTTCGTTCGATTTGTTCGAAAACTACGAAGATCGAGGAAATCAATTCAAGGCCGCAGTTCGTTCATTGTAAGCTCCTCAAGATGGAAGTTAAAAGACAGGTCGGTGTAAACCCCTTGCTTCAAGCTCGGGAAGAAGCATTGCGCAATGCGGAAATTCGCTCCCTACGTCCATTGGGAAAACTTTGGGGTATGGATGTTTTCACCTGGTACGACCCAAATGTATATGAGCTTTCAGCGACGTTGCAAACTTTCCCGTTTCCGGTTTTTTGGTTGGGAACAGAAAAGCAAGTTTCTGAATTGGCATCCGTAGATCCGGAAGTAATGCGCGGGTTGTCTTGGATCGCACAATTCGATAATCCGCAGTTGCGAGTTCCGGGGGATGTGATGGCACCTGTGCCATTGATTACAGCTACTGAAACCTTGGATGATGCCTTGATTGTTCTAAATGGAGTAAAGCAAAGTCGGCACATCTTACTGTTCACTGTGAGTGGAAATGAATGGAAAACAAAAATGGAATTGTTTGAAGCTTTTGTCAAACTACACGCATAAGACATGATCCAGATAATCCGTAAATATTTGAAAGGAGATCTAGTGATTTGGGTGATCACACTTATTTTGCTGGGATTTTCTTTGCTTTCGGTCTATAGTTTTGTGCCTATCCTCGTGAAAATGGAAGGGGGATCTCCATTTAAGTACATGTTCAAACATTTGATCTATATCGTACTTGCCATTTTTGCCATGTATTGGGTGCACAAAAAAGACCCGAAATATATTTCGCGTTTATCCAAGATCATTTATTACGGTGCTATTGCATTGCTCATTTTCACGATGTTCTTCGGAACAAAGGTCAATGAGGCGGGTCGTTGGGTGAAGATCCCGTTTGTGGGACTTACCTTCCAATCGTCCGACTTCGCGAAATTAGCGCTGATCATCTATGTGTCGCGTTTGCTCTATAAGAAAAGGGAGATCATGAATGATTGGAAAGAAGGCTTTCTACCGATCATGTTGCCGATAGTAATTATATGTGGGTTGATCGTAAAGGATAATTTCTCTACGGCAGCGATCTTGTTCATGATCTGTTTTGTATTGCTCTTTTTGGGCAGAGTTCCTTTTTCAAAGCTGTTTTCCGTCGTCGCGGGTGGTATTTTACTCTTTATTATGGTCGTGGGTGTACACAAAGCTTTGCCCGACTTAAACATATTACCTCGTTACGAAACTTGGGTGAACCGATTCAGTAATCGCTATGAGAATAGTGCGGATCTGGATGAACCCGGGAACCTTCAGGCTAACAATGCGCAACAAGCGATTTATGCAGGAGGATTTTTCGGTCAGGGTATTGGAAAAGGAAAAGTGAAGGAGTTCATTCCAGAGGCCTATGCCGATTTTTTCTTCGCCAGTTTCGTGGAAGAATTCGGTTTGGTTTCTGCGGTGTTCCTGGTGCTGTTCTATCTGATCTTGCTCTATCGGATCATGCGGATCGCCATGCGAGCGGATAATCTATTTGAAACATACCTCTGTTTGGGAATCGGAATACTACTCCTTTCGCAGGCAGCTGTAAATATGATGGTGTGTACGGGTATTTTCCCGGTTACCGGACAAAATATGCCTTTCCTCGCAATGGGAGGATCTGCTATGATCATGGCATGTGTGTCGATTGGTATCGTTCAGGGAATTGCTCAACGCCAAGAAGAAGCTGATGTGAAATTGCAACAAAACGCGTTCGCATGAAAAAATTGAATAAAGTGATCATTTCTGGAGGTGGTACGGGAGGACATATCTTTCCCGCTATTGCCATCGCCAATGAAATTAAAAAACGCTTTCCGGAAGCTGACATCCTATTTGTGGGTGCTGAGGGAAAAATGGAAATGGAAAAAGTGCCGGCGGCTGGTTTCAAGATCGTGGGTTTACCTATTGTCGGACTTCAACGCCGTTTTACTTGGAAGAATTTACTCTTACCATTTAAGTTGCTGTCGAGTTTAATGAAGGCCCGAAAGATCGTTAACGACTTTCAACCACAAGTGGTTATTGGTGTTGGTGGTTATGCCAGTGGACCGACTTTGAAAATGGCGCAGCGATTGGGGATTCCTACCGTTATTCAAGAGCAGAACTCTTATCCTGGAAAAACCAACCGCCTGTTGGCAAAAGAGGTTGCCGCAGTTTGTACTGCTTACGAAGGATTGGAGCAAGTATTCCCGAAAGATAAAATTCATTTCACGGGAAATCCGGTTCGTGCTGAATTGCGCCAATTATCGTTGGGTAAAGATGAGGCCTTTGCTTGTTTCCCACAATTAGATCCAACCAAAAAGACCATTTTGGTGATCGGAGGAAGTTTGGGTGCCCGCACTTTGAATGAAAGTGTGTTGTACGGTGCAGAGAAACTGGGTTCGAATGGTATTCAGATCTTGTGGCAATGCGGCAAGTACTACTTTGAACAAATGAAAGAGGAGGTTGCCAAGCTTTCAGGTGCAGAGATTGTTCTAACAGATTTTATTGCTCGTATGGATGCGGCATATACGGTTGCGGATGTGATCATTTCGCGTGCTGGAGCTTTGTCGATCTCTGAATTGTGTTTGGTAGGAAAACCGGTTATATTGGTTCCGTCACCAAATGTTTCTGAAGATCATCAAACCAAGAATGCAATGGCTTTGGTGAAGAATCATGCTGCGATCTTGGTGAAGGACAATGAGGCTAAAACGTCCTTGTTGGATCGTGCGGAAAACTTGTTAGCCGATCACAAGGAACAACAGCAATTATCCGAAGCGATCTTAAGAATGGCCAAGCCGGACGCAACGAAAGAGATTGTAGATACCATTACAGAAACTGCGCGATGATAATTACTCTGGATGGCATAAAGCGGTTTTATTTCATCGGTATCGGTGGAATCGGGATGTCGGCCCTCGCGCGATACTTTCACGCCAAAGGATTTGACGTTGCCGGTTACGATAAAACACCTTCGCCCTTGATCGATGAATTGATCGCGGAAGGAATGGAGGTGCATTTTGATGACCGTGGTTCTGAACTACCGGGAGCCTATTTGGATACAGAAAGCACCTTGGTTGTTTATACTCCTGCAATTCCCAAAGAGATGGAAGAGCTGGTTTTTGTGAAGCAAGCTCATAAAGTGTTAAAGCGCAGTGAGGTATTGGGTTTGATCACACAATCTTCTAAAGGTTTAGGTGTGGCGGGAACACATGGTAAGACTACTACTTCTACCATGTTGGCCTATGTGATGAGTCAATCATCCATTCCATGCTCGGCATTTTTAGGAGGGATTTCGTCCAATTTTCAGTCAAATGTATTGGTTGATCCTAAGGCCACATATTCTGTGATCGAGGCAGATGAATTTGATCGTTCATTTTTGAGGTTGTCGCCTTATGCTTCAATTATTACAGCGATGGATCCGGACCATTTGGATATTTACGGAGATGAAGCATCCTTCCATGAAGGATTTAATTTATACGCACAAAAGCATGATTCAGGAGGTTTGGTGGTGTATCGATATGGTTTGCCCCTAAAAACAGCCAGTTTGAATACGAAAACCTATGGGATTGAAACTCCTAAAGCATACTGTAATGGTGTGAACCTTCGATATGAGAACAATGGATTCTTTGTGGATATTCATTGCGCGGGGCGGGTATATGAGCGCGTAGAATTGGGATTGCCCGGTAAGCACAATGCTGAAAATGCCTTGGCTGTTTGGACCTTGTGCATGGAGTTGGGATTGACAGAATCGGAGATCCGTTCAGGATTGTCCACCTTTAAAGGTGTTAAACGCCGTTTTGAAGTGCATCTTAAGACAGAGGATCTTGTTTATATCGATGACTATGCGCATCACCCAACTGAAATTGCTGCTTTGGTAAGTTCCGTTCGACAACAATATCCGTCCAAAACAATTACCGGAATTTTTCAGCCGCATTTGTTCTCTCGCACGCGTGATTTCTTGGATGGCTTCATTCGCGAATTATCCGGTTTGGATAAGGCGATAGTGATGCCCATTTATCCCGCTCGAGAATTACCGATTCCGGGAGTTACTTCCGAAGTGCTTGTAGCTGGAATTGGTGCAAAAGGGAAGTTGATGACACCAGAAGAAGTTTTAGACTGGGCAAAACAGATTGATGAAGGAGTGATCCTGACCATTGGAGCTGGAGATATTGACCGGATTGTTCCTGCTTTGGCTACTATTTTTAAAGCGAAAAGTGAAAAATAGAAAAATTAAAATAGCGTCTTGGAGTGCATTCGCTTTATTGGTGATCATTCTTTTGTTTGTTGCCAGAAAACAGCAAGAGGAAATGGTTGCTGCTACTCCTACGATTGCTATTTCAGTTGTTGATGAAAATGCATTTTTAACGGAACAGGAATTGGTGGTCCGGTTGAAACGAAACAATCTGATCTACTCAGGTCAGCAAATGAAAGACTTAAATACCACTGCGATCGAAGCCTTCATCCGAAAAATGCATGAGGTAGAGCTCGTAGATGTTTACAAGCGATTAGGTGGGAATTGGAATATTCGCGTGAAAGTTCGACAACCCTATGCGCGTATTTTTAATAGAGATGGACAGAGTTTTTATGTGGATTCTAAAGGGGCCATGATGGATCCTTCGCCCAACTTTACCGCGCGTGTTTTGGTTTTTTCCGGAAATATTGCTGACAAAAGTGATAGTTTGACAGTAGCTGAAATTGAAAATGATCCTGAATTAGCTAAGAAGCGTTCCTTAGATGAGATCTATCGTATAGCGAAATACATCAATGGCGATGATTTCTTGCGCGCACAGATCGTACAGGTGCACCGAGATCGTTGGGGTGATTATTTGTTGATCCCGCAGGTAGGTGATCACGAGATCGTTTTTGGCACAGCGAACAATGATCAAGAGGTTCGTGAAAAATTTGAAAAACTGAAGATTTTCTATCAAGAAGGTTTGCCTTATGAAGGTTGGAATGTTTATGAACAGATCAATTTGAAGTACCGCAATCAGATCGTGTGTAGAAAGCGGGAAATTGATACAGAATAGTTAGATTTTCAACACCTTGCCTTTTGAGGGGCTAGCACCACTAAATCGGTATTTCACTCTCCATAGCTTTGCGCCTGTAACGCACTGCTATGAATATCAGATTATTATTCCTGTTTACGCTAGTTTCATTTTTTGCTGGAGCACAGCAGCAGATCACCCTTCAAGATCAGCAAACGATCATTTTAGGGAATGCACTTGTTTATGATAATGGTGGACCGAATGCTTCCGTTGTGAATACAGCATTCACAGCTACGATTAAGTCAGCAACGCCTTACATGCGTATTAATTTCAATTACATTGAGCTGCCTGATGGGGCCTCGTTGCGCATTTTTAAGGGGCTTGACACCACCGAGCTAATTGCTTTGTACGATGGTTATTACAAACCGGCAACGATTATCGAAAAGGTTGTCACCATTAAATATGTGCCATCTCCAGTTGTTCAAAGCAGAAGAGGATTTGAAGCACGGGTTGAAGCCTTTGACCCCTTGACCATGGAGAAAGTTACTATGCCGGAAAGTGATTGTATCAATGCGATCCCTTTGTGTGGAAACTCTACTGTTAATACTTCAGCGAATCAATATGACAATACCGGCAACGTGAATGATGACAATGGATCGTGCTATTCAGGAACGGGAAATGGTGGTTCTGTCTGGTATTCATTTTCTCCACAATCGAATGGAACCTTAGATTTCATGATCAATCCTACGGGTTCAACAGATTATGATTTTGTGTTATGGGACATTACAAATGGTTGCGCGAATAAGACCCAAATGAGCTGTAACTTTTCGGCTACTCAAGGTGCAACAGGTTTGAATAGTTCAGGTACTACAGATTCACAAGACGCTTCAGGTACAACAAACAACATGCTTGAAAACGTAGTGACGACGGGTGTTTATGCCTTGTGTATCAATTATTACAGCGGTAACAATGATGGTTTTACTTTGACGTTTCACAATATTGCGTCCACGGTAAACATCATCGATAACACGCCCCCAACAATCATCAATGCTTACACAACCAATTGTGCCTCGGCCTCGCAGTTCACTATCAATTTTTCAGAATATATCGATTGTAACACCTTGCAATCATCGGATTTTGTGTTGCCTGGTTACACGGTGAATTTAGTGACAACTAATTGTGTTGGTGGAAAAACTTTGAGTGTAGTTGTCAGTGTTTCTCCATCATTGCCGCCTGGAAATTACACCATGAATGTAAGTAACATGAATGATATGTGTGGGAACCCATTGAACCAAAATTACGCTATCAATACGCTTACTGTACCAGTTGCTAATGCCGGTCCTGATCAGGTGGCTTGCAGTACGCCTGGATTCTTTGGAACTACTAACTATGGTACAGTAACGCTAACAGGTTCAGGAGGAACGGCATACACGTGGAGTACAGGGCAAGCAGGAGCTACAATTTCTGTCACTCCATCTGCTACCACAACATATACGCTAACGGCAATTCAAGGATCATGTGCAGCAACCGATCAAGTTGTTGTAACTGTATCCCCCTCACCACAACCAAATTTAGGTCCTGACCAAACTATTTGTTCCGGTTTCCCGATTACTCTCACTGCCACTGGTGGTGGAACATATCAATGGCAATCTACGACGTCTACGTTTTTTGGATCTCCAACGAGCTGGACAAATATAGCAGGAGCTACCAGTGCTACTTTTACGGCTTCCCCGACGGGAACCATCTATTATCGGGTCATTGTCACCGGTCCAAATGGGTGTCAGGGTTCAGACTGGATCAAAGTGACTATTGGTTCGGGTACTTTTGGGATCACGGCTCCACCGTTTGTTTGTCAGGGTAGTCCTTTAACCTTGACTTTACCTGCAAGTATGACGCAATATACCTGGAATGTTGGTGGCACTCCAATTGGTACTGCAAATACGGCATTGACGGTGAGCCCCACAACAACAACTACTTACACAGCAGTAAGTACCACGCCTGGCTGTACGGGAAGTGCAAACGTTACAGTTCCGGTTCACAGTAGTATTTCTTTAACAGCCACAGCAAATCCAACTACAGCGTGCGCAGGAGTACCGGTTGATCTTACTTCAACTGGACCTACCTCTGGAACCACAACTGTGACTGAGAATTTCGAAGGTGCGACACAGGGATTTACGCTGGTGAACGGAACCTATAATAGATGGTATCATGGAACAGCTGCGGCTTGTGGTGGAACAAAGGGCTTGTATGTTGGAACCGCCGTTGGTAACAACAATTACACAATTTCGAGTGGTTTTGGTGGTTTGACATCCAATGCTGCAACAAACCATGCGTACAGGGATTACACTATCTCGAGTTATTGCAATGCGAATCTAAGCTTCTCTTGGAGAAATAACGGAAATGCAAATGCAGCTCTTCGAGTTTGGTTGATTCCAACCTCTGTCACTCCAGTTGCTGGAACTGCATTGACTGCGAGTGCTACCCAAATTTTATTGGGGGGTCCGTACTTCGATGGGCTTACGTGTTCTTCTGTGAATTTTGATTTGACGCCTTATGCGGGACAAACTGTGCGTATTGTGTTTTCTTGGGTGAATACTGGAGGTTTATTGGCACCGGCTGTAGAAAACACAGCAATAATGATCGACGATGTGGTGTATACAGAATCTACGACGTACAATTACACGTGGACTGCTAATGTTGGAGGATTTAGCGCATCTTCAGCATCTGCCACTGATACGCCTCTAGGTGCTACCACGTACAATTTGACAGTCACACGTTGTGATGGATGTGCTTATTCCGCTTCGGTATCAGTTACAGACTGTACTCCACTACCTGTTGAACTGATGAATTTTACGGGGGAATCTCAAGGAGAAGAGAACGTTCTTTATTGGAGCACTCAATCCGAGATCAACAGTGATTATTATATCATTGAACGAAGTCTGGACGGTATTTCATGGGAAAAAGTAGGAATGACGCCAGCCGCAGGAAATTCGACAGAAATGCTCAACTATACATTAACTGATGTATACTTTGAAAAAGGCAAATCAACAGTTTATCGATTGGGGTCCATGGATTTGGACGGATCACTGAATTGGCATGATGATCTGGTGCTCATTTCGCGCGAAACTCAACGAAAAAATATGTCAAAACGCTACAATGTTTTAGGTCAAGAAATTCCTGATGACCAAAAAGGATTCATCTTGATTATGTACGAAGACGGTTCCATCGAAAAGCGATATGAATAAGATGAAAAGAGCTCTATATGGGCTCTTTTTTTTGTGTTAATTATCCGCATGTTTATTAACAATGCACCCTTGAAAAGTATTCTTTTTTTACCGCCAAACAATGTCTTTTCCGATTAAGTTTGTAAACATACCTTAGTGTGTACCTACAGCTGATTTAACTGCATCGAAACTGTTGCTTATTGGATTGATAAACAGCTGATTGGGTTTTCTAAGAGTGGTTCATTTACGATTGAGAAAAGTATAAGATATGGCAGCTTCAAAGAAGGTTGTAGTTGGTTTGGATATTGGGACAACAAAGATTGCGTGCTTGGTAGGTACCAAGAATGAACATGGAAAGATCGAAATCATTTCCATGGGTAAGAGCGAATCGTTGGGTGTTTCACGTGGTATCGTTTCAAACATTGAGAAAACGGTGCAGTCCATTCGTGCAGCTGTTGAAGAAGCACAAAACCGTGTTGATGCAGATCTGATCATTCGCGTTGTGAATGTGGGGATTGCAGGTCAGCATATCAAAAGTTTGCAGCATCGTGGTATTTACACGCGTGACAATGGGGATACTGAGATTTCTCAGAAAGATATCAATGCATTGATCGATGATATGTACAAATTGGTGATGCCTCCTGGAGAAGAGATCATTCACGTGTTGCCTCAAGAATATATTGTAGATAACGAACAGGGTATTATCGATCCGATCGGAATGATGGGAGTGCGTTTGGAGGCGAATTTCCATATTATTACAGGACAGATCAACGCTGCGAAGAATATAAAGGTTTGCGTGGACAAGGCAGGTTTGCAAGTAGCTGACATTATTTTGGAGCCCATTGCATCTGCTGACGCTGTTTTGAGTGATGAAGAAAAAGAGGCTGGAGTGGTATTGGTTGATATCGGTGGTGGAACTACTGATGTGGCTATTTTCCATGAAGGTGTAATTCGTCACACAGCAGTTATCCCATTCGGAGGTAATGTGATCACAGACGATATCAAAGAAGGCTGTACGATCCTACGTCGTCATGCGGAAGCGTTGAAGGTGAAGTTTGGTTCTGCACTTGCTTCTGAGAGTTTAGAGACTGAGGTAGTTTGTATTCCTGGATTGCGCGGACATGCTCCGAAGGAAATTACACTAAGAAACTTAGCGAGCATCATACAGGCGCGCATGGAGGAGATCATCGAGCACGTGCATTACGAGATCATTAATTCCGGATACGAGAAGAAGTTGATCGCAGGTATCGTAGTGACAGGTGGTGGAGCTCAATTGAAGCACATTACGCAGTTGTTCGAGTACATGACAGGAATGACGACACGTGTTGGTTTGCCAACAGAGCATTTGGCGTCTACAAATACAATTGAAGCGATCACAAGTCCAACATTCTCAACAGGTATTGGATTGGTGATGAAAGGATTCGAAAAGGAAAGCGCACACAAAGGAGTAGAAACAGTTTCAGGACAAGTGAAAGGACATTCTACCAAGAGTCGTGGAAGTTTCTTCGATACACTATTGACAAAAAGTAAAAACTTCTTCGCTGAGGAAGAATAAGGATACAACAATAAACAACAATAAAAAGCAAAGTATATGGAATTCGATTTGCCAAAAGGAGACACGTCGATCATTAAAGTGATCGGAGTAGGTGGTGGAGGTAGCAATGCCGTAAATCACATGTTTGATCTTGGGATCAAAGGCGTTGATTTCGTAGTATGTAATACTGACCGCCAAGCATTAGATATTTCACCAGTGCCAATGAAAATCCAATTGGGTCCAAGCTTGACTGAAGGTCGAGGTGCAGGTGCAATTCCTGAGATCGGACGCAATGCAGCAGTAGAGAACATCGACGATATCCGCAATTTGTTAGGACGTAACACAAAAATGGTTTTTGTTACTGCCGGAATGGGTGGTGGAACAGGTACGGGTGCAGCTCCGGTAATTGCACAGATAGCAAAAGAATTGAATATTCTGACAGTTGGTATTGTTACTGTTCCTTTCGCTTTTGAAGGACGTCGCAGAAGACAACAAGCAGAAGAAGGATTAGAAGAAATGCGCCAAAACGTAGATACACTTTTGGTGATTAATAACGAGCGTTTGCGTGAGGTGGGTGGCAACATGTCGCTTTCACAATCTTTCGCAATGGCTGATAATGTGTTGAGTACAGCTGCTAAAGGTATTGCAGAGGTTATTACTACAACTGGAGCAATTAACGTTGATTTCAATGATGTGAACACGGTAATGCGCAACAGTGGTGTAGCGATCATGGGATCTGCAACTGCTGAAGGCGAGGATCGTGCAATCAGCGCAGTGAAAGAGGCATTGAACTCTCCGTTGTTGAATGATAATAATATTGAGGGTGCAACTTACATCTTATTGAATATTACTTATGGTGATTCAGAAGTAACTATGGACGAGATCGGTGAGATCACTGATTTCATTCAAGATGAAGCAGGATCCACTGCAGATATCATCTGGGGTCATGGTAAAGATGAGTCACTAGGTGATAAATTGTGCGTTACCTTGGTTGCAACTGGATTTAAGTCATCTCCAATCACTGGATTTGAAAAAGCTCCAGAGCGCAAAGTGGTGAAATTGGAAGAAGAAGCGAAGAATGAGATCACAACTCCTTTGACTTCCCCAACTCAGCAAGTGGTTCCTTCTGTAACCTCTATGGAAGAGCCATTTTTAAAGTCAACGGTAGAAGAGGTGCAGGAAACTGTTGCTGAGACTCCGGTAAAAGAAGAAGCCGTTGCGGTTGCAGAAAAAACAGTTATGGACCTTGAGTGGGAGATTTCAGAAACAACCAACACATCTCATGTTGAGACCACAACTGTAAGTGTTCAAACGGAAACTGTTGAGACGGTTGCTGAAGAGCCAAAGCGTTACTTCTTGGAAGATGAAACAGAAAACAAATTGAATACGATCGCTGAGCAAGAAACGCGTTCTCCACTTTCTCAAGAAGAGATCCAACGTCGTAACTTGGAGCGTATTGAGCGTATTCAACAGTACAATAACAAATTGAAGAAAGCTGAAGGGTTGAAAGAGTTGGAGGATGAGCCTGCGTTCGTTCGCCGCAATATTCAGCTGGATGCAGTGCGTAAAAGCGATGAGTCTCGTTCAAGCCGTTTTGGCTTGTCTGATGACAATGGCAGCCTACGTACGAACAATTCGTTTTTACACGACAATGTAGATTAAGACAATGAGCTTAACAGAGAAAATCAATCAGGATATCAAAAGCGCAATGCTGGCTAAGGAAAAAGAACGCTTAGCTGCATTGCGTGATATTAAAAGTAAATTACTTCTTGAGGCTACTTCCGGTTCCGGAGAAGTTTCAGAAGACGCAGCGAATAAGATCGTTTTGAAGTTGCACAAGCAACGCATGGATACTTATAAGTTGTATGTGGAACAAGGACGTCAAGATCTGGCGGATGAAGAAATGTTCCAGGCAAAAGTAATTGAAGAATACTTGCCAAAGATGTTGTCTGAAGATGAGATCAAAGCGGTAATTTCTTCAAAAATTCAGGAAATAGGTGCAACCGGACCTGGTGATATGGGGAAGGTAATGGGGCCTGTAAATGCGCAATTGGCTGGTCAAGCAGACGGTAAGCGCGTTGCTGAATTGGTAAAAGAAGCGTTAGCTTCATTATAATGGCTTTATTCTAAGACAAGTCCTTAGACTTTGTTTTTATTGTTGGTAGATCCTTCCATGAAAATGGAAGGATTTTTTTGTGTAATGAGTTGGATTTTATACCTTGTGATATGCTAAAGTGGGGTGCTATATTTTCTGTCGTCATACTTCTTTTCGCTTGCAAGGATGAGGAAGTCGTTTCCAAGCACTTCGAAACTGAGCGTGTTATAGTAATTGTTGTTGATGGCCCGAGATGGTCAGAAACTTGGGGTGACACCACTTTGGCGAACATTCCTGTGCGCGCTCAATTGCGATCACAAGGTGTTTTACTCACCAATTTTTACAACAACGGACCTACTTATACCAATCCCGGACATACGGCGATTTGCACGGGAGTGTACGATCCTATCGACAATACGGGACTGGAATTACCGCATTTTCCTGGAATCTTGCAAGAGTATCTTCGATGGACAGGTAAGTCAGGTGTGTCTTTTTTGAATACAAGTAAGGATAAACTTTGGGTACTCTCGCAAACGAGTTATGCCTCCTACGAGGGTGGAGCAGTTCAAATAGATTGTGGGGTTAATGGAAACGGTACAGGAGGTTATCGCGCGGATTCAATAACCTTTCAACACGTCATGCAGCAACTGTCATCGGGAATTCCAGAAATGATGGTCATTAATTTCAAGGAACCGGATACTTACGGCCATGCGAGCGATTCATTGGGATATGTGGCTGCGATTCAACGAACCGATCAATATGTTGGATCGATCGTACAGCTTTTACAAACCCATGCCGCCTATGCCGGTAAGACTACCATTATCATTACAAATGATCACGGAAGACATACCGCCGGTTGGTCTACGGGCTACATCGGACATGGAGATGCCTGTGAAGGGTGCAGACACATCGAATTCTTAGCCATATCACCTGATTTCAAACAGGGAGTAACGATCTCTACTCCTTATGAGCAACGAGATATACCGGCAACGATTGCTTTTCTTTTTGGTAAACCATGGACCTATGGTCAGGGAAGAATCATGTTGGATTTGTTCCAAGATTGATCAATTGGCCAACATTTTCTTTTTTCGCTTGTTTTTGCTTTAAATTTTTAATTCACAGGAGTGTTTCATACCTTTGCACTCTTAAAATAAGGAGCAAATAATCATTATGAGCAATACAACTGAAAAATTAGCTTACAAAGTTAAAGACATCAGCTTGGCTGACTGGGGTCGTAAAGAAATTAAATTGGCTGAAGCTGAAATGCCAGGATTGATGTCACTTCGTGAAGAATACGGAGCATCTAAACCTTTGGCTGGAGCACGCATCGCCGGATGTTTGCACATGACGATCCAAACAGCAGTTTTGATCGAAACCTTGGTGGAATTGGGTGCAGAAGTTACTTGGTCTTCTTGTAACATCTTCTCAACTCAAGATCACGCTGCTGCGGCAATCGCTGCTGCAGGAATTCCTGTTTTTGCATGGAAAGGAATGAACGAAGAAGAATTCGATTGG
>CAYLJB010000077.1:0-14288 GCA_964383785.1 uncultured Fluviicola sp.
CATTCGCCGGATTGATTATCGTTGTTTGACTTAGCCCATAAAATGGGGTCGAAAGTAATAGCAAGAGTAGTGATTTCGGGATAATGTGTTTCATACTTAGCAGTTAACGCCGCAAATATATTGCTTAGTAAATTTTTAGTAAAACAATATAGTAAACATTTAGTAAAAGGTTTTACCTATTCTTGAAAAGCTAAGTTGCTATCCTGTCTAGCAGTTGTTTTGTGAGGTCAATGTAACCCGATTATCTGATTTGGCAGACTCTTACTTTCTATTTATCCCAAGATAAAATTCGAGGTGCTCACTCGTTAAATAAAAAACAGACGAGTTTGATAATTAATCAAAATAATACAAAAAAAAGAGCGCCTTATTAAGCGCTCTTTTGCAAACGAGATTGATTATTACATTTTTTTCGGTACTTGAATTCCAAGTAGTCCCATTCCTTGTTTTACTGTTCGGGCAACAACTGAACTCAATGCTAAGCGCATATTGCGTGTGTCAGAATCACTTTCGTTGAGGATGGTCACTTGATGGTAGAACTGGTTGTATGACTTCACCAATTCGTACAAATAATTAGCGAGATGAGATGGTGCATATTCTTTTGCTGCCGTATCGATCGTATGTGGGAATTGTTCCAGCAGTTTGATCAATTCTTGTTCCCACTCATTCGTTTGTGCCTTCTCCCAGTTTCCAATCTGTCCGCCTTTTTCTAATAAGGTGCATATACGTGCGTGAGTATATTGGATGAAAGGTCCGGTATGTCCGTTCAATTCGATCGACTCGTGCGGGTTGAAAACTATACGCTTTTTCGGATCTACTTTCAAAAGGAAGTACTTCAATCCACCCATTCCAATAGTTTCGTAAAGGTTTTCTTTTTCTTGTTCAGACAGTTGTTCGATCTGACCGCGTTCTTGGGTCATTTCGCGCGCAGTCTCAACGATATCTTCCATCAGATCATCTGCATCAACAACAGTGCCTTCACGTGATTTCATGCGTCCCATACCTTTTGGTAATTCTACCATGCCATAAGAAAGGTGGTAACAAGCATCAGCCCATGAATAGCCCATTTTCTTCAAGATCAGGAAAAGCACTTTAAAATGATAATCTTGTTCATTTCCAACTGTATAGATCAATCCGGATAATTGCGGATAATCCTTGATGCGGTCTACAGCTGTACCAACATCTTGTGTCATATATACTGAAGTACCGTCTGAACGCAAAAGCAGTTTATGATCTAAACCTTCGTCCGTAAGATCGATCCATACAGATCCATCTTCTTTTTGATAGAAAACGCCTTTTTTAAGTCCCTCTTGTACGATGTCTTTACCCAAAATGTAGGTTTCGGATTCATAATACAAGCGGTCAAAGTCAACGCCCATTCGCTTGTAGGTGCTTTCAAAACCGTCATAAACCCATCCGTTCATCGTTGTCCAAAGCAAGTAAACTTCCGGATCTCGGCCTTCCCAACGCACCAACAAGTCTTTTGCTTCGCGCAAGATCGCTGTTTCGTTTTTTGCGAGTTCTTTGATTTTATCGTCGATGGCAGCTACTGCCTTTTCGTCTTTGCCCGCTTTTGCTGCGTTTAACTCATTGTATTTTTCCAGGGCAGTTGGACTGTATCCTTCAAAATTCCCAGCTTCCCAATCTGCTAACACGCTTTTTGTTTCTGCTGAAAAATATTTATCGAATTCCACATAGTATTTCCCAACCAATTTATCGCCCTTCATTCCTGTGTTTGCAGGAGTTTCGCGCTCACCTGCCGCATTCAGAGGCGAATATTTCATCCATGCCAACATGCTTTTACAGATGTGGATTCCACGATCATTGATGATCTGTGTTTTGATCACTTCATGGCCGTTGGCTTTTAAGATCTCTGCTACACTGTATCCAAGGAAATTATTGCGCAAGTGCCCCAAGTGCAAAGGTTTGTTGGTGTTTGGCGAGGAATACTCGACCATGATGGCAGGTTTCGAGTTGGGCGCTGCAAAACCAAACTGCGCGTTATTCTCAATGGATGCCAAGGCATCGATCCAATAAGTCTCCGGGTAGCTGACGTTTAAGAATCCACCCACCACGTCAAAGTCTGCGATCAATTGAAGCTCATCCCGCAATAAAGCACCCAGCCGTGTTCCAATTTCTTGCGGGGCTTTACCTGCAAGTTTCAAAAAGGGAAAAAGTACGATGGTAATGTCGCCTTTGAATTCTTTTTTGGTTTTTTGGAATTGCACCATCGATTCTGAGATCTCAGCACCGAAAAGAGTAGAAAATTGGGTTGTTAATGCTTGCTTTATTGCTGCTTCCATTGATTAATTTGAAGTTAATACGTGTGTTACTTGTTCCAAGATTTCGAACGTGTGTTCCGCCATGGCGTTGCATTTGTTGTCTAAACACGGGTTGACTTCAACAAACTCCATGCACACGGTACGTTGGTCTTGGGCCAGCAAAGTTAATATTTCTACGGCTTCTTCTGGGGTAAGACCGTTTCCTACAGGAGTTCCTGTACCAAACGAGGTCAGTTGTGGATCCATTGAGTCAACATCAAAAGAGATGTACAAGATGTCACATTCCTTCAATTGCTCCAGACAATCACGCACAATTTCAGCGGACCCTTTTTTTCGAACTTCTTCCACGGTGTGATTTGTGATGTTCATGCGGTCCAATAAGAAATCTTCTTCCGGTTCGGTATCTCGAACCGCAATAAAGACAAGGTCTTCCGGTCTGATCTTAGGAAAGATCCCGTATGCATTTTTCAATCCGTTCCACGCTTCGACGGTGTGCGCATCCAAATCGTTTCGAGCCTGTTCTGTATTATCCGCCCCAATGCAGATCGCAAGTGGCATTCCGTGCATATTCCCGGAGGGGGTAGTGTAAGGGGAGTGAAGATCGCCATGAGCATCGATCCAAATCACACCCAATCTTTTGTCTGAATAATGTGCTTTTATTCCCGCTATTGTTCCAGCAGCTGAACCGTGATCACCGGCAAGGACTACTGGCATTTTGTTATTGTTCAAAAGGGTGACAACGGTGTCGCCAACGGCATGGAATACTTGTGAGAAACCATCAATTCGTTTAGCGTATGGTGTGTTTGTTGGTTGGTCAATCAGGTGGTTGAAATCTGGTAAAGGATGCAGAGGGATCTTTCCGAAAAAGGCGTTGTTGTTTTTGCGTGCAGCTGACATAATTGCACCTGGACCAAGGGATGCTCCCCTTGTTCCTGCTGTTAATTCTGATGTGTTAATGATGATCTCAAGGTTCCTATGCATAAATAGATTTTAACAAAGCAAAAATATCATTTGCAGGGCGCTTTGCCAAAAAGAGTTTCCCACGAAACGGAAACCTTTTCCACATTATGTCGTAACAGAAGCATTTTTAATTGACTACGATTTACATGAAATCAATTTTAGCTTTTCTCCTCTTCTGTGGCATCGTCTTGATGGCGTCTTGCTCTAACAAGCCTGTTACTGAGGGTAGAATCGTATATTCCATCGAGTATCCGGAGCAAAAGGATAATTTTTTCTTGTATAGTATTTTGCCAAAGGAAATGGAAATGAACTTTAAGGATGGTAAGGTAAGTAGTACTATTCAAAAGGCGAATCTGCGTTTTTCGCAATATGTGGATTGTAACAATCGCACCTTTTCAACTTATTTTGAGTACGGATCGGATCAATTCCATGCAGTTTTTTCCGCGGATGAGGTGAATGAGCTCGTAGATAGTCAGGATACCTATCGTATTGAGTGGTCCAAAGAAGAAGACACTATAGCTGGATATGATGTAAAAAAAGCTGTGGCTGTGAGTAAAACAAATCCTGACGATAAAATTGAGCTGTGGTACACTGACCAGATCAGCTTGCCGAATGCGAATTGGTATAATCCATTCAAGGAAGTGAAAGGAACCTTGTTGGCATATGCGATTGATCGTTACGGGATCAGAATGGTCTTTCGTGCGAAATTAGTGGAAGAAAAAGAAGTTGATGCCGCATTGTTGGAACCATTGATCAAAGGAAAATCGATCAATTATGCTGCGTTCAATTCCAAAATGAATGACTTATTTAAAACGTTTGAATGAAACTAGTAGTCGGATTTTTATTTTGTATTTCGTTTATAATTACACCTGTAATGTGGGGGCAAAAACCGATTCAGGGAGTGTTTACATACAACGCAACGATCAATTTTCCACAGTCAGATTCTGTATATAAAAGTTGGAAGATGGTGGTGTTCACCAACGACACGATTGTTCGTGTTGAAACAGAAACTGATTATTTTGGGAATCAGGTCTATATCCGCCATATGTCCTTAAAAAAAGCGTATTTGCTTATCGAGGCAAACGGTCAGAAATATGCCATTCAAACAGATTTGGTGAAACAAGATTCGCTGACGCCCAAGAAACCTTCTTACACTGTCCAGAAGAAATCAGGAGGTAAAAAGATAGCTGGAATTCGTTGTAAGCGTTACTACATCTATGAAACAGACCTGAAAATAGGGTACGATGCCTATTTTGCTAAAAAGATCTCTAATAAGTATCTCGAATTCTTCACAGATGTGCCCGGATTGGGATTGGATTTTTACCGTCCATCGGAAATGGGATTGGTGCATTATCAGCTTGAATCCTTTATTTCAGGTGCTCAAAATCGCGATCTCTTTGGGATTCCATCCGACTACAAACGCGTTACATTTGATCAGTTCATGAGTGATTTGAATCCGCAGTGATCATTAGACCTTAGAAGGAACGATCTTAACTAACAACATGCTGTTTATACTTCTCGGCTTATCCTTAGGAATCGCGCTTGGGATGAAACTATCTTCGTAGGATAGTTCAGGAGAAATGGCATTGGAGAACGAATACCGCGTAAAAGGAGCAGACGAAGAGGTTGTTGAAAAGCCGGGGAAGGCGAAACAAAAGGAATCTCGCGTCAAATCAGATGCGCCGCTAGAGGCAAAAAAAATGGTTGGAGGTTTGTTTCAGCGTTTTGATAAAAAACGCACAAAGACAATTCTTGGAATCAGTTTGGTGCTGTTCTCATGTTTTACTTTTCTTTCATCCGTTTCTTATTTCTTTACCTGGACGGCCGATCAGGACCGTGTTCTGAATACCACCTTATTTGGTTTTTTGTTTGATGACAATCCGGAGCCAGTTGCTAACTGGTTGGGAAAGTTCGGTGCATGGATGGCTCATTTGTTCATGTATCGTTGGTTTGGATTGTCGTCATTTGCGATTTCTTTTGTGCTTTTTTTGATCGGGTTTAAATGGATGTTGAACATTCGTTTATTGCCGCTTAAAAGATCGTTCGCTGTGGCCAGTTTGTTCATGGTGTGGAGTTCAATTTTCCTGGGGTATTTCGTAGAGCAGATCGACTTTTTAGGTGGTACATTTGGTTTCGCTGTAAATACGTGGTTGCGATTGTCGATCGGAAGCTTTGGTGCATTTGTAGTCATCCTTGCTTTGCTTTGGGTGGTTTTGGTAGTCTTGTTCAATGCCGATATTGGGGCCTGGTTTGCGAACTTCAGAAATGGAGCTGAGTATTTCAAAGAAGAGGAGGAGCCCACGCCTGTTGCAGAAAATGTCATGAATGATTTTCATGTTGTGAACACCATTCGCGATGAAGAAATTCAAAAAGAAGCCGAAAAAGTAGAGGTCGATTTCGATGAGGAAGAAGAGGAAGAGTCACTTTTGGAATTGGAAGATGAAGCAGACAGTTTTATTGTGATTCAAAAAGGGGCCGAGAAAGAAGGTGATGATGCTTTGGAAATGGAGATCAATGAAGCGATCTCGGATGTTCAAGTTGTTCCAGTGATGAATGATTTGCCAGATTCAGACGAGTTCTCTGTTTCAATTGCAGAAAGTGAATCTCAGATCTCCGAGGATGAGTTTGATTCGATCCGTCAAGAATATGGGGATTACGATCCTACCTTAGAGCTTTCCGGATATTTATTGCCACCTATCGACCTTCTAAAAGAATACGGAAATGGGCAGGTTTCCGTGAATAAGCAAGAGTTGGAGGATAACAAGAATAGAATTGTTGAAACGCTTTCGCATTACAAGATCGACATTGCGAAGATCAAAGCTACTGTAGGTCCTACGGTTACGTTATACGAAATCGTTCCGGCTCCGGGTGTACGAATTTCGAAGATCAAGAATTTGGAGGATGATATTGCCTTGAGTCTATCGGCTTTAGGGATTCGTATCATTGCACCAATCCCGGGTAAAGGAACAATTGG
Organism: uncultured Fluviicola sp.; assembly: GCA_964383785.1. Taxonomy (GTDB): domain Bacteria; phylum Bacteroidota; class Bacteroidia; order Flavobacteriales_D; family Crocinitomicaceae; genus Fluviicola. The sequence continues at coordinate 6,214 of CAYLJB010000077.1, forward strand.
TATCGAAGTTCCGAACAGTAAGCCGGATATGGTGTCAATGCGCTCATTGATCGCTTCGGAGAAATTCCAGAATAGCGACTTTGAATTGCCGATCGTGATGGGTAAGACGATTACGAATGAAACATATGCTTTCGATTTGACCAAAGCACCTCACTTGTTGGTGGCTGGAGCAACGGGTCAGGGTAAATCAGTTGGTTTGAACGCCATCTTGGTTTCCATGCTCTACAAGAAACACCCGGCTCAAGTTAAGTTTGTTTTGGTTGACCCGAAGAAAGTGGAATTGACACTTTACAACCGCATTGAGCGCCATTTCTTAGCGAAATTACCTGGAGAAGAAGATGCGATCATCACGGATACCTCAAAAGTGGTTAACACTTTGAATTCCTTGTGTATCGAAATGGATCAGCGCTATGAATTATTGAAAGAAGCGCAGGTTCGTACGATCAAAGAATACAATGCGAAGTTCATCGCACGCCGTTTGAATCCTGAAAAAGGACACCGCTATTTGCCTTATATAGTTGTTTTGATCGATGAGTTTGCAGATTTGATCATGACCGCAGGAAAAGAGGTGGAGCATCCGATCGCGCGATTGGCTCAGTTGGCACGTGCTATTGGAATTCACTTGATCGTAGCTACTCAGCGACCTTCTGTAAACGTGATCACCGGTATGATCAAAGCCAACTTCCCGGCTCGTATTGCATTCCGCGTATTGTCAAAGATCGACTCCCGTACAATTTTGGATAGTTCTGGTGCGGATCAGTTAATAGGTCGTGGAGATATGTTGATCTCTTTGGGGCAAGATCTGATCCGTGTTCAATGTGGATTTGCGGACACTCCTGAAGTGGAAAGTATTTGTCAGTTCATTGGAGAACAACGTGCTTATCCGGATGCCATGTTGCTACCAGAATATGTTGGAGCCGAAGGAGGGGAAGATCGAGATGTCGACTTGGACGATATCGATCCAATGTTTGCAGATGCAGCAAGAATTGTCGTGATCAATCAACAAGGATCAGCCTCATTACTCCAGCGTAAACTAAAATTAGGGTACAACCGCGCTGGACGAATTGTAGATCAATTGGAAGGTTATGGAATCATCGGTGCGTTCCAGGGTTCTAAGGCTAGAGAGGTCTTGTTCAGCGATGTAGAGAGTTTAGAAGAATACTTGCGAGCAAAAGGAATCGTTTAAACGAATAAATATTCTTATTCCGTATTTCAATTTGGCACAATTTCTGATATTTGCACGGAAATTATAAACAAGATGAAATACATTGTTCTACTGTTTGGCTTGATGATGGCTTTGGGCACTCAGGCACAAGATGCAAAAGCTCAAGCAATCCTCGATAAGGTTTCGGCGAAGATCAAAGCAAACAAAACATTCTACGTAGAGTTTACCGCTACTGTTAAGAATTCAGGAAACGGAACCAGCACTACTGAAACTGGTAAAGGTTGGGTTAAAGGAGAGAAATTTTCTGCAACATACGGAGATAACGCAATCATTTCAAATGGTGTGAAAACCTGGACTATTGTGAAAGCGGAGAAAACAGTTTATGAGACGGATGCGGATGATGATGATGCAGAGTCTATGAATCCGAAAAAACTGATGACAATCTGGGAAACAGGATTCAAAAATAAATACGAGAAAGAGGAGACCTTGAATGGGGAGAAAGTTCACGTGATCTATTTGTATCCTAAAAATGCAAAAACTGCAAGCTATCACACGATCATTTTGTACATCGCTAAATCAGATAACGAATTGAAAAAAGCGGTAATGAAAGCTAAAGATGGTACAGTAATGACTTATACGCTTACAAAGTTTACGTCAAATCCAGCTGTTGAAGATTCGAAGTTTGTTTTTGACATCAAGAAATATCCAGGTTATACCTTGGTGAAAGATTAAGATCGAAAGATCAGGAAACAAAAAAAGCCTCCAAATTTTGGAGGCTTTTTTTAGTTGATATAATTTTTAGAACTCGAACAGTTCAACCAAAGCTTGCTTGAAGCGTTCCAATGGTAAGAATTGTTGTTCCAATGGCACAGCAAATGGCACCGGAGTATCTAGAGACGCAATACGTTTAACTGGGGCGTCTAGGGCATCGAAACAATTTTCATTGATCAAAGCAGCGATCTCACCACCAATTCCACCGGTCATACAATCTTCGTGAAACACCAAAACTTTTCCTGTATTGCGAACAGATTCGTAAATTGTTTCTGTGTCTAATGGTAAAAGTGTACGAAGGTCAATTAGATCTGCATTTATCTCAGGATGTTGATCCAAAACTTCCATTGCCCAATGCACACCTAATCCGTAAGTAATAATCGTTAGATCTTCTCCACGACGCACGTAACCCGCTTTTCCAATCTCAGCTGTAAAGTAATCGTCATGAACATCTTGGCGGATACTTCGGTATAAGAATTTATGTTCGAAGAACATAACCGGATTTGGATCTTCAATCGCAGCATTCAACAAACCTTTCGCATCATTTGGGAAAGCCGGGTAAACTACCTTCAATCCCGGTGTATGGAAGAACCAAGCTTCGTTACTTTGACTATGGAACGGTCCTGCTGCTGTATTAGCTCCAGTTGGCATACGCACTACAACATCTGCATTTTGTCCCCAGCGCCAATGGATCTTAGCCAGGTTGTTGATGATCTGGTTGAATCCGCAAGTCACGAAATCCGCAAATTGCATTTCAACAACCGCTTTCATGCCAGAAATTGATAATCCAAGACCTGTACCAACTATTGCTGATTCACACAGCGGCGTGTTACGTACGCGGTCTTTACCGAATTGATCTACAAATCCTTCCGTTACTTTAAAAACACCTCCGTATTCTGCAACGTCTTGTCCCATGATCACCAGTTCAGGATATTTCTCCATGGATTGACGCAAAGCATCTGAGATGGCATCTATGAATCGTTTTTCTGTTTTCGCATCTGATGCAGGCGCTTTGACTTCTTGTTTGAAAGGAGCATATACATCACTCAATTCTGTATCCAAAGTTGCGGTAATAGGTCCTTCTGCGAAAGCAATATCTAATCCTGCTTGAATTTCACCTTTGATCTCAGCATAAATTGATTCTTTCAATCCAGCGTCTAGAATTCCTTCTTCTTCTAAGAATAATTCATAGTTCAATACAGGGTCTTTCTTTACCCATTCGTCTTGCAACCCCTCCGGATAATATTTTGTTCCAGATGCCTCCTCGTGTCCACGCATACGGAATGTCATACATTCCAATAAGAATGGGCGTGGCTTCGTGCGAATTGAGTTAGCGATCTTACGGATGGTAGAGATTACCTCCAAGATGTTGTTCCCATCTACTTGGAAAGCATCCATTCCATATCCGATTCCTTTATCGATGAACTGTTTACATCTGAATTGTTCATTACTAGGAGTTGAAAGTCCCCAGCAATTGTTCTCAATAGCAAAGATCACAGGAAGATCCCAAACAGCAGCCACGTTCAATGATTCGTGAAAATCACCTTCTGAAGCGCCGCCGTCGCCTGTAAAAACAATCGTTGCTTGCTCATTTTTCTTTAGCTTGTTTGCCAAAGCAATTCCGTCAGCGATTCCTAATTGCGGACCCAAATGGGAGATCATTCCAACAATATTGTAATCTTTAGCTCCAAAGTGAAATGAACGATCACGACCTTTGGTGAATCCAGACATTTTACCTTGGAATTGAGCAAACAATCTGTTTAGAGGAATACCACGGGTGGTGAATACTCCAAGGTTTCTGTGCATTGGAAGGATGAATTCTTCATGTTTCATGGCATACGCTGCTCCAACTGAAATTCCTTCTTGTCCCCAACCGGAAAACCATTTAGAGATCTTACCCTGACGAAGCAGGATTAACATTTTTTCTTCGATTAATCGTGGTTTTAGAATGGCGCGATAAATAGCGATCAATTCGTCGTTGCTAAATCCCTCTTTGTTGTACGTTATTGTACGCTTCGAAAGTGTGGTTTCCATAATCCAATTTTGTGCTGCGAATTTACCATTTATACTCGAAATGTGAAATTCAGAACAAAACTATTGTCTTATACAAGAACTCTAGCTCTAAACAGATTTAGTAAGAGATTTGATTGTGTAAAGCATTGTTTGCTAATTATTTAGTAAAGAAAAAAAGGCTGTTTTTGTTGTGTTTGGAATTATTCCGCCTTATTTTTGCAGAACTGCTTTATGAAACATGAAAAAACTTGCCTTTTCTTCTGCTATTCTATTACTGGCCTCAATTACGTTATCTCAGGGGAGATTGGTAATCAACGATAATGCATTCATCGTCATTGACAATGGAGCCAAAGTTGTTATTGAAAACGGAGCAACAACCGGTGTTACAACGCTTGGTACTGGTGGTAATATTGTTACCGAGAGTGAATTTGACCAAGTGATCTGGAATATTGGAATTTCGACAGGAAACTATGTTATGCCCTTCACCTCTCAAGGAACATTTACGAAGATCCCTTTCTCAGCAAACATTACAGGTGCTGGTGTTGGGGCGGGGCGTATAGCATTTTCGACCTATCCTGGACCGACATGGGATAACAACACGTATCGTCCTTCAGACGTAACGCACATGTTTGATTACAACACGAACTCGGTAAACAATTCCGATCACGTAATCGATCGTTTTTGGATCATTGATGCTTTGGGGTATGGAACGAAGCCAACAGCTACGTTTCAGTTTACTTATCGTGACGTAGAGCATACACAAGTGGGGAACAATATTGTTGAGGCCAATTTGGGAGCGCAACGATTTAATAATAATGGAAACATTTGGGGAGATTATTTACCCATAGGGGTTACAAATACGGTTGCTAACACCACATCTGCAGTTCCCGTAAGTCCGGCAAATTTCTTCCGCAGTTGGACCTTAAGTGAGATAACTAATCCATTGGCAGCGGAGTTGGCTTATTTCAAAAGTGTGTGTGATAAAGAAGGAGTCTTATTAGAGTGGCAGACATTGACGGAGACAGATGTCGATCATTTTGAGATCTATCATGTGGATTCAAACGCTGATCGAACTTTGTTAGCAGAGGTTGCTGCGCAAAATGCCCCAAATTCAAATTACGGTTATCATTCTGCTCAGTTCAGAGAAGGGATTTTTGAATTAGTGGAGGTTTCTGCGAATGAAACAAAAACTACGAAAGGCCAACTAACTGCAAATTGTTTATCTATATCGAACTGGATTCATTATAATCCATCTGGACAATCTTTAGTTTTAAGTGTGGAAAGTTCTCAAGAAGACATCCTCCCATTGAAGTTGTATGATGCAGCTGGTAAGCTGGTATTTGTTCAAAATGTTGATTTACATGAAGGAAATAACCTTGTTGTATTACCAATACAAAATGTAAGTAATGGATTGTATCAGCTGATTTCAGATTCAACGCTGAACGCTTTCCGTTTAAAATTCGCAATCTATTAAACGCAATAAACTACATTGAAAATGAAACATATATTTCTCCTTGTTAGTACATTTTTGGGTGCACAATTGTTTGCTCAGAATGTCGGTATAAATGCTACCGGTGCTGCTCCAGCAGCGAGTGCTATGTTAGATGTATCATCTACAAATTCTGGATTGTTAATACCTCGTATGACCACTGCACAACGCACTGCAATAGTTGCTCCAGCAACGGGTTTATTGGTCTTTGATATTACCGTGGGAAGTTTTTACTATTGGGATGGAACTCAATGGATTTGGTTGTTAAGTAACACTACGGGTTGGAATGTTACTGGTAATACTGTGTCTGCTACAACAAATATAATGGGTTCACTTAATGCTCAGCCTGTCCGTTTTTTCTCCAATAATCTTGAACGAATGAGAATTAACCCTACGGATGGAGAAATTGTTGCAGGAGCTACTGCTTCACCTTATGCTGGAGATATGATTGCTGCTGTTTCTACAGCTGCTTTGTCATTTGGAATAAATGGATATTCCGCTAACAACGGATCAGGAACTTGGGGTGAAACTTTGGCAGCAAGTACAACTGCCTTTTCTGCTGTCCAAGGTGTTTACGGTGGTTCAGGTACAGGAGCTGGAGTACTGGGAAATTATAACGGAACCAACACAAGTAATACACGTTCAGGTGTTTATGGTGTTTGTAGCACACCTGCTGCGAATAATGGTGGTGCGGGTGTTTATGGAAACAATAATATAGCGTCAGGTTCTCAACGCATTGGAGTTTTAGGATCATATAATGGTTCAGCTTTTGGAATTGGGGTTCATGGAATCGCTTTTGGTGGAGGAATTATTGCAGGGAACAATGATGCTGCCGTTGTAGGATGGAGAGCCAATAACGCTAATTATTCCGGTTATTTTAACGGTAACCACGTAATCGCCAACGGGACTAAATCAGCATCAGTTCCAACATCAAAAGGAAATCAATTATTATATGTGACTGAAGCCCCTGAAGTGTGGTTTGAAGATTTGGGCGGAGGCAAACTTAACAACGGAGAAGCATTAATTGAACTGGACCCATTATTTCTGGAAACAGTTGTAATCGATGAAACCCATCCCATGCGTGTGTTTATTCAAATGGAAGGTGAATCTCAAGAAGTTTATGTAATAAAAGGGACGACAAGTTTTATTGTGAAAGAACGAAATAACGGTACGTCTAACGCCGAGTTTTCTTACCGAATTATGGCAAAACGTATTCATTTCCAAGACCATAGATTTGGAAATGATCCGGTTTGGGGACCTGGAGACACACGTCAATATTCACAATACGCAACTCCTCCACCAATCGATTATGAGGAAAATATTCGTTTTCAAGAAGCCCAAAAATTAAATTGGAAACAAACACCTATGCCAGCTGGATTTATTTATTACGAGCAACTTCAGAAGGAAGCTGCTGAGAAAGCCTTGGTAAAACCAACAGATCTGCGATAATGATTTGATATTGTAATTTATTGGAATTAAATAGAGGGGGTAGTAAAAGTACCCCCTCTTTCTATTGAATTCATTCTGTAAATCGTATTATTCTAATATTAAATAACTTTTCTAATAATCGGACCTTTTTGGATAAAAAAAGCCCTCATTACGAGGGCCTTTTTATTAAATTTTTAATTGATTAAACCAATCCTTGGTCGATCATTGCATCAGCAACTTTAACGAAACCAGCAATGTTAGCGCCTTTCACATAGTCGATTGTTCCATCAGCTTGTTTTCCGTATTTCACACAAGCTTCGTGAATAGAAACCATGATTCCATGCAAACGAGCATCTACTTCTTCAGAAGACCAGCTCAAACGCAAAGAGTTTTGTGACATCTCCAAACCTGAAGTTGCAACTCCACCAGCATTAGATGCTTTACCTGGAGCGAACAATACTTTCGCATTTTGGAAATTCGTGATTGCTTCTGGTGTTGAAGGCATGTTTGCTCCTTCTGCTACACACATTACGCCATTAGCGATCAAAGCAGCTGCCTCTTCACCGTTCAATTCGTTTTGAGTTGCACATGGTAAAGCGATATCAACTTTTACTTCCCACGGTCGTTTTCCAGCAACGAATTTCGCATTAGGGTATTGCTTCGTGTATTCTTCAATACGTCCGCGTTTTACGTTTTTCAACTCCATTACGAAAGCCAATTTAGCTGCGTCAATTCCGTCTGCATCATAGATGTAACCAGCAGAATCAGAAAGTGTAACCACCTTAGCACCCAATTGAGTAGCTTTTTCACAAGCATACTGTGCAACATTACCTGAACCAGAAACTGCTACAGTTTTCCCTTGGAAAGAATCACCTTTAGTAGCCAACATTTCTTTTGCAAAGTATACACATCCGTATCCAGTTGCTTCAGGACGGATCAAAGAACCACCCCAATTGCGACCTTTACCAGTAAGTACTCCTGTAAATTCGTTACGCAAACGCTTGTATTGACCGAACATGTAGCCGATCTCACGTCCACCAACACCGATGTCACCTGCAGGAACGTCAGTGTCTGCACCAATATGGCGAGCCAATTCAGACATGAAAGATTGACAGAATTTCATCACTTCATTGTCTGATTTTCCTTTTGGATCAAAATCAGATCCTCCTTTTCCACCTCCCATTGGAAGAGTCGTTAATGAGTTTTTGA
>CAYLJB010000078.1:0-14248 GCA_964383785.1 uncultured Fluviicola sp.
ACGTTTCCATAATTTTTTACGTTCTTTGCTTGTCGATTTAACGCAGATTTCTACTACTATGAAAAAAATTCTCTACGCACTTTTGTTGGGAATGAATGCTACAGCTGCACTGGCACAATTTCCCGGTTGTCCAGCAGTTGATGCAGGTCCTGATCAAAACTTAAATTGTTCTACACCTTGTGCAACATTAACAGCCGCTCCTTTTAATGCAGGGGCAACTTCGTCGTATTCAGTTGGAGCAATCCCTCATACCCCCCCAATTGCATACAATGCGCCAGGAGGAACTGGTGTTTCTGTCGGAACTGATGATGTTTGGAGCCCCCAAATTGCCTTGCCATTTACATTTTGCTATTATGGTCAATCCTACACAACATGTAAAATTGGTTCGAATGGATCCATCAAATTTGGTACGTATGCTCCAACCAGTCAACCGTGGTCATTTACTGCCTCTTGTCCGTCAACTGCGTTAACATCAGCAGGAGATATTTTTGGTATTTATCATGACATTGATCCTTCATATGGAGGAACTGTGAATTGGTATGTAGTTGGAACCGCTCCTTGTCGAATATTTGTTGTTTCTTATAATAATCTACCTCACTTTTCTTCCTCTTGTAATGGAAGTGTATTCTCTACTTTCATGATGGTATTATACGAAACAACAAACGTGATCGATGTTTACGTGAATAATAAAGGACTGTGTAGTTCTTGGAATGGTGGTAGAGCAATAATAGGAATTCAAAATCCGGCTGGAACTCTGGGAATCGCGGCACCGGGAAGAAACTCTGCACCAACTTGGACTGTTTCAACTCCTGAAGCTTGGCGATTTACACCATCTGGTGCTCCTATTTACACTGTAGAGTGGTTCGACGGAGCAACTTCACTTGGTACTGGAAATACTGTCAATGTTTGTCCAACAGCTGCAACGACCTATCAAGCAGTTGCCACTTATACTGCCTGTGATGGCACCATTGTTACAGCTAATGATTTTGTTACAGTGACACCGAGCGCATCAGCACCTTCAGGCACAGAGATCAATAATGCGCCAACGAGTTGTACCGGGAATACGGGGTCTACGGAAGTACAAGGTTCTGGTGGAGCAGGTGGTTATACATATTCTATTGATGGTGGACCATTCCAAGGATCTGGCGTTTTTACTGGTTTGGCTCAAGGATCGCATACGGTAACGATCGAAGATGCTAACGGGTGTCAAGGGTCTGTGGTGATTAACATCAATCAAGCTGCAGGGGTTACGCTTACGGTGAATAACTCGGATGACCCAACTTGTAATGGTGACCTGGATGGAGTGATCAATACCAATGCGTCTGGCGGCACACCGAACTATACTTTTACCTTGAATGGAGGTGCGGGTCAAGCAACAGGTGATTTCACCAATCTTCCGGCAGGTACTTATACTGTACTTGTAACGGATCAAGCTGGTTGTACGGATTCACAAACGATCACGTTGACAAACCCTGCCGCGATAACCTTCACATTGAATAATACTACTCCGGCAACTTGTGTGGCAGCAGACGGAAGCGTTATTGTTAACGCTGCAACTGGTGGAACAGGAGCGTTCCAATATTCAATCGATAACGGACTGAATATGCAACCAGGAACTACATTTAATGGGTTGACGGCCGGTACATATACGGTAATGGCAGAAGACGCGAATGGTTGTCAAGCATCAGTAACCGGGATCGTTACAAGTGTTAACACACTAGTTGGGAATTTGGATAATCAAACAGCAGTTCTATGTAATGGAGGCAGTACGGGTACAGCAACGGTGTCAGGGTCCGGAACTATTGCTCCATATTTCTTTGCGATTGATAATGGTACTCCGCAACCAACAGGAACATTTACAGGTCTTTCAGCAGGTGTACATGAAGTGGTAGTGGCCGATCAAAATGGCTGTACGGATACGGTGGCAATTACTATTACACAGCCACAACCTATTGTGGTCAATACTAGTAATGTAGCAAGTATGTGCTTGAATACATCAGCTTCGATCAGTGCTTCGGCTACAGGAGGAACAGGTACATTGGACCTTGCATGGAATAATGGAGCAGGAACGGGTTCACCAGTTACTGTCTCTCCGGCAAATACTACCACTTATGTGGTTACAGCTACAGACGATAATGGTTGTGCTGCTACAGGACAAGTAGTTGTAACTGTTAATCCACTGCCTACAATCAATGCTGGGAATGATCTCACAATCTGTGTGGGAATGTCAGCAACCCTAACTGGAACTGGTGGTGTGACATATACATGGGATAATGGTGTTACCAACGGAACTCCATTCACACCGGCACAAGGAACGGTGACGTATACAGTTACTGGTACAGATGCAAATGGCTGTGTAAATACGGATGTTGTTGTGGTGACTGTTTTACCAGTGCCTGTTGCTGGTGTTTCATCAAATGACCCGCTGTCAGGTTATCCAGGACTTGTTGTAAACTTTAACAATGATTCTCAGCTCGGTACTCAATACAATATTGATTTTGACAATGGTGATTCCGATGCATCAACAAATGTAGCCACGGTCTTTACGACTACTTTCGGATCCCCTGGTACTTACGAGGTGATATTGACTGCTTCAAATGGGGTCTGCGAGGATACAGCAAGTTTAACAGTGGTGGTTATTCCATTTGAACCTGTGGTGATCCATGTTCCAAACATTTTTACTCCTAATGGAGATCAGGTGAATGATGAATTTTTCATTGATGTCGAAAATGCTGTTTCCATTAACGTAATTATTATTAACCGATGGGGTAATGTTATGGCAGAATTGACAGACTTGACCCAAAAATGGGATGGAGACGGTGCAGCAGAAGGCACCTACTTTGTTCAGTATACGGTTGTAGGAAAGGATGGTACCACGACTACTGGACAAGGTATTGTTGAATTGGCTAAGTAGCGTAATTGATCTTACCGTATTAGATAATTGAAAAGAGGTTGCGGATGCGACCTCTTTTTGTTTGTACATTTGTAGCATGCGTGTTTTACGTTCGATTGAAAATAGCAGGTTTAATCATCCAGTATTAACCATTGGAACATATGATGGTGTACATTTAGGTCATCAAACGATCATTCGCGAAATGGTGAGTCGCGCCAGAGCAGCTGGCAAAGAAGCTGTTTTGATGACCTTTGACCCGCATCCTCGCATGGTCCTTCAGCCCATGGATCATCAGGTAGAATTGATTGATACCGTCGAAGAAAAACTTTCAAAACTCGAAGAATTAGGACTGGACACAGTGATTTTATATCCGTTTTCATTGGAGTTTGCTTCGTTGAGTGCTACAGAGTTTATTGAACAGATCTTGGTCAATGGGTTAGGGGTAAGTGAGGTTCATATCGGTTACGATCATCAATTTGGTAAAAATCGAGAAGGAACTTATGAGCTTTTACTTCAAAAAGGGATCGATTTAGGCTACCACGTTTGCCAAATTGAGGCTAAAAAAATAGATGGAGTTGCCATCAGCTCAACGAAGATCAGACATGCGATTCGCCAAGGAGATATCGAAACGGCCCAACAATTTTTGGGTCAAGCACATGCCTTGAACGGCATTGTTGTTCATGGAAATAAACTCGGTAGAACCATCGGTTTTCCAACAGCGAATATCGATTGGAAAGAAGACACCAAACTTTTGCCTGGAAACGGCGTGTATGCCGTTAAAGTTAAGGTTGCTGGATTGGATTTATTCGGAGTCATGAACATCGGGGTGAAACCTACGGTACAAAAATTGCCGAAGCTTACAGCGGAAGTTTTCATTTTTGATTTTGATCAGGATATCTATGACCAAGCCATCAAAGTTGAATTTGTAAAACGCTTGCGTGGTGAACAAAAATTTGACTCAGTTGAATCACTTAAAAATCAATTAAGAAAGGATGAAGAATTGGCTCGTAGTGTGTTTTCTACTGGTGCTGTCAACAACTAAGGCGCAAGATACATTAAAGATCTACACCTGGGAAGAAGCACAATTATTGCCTGTTGATTCAGTGAAAGCAATTGATGCATCTCATTTGAAATGGGACAGCATCCCCGAATCTCTTTGGAAATATACCCGTTTGCGCTATCTGGATGTTTCAAAAAACAAGCTAAAAGAAATTCCAGGGGAAATCGGTGGGCTTAAAGAACTGCGTACCCTGGATGTTTCCAAGAATAAGCTTTCCGGAGCTCCGGTGTTCATTTGTCAATTGAATCAATTGCGGATTCTCCGACTGGCAAGAAATCAATACAGTTCGCTACCTTCCTGCATTGGCTATTTAACACATTTAGTGGTGTTGGATATTTGGGATAACCCCATTAATAACTTACCGGATGAATTGTTGAATTTAAAAAAGCTGAAATTCGTGGACATGAGATCTATCATGTTAAGCCCTGGTTTTCAGCAGAAATGGTTAGAACGAATGCCGGATGTGCAATGGGAATTTGATCCTCCGTGCCATTGCGTTGAATAAAAAAAATATTTTTTTTCCAACCTTCTAAAAATTGACACATCATGTTAGTGTCAAGAATGTCAGAGTTCTCTCTGATTGGTTTGGTAAATTGGGTTTTTAGGTTTGGAAAAGGGTGCTTTGATGGATGCACCCTTTTTCAGTTTATTTAAGTTCTACTGATAAGATCTCTTTCCAGAAATCGAGTATGGAAATACCGTCACAAGCCAACATTTGCGGGACGATACTTGCAGGGGAAAATCCGGGTGTAGTATTTACCTCGATGACGTACGGTTCATTGTCTACAACCATAAAATCGATGCGTGCGATAGAGCGCAACTGTAATAGATCATAGCAATATTTGGCGCGTTCCTGTACTTTGTCTCGCACAGAATCTGGGATCCTTGCAGGTGTAATTTCCTGTGATTTACCTAAGTATTTCGCTTCATAATCAAAGAATTCATTTTCAGATGCAATCTCTGTTAAAGGCAAGGCGTATAAACCATCTTTTCTTCTGTAAACACCACAAGTAACCTCGGTGCCTTTCAGGAACGATTCGATCACAACAGTTCCGCCTTCGGCAAAGGCTACTTCTAACGCTTTACTCAGTTCTGCTTTAGCCTGAACTTTAGAAATTCCGTAACTAGACCCCGAATCGGATGGTTTCACAAAGCATGGCAGACCAAGTTCAGCTATGATATGCTCTGTTGTAAACTCGTTTGGGTGTCTTAAGAATAAAGATTTTGCAACAGGAATCCCGAAGTTTTTCAAAAATTGATTGCAATACCATTTATCGAAAGAAAGTTCGGATGCCAAAGCAGGTGAATTGGCATAAGGAATTCCCTTGAGATCTAAATAAGCTTGTATTTTTCCGTTTTCACCCGGGTTACCATGAATGTAGATCAATCCGGCATCAATTTCTATCAGGTTTCCATCAGATTCAAAACCGCATGAATCCAGCGAGAATGTCAGGCGTTGTTCCTGATAATGCGCAAACCATCCGGATTTGGTTACCTCAATCTGAATGACCTCATATTCTTTCGGAAAATTGGCTGCGATCGTTGCGGCACTTTTCATTGAGATTTCGAATTCAGAGGAATATCCCCCACAAAACAAGCCTATTCGTTTCATGCTTCAATTTTTGTCAAAATTAGGGGCCTTTTCACTATTGAAAATTTGATTCTAAAAAAGTTTTCATGATGAAATGTTGAAAGCTTATTTCTATGTGGATTTTCACCAGAAACATTCTTCTTATATTTGTTTTTTACTTGGAAGAGTAGCATGGAACGTTGGCAAAAGATTAAAGCATTTGTTTGGAGTAAACACTTTTTAAAACAGAGTGGTTATATTCTACTTACCTACATCGTTGTTGTAGGAGGTACGATCTTGTATTTGGACGCCTACACCAATCATGGAGAGAAAATCAAATTGCCAAACTTGGTTGGATTACAATCAAGTAAAGCACAAGTGATTTTAGAAGAATTGGATTTGAAAATGGAGCTTTTGGATTCGGTTTATAGACCTGACCTTCCAACTGGAACAATATTGGAACAAGATCCATTGCCAACTGCAAAGTCTCAGGTGCATGTGAAGTCCGGACGAATTATCCGTGTCCGTGTATCCAAGCGCACGAAGTTTGTTGAAATGCCTTATTTGGTAGATAGATCCCAGCGCTTCTCGGAAAGTGTATTGAAGAATCGTGGTTTGAAGTACCGTATTCAATATGTTCCGACCTCCGAAGCCGATGGAGCTGTCTTAAAACAACTATATAAAGGTGTTCCGATCAAAGAAGGAACAAAATTACCTGCTGGTTCGGTTATTACCTTAGTTGTCGGACAAAACGATGCGGGTGAGCCGGTTGAACTGATGGATTTGGTTAGCTTAACAATATCCGAAGCTCGCGGACGTTTACAAGGAACATCACTCAACTTCCAGGTTGCGTCATGTGATGGTTGTGCTACGGCAGAAGATTCAACTTCGGCGATCATTTATTCCCAAAGTCCGGAATATCTTGAAGGAGTTACTTTACCTGCTGGGACAACGATCATGGTGAATGCTTCGAAGGGAGGTAATTAATTTGTTCATGAAGCATTTTTACTTGATTTTGTCTCTGTTGTCCTCAGGATTGCTGTTTGCTCAGGAATCCTTGGAACCAATTGGATTTGAGCATAGAGGAAACGTTAAAAGTCATTTGAAAACGACTACTACATTCGACAGTACCTTTATTTATACTTTCGATACTATTCAGTTGCCCATCTTTGATGAGTTCTCTCATAATAAATTTCAGGACCTTTCTGCTACTCCCGGAGCTCCAAATGTGACGGAGCAGTTGTTTTACCGTTTGCTGGATCTTAGTAATGTGCCACTTCCAGGAAATGCGTCGTACACGGCTGTATTAACCAAAAAGATCACGGTGCAAAATGGGAATGTAACCGAGACGGATCTTCCCTCAACTACAATTCAAGTAGGAAGTTTGGCAAGTTACCCGGTTGCTTACGGGTCACAAGTGGTTTATCCGCCTTATTTCATTTATGATACGCTTGATTTTGTAAATGATCCTGATACAGTTTATTTATTCCAGCCGGAATACAAGCAAGATTCTGCGCGTCTTTTCACTGCTCATTTAAGTGACCAGGAGGCAATCTGGACAGATTATTTCGCTTACCGCAATTTTACCCATGCCAAGAATCCATGGACCTTGGGTGTTGTTACCTTTGACGGATTGGATGAAGCCGGATATCCCTATAATTTTGGATCAACCACGGTTGGATACGCGGATTTCTTGACATCGAAGACAATTGATCTGTCCCCATTTGCACCAAACGATAGCATTTATTTAAGTTTCCTGGTGCAAACAGAAGGCTTGGGTGACGAACCTGAATTATCAGATTCTTTGGTGTTGGAATTTTTCAATGCCGGTCAAGATGATTGGGAACGCGTTTGGAGTACACGTGGCGGGAATGTGGCTGACTTTAAGGTTGGGCACATTCGAATTACACAATCTGCTTATTTAACAAATGGTTTCCGCTTCCGTTTTAAAAACTATGGAGGATTGTCAGGGATGTTGGATGAGTTTCATTTGGACTATGTGCATTTGAGAAGTGGTAGTGGATACCAAGACACTTTGTTTAAGGACTTTGCTTTTGTTTATCCCTTAGGTTCCTTGATCGAAGATTATACTCAGGTTCCATGGGATCATTGGGTGAATGATCCAACGCATATGAACCCAGCTGTAAAAGCAACAGTGCGAAATGGTTCTAATGTGGCGGAAAACAATATCAATGGAACCGTAGATGTGAAAGTGAGTGGAGTAACAGAAGGGACCTTCACTATGATTGGTCAGACCTTGTCGGGTGGAAACATCAATTATGCTCCACGAACAGTTTATGAGTCGGTACATAATTTTTCAGGAGGATACGTGTTTTCTACAACTCCAGTTGTTGAGGAAAAGACCTTTGAAGTAATTGCTACGGCATCTGCACCGTTTCCAAATTTTACGGGAAATGACACCAGTTACACCCATCAATATTTTGGGAATGAATATGCTTACGATGATGGTTCAGCAGAAGCTGCTTACGGAGTTGTTGGGGCACAGGCGCGAATTGCGTATAGATTTGTGCCTTACGAGGCAGATACCTTGTTAGGTGTCAAGATCCATTTTGTACCTTCGGTATATGACTTGAGCAATAAGTTGTTCTTGTTAACAGTTTGGTCGGATAACGGCGGTCAGCCAGGAACAGTACTTTACGAAGACGACTTTTTGTATCCGCGACAACCGGTTTATGAAGAAGATCGAGGCGTGTTTACTGAATATTACTTAACGGACACGGCAATTGCTTTGCCAAATGCACCATTTTTTGTGGGTTGGCGTCAAGTAGATGCGGATCGTTTGAATATTGGTTTTGACCGAAATAATGACCAATCGGCAAATACTTATTACTCATTGAATGGTGGTGCAAGTTGGATAGGGAGTAGTTTAGAAGGCGCAATGATGATGCGTCCGATTTTTTCAACGACTGGAAATGCTGATCTTGGAATCGAAGAAGAGCCACTTGTTATTAATTGGCAACTCTATCCAAATCCTGCAACAGATATTGTTTCTGTGCGCTTGGAAAATGGATTCCCTTTCAAAGGGGTGGAGATCTTTGATCAGTTTGGATCAGTTGTTGCGAGTTCATCGGATGAAAATATCTCCTTGATTGACTTGTCCAAAGGCGTTTATTATGTGCGCTTGGTTGGATATCCGGTTGTTAAGACCTTGATCAAACAGTAATGAGCGAAGAAATCCAAGAAATAGATCAGGACGAAGAAGAATTATTTGAGCATTTCAGATTCAAAGCAGATCCGGGCCAGGAAGTGGTGCGGATCGATAAGTTTTTGATGGATCGGATGCCCAACACATCCCGAAACAAGATCCAAGTAGCTGCCAAGAATGGTAATATCCTGGTTAATGATCGACAGGTAAAACAGAACTACCGCATCAAACCAGGCGACGAAGTGTCGTTGGTCTTACCTTATCCAGTTCGCGAAATTGAACTGATTCCTCAGGATATTCCTTTGAACATTGTTTATGAAGACGATTCATTGATTGTCTTGAATAAACCTGCAAACATGGTGGTACATCCCGGATATGGAAATTACACGGGCACGTTGGTCAATGCACTTGTTTATCACTTTGATCACCTTCCACAACGCATCCATGATTATTTTGGTAGACCCGGGTTGGTTCACCGCTTGGATAAACATACCACGGGAATTATGGTAGTAGCCAAAACAGAAAATGCACTGACACATTTGGCAAAGCAATTTTATGATCGCACTACAGAACGTCGATACCACGCTTTGGTTTGGGGTGATGTTGAGGCAGATGTGCGCATTGAAGGAAATTTGGGGCGCTCGCTTCAAAACCGCAAAATGATGACGGTCTTTCCGGATGGAGATCATGGAAAACATGCCGTTACAAACGTGAAAGTGATCAAGCGCTTTGGATTGGTAACGCTGGTAGAATGTAAATTGGAGACAGGGAGAACCCATCAGATCCGTGCGCACATGAAGTGGATTGGACATCCGTTATTTCATGACCTAGAGTATGGTGGTGATCGTATTGTTAAAGGAACCACCAGTGCGTCGTACAAGCATTTTATAGAAAATTGTTTTGAATTGATCCCTGGACAAGCCTTACATGCGAAATCTCTGGGTTTTGTGCACCCTGAAACTGGAAAGTGGTTGCAGTTTGATTCGGAACTTCCAGAAGGATTCCAATTACTATTGGAAAAGTGGGAACGCTATACTGTTCATTGAAAACTCACAAATATTTTATTAATTGTATTTTTTTGAGGCCGAACAGGCTCGATTTGAATTTTTTAATTTAACTTCGGCAATCTTCTATACGCTGTTGAATGGGCTTTGGACGCGTTTCTTAGTGAATTCCGCATCGGATTGAAGTTATTAACCAATGTTTGCACTAGAGCTTATGAACGTTAGAATAATTACTTTACTTGTATCGATGGGCATTACTGGTTGGGTTTCAGCTCAACCAAAATATTTGAAGGATGCCAATAAGATGTACCGAAGTGAAAATTACTGTGAAGCCGCAGATAAATGTGCTGTTGCATATTCCAAGATCAAGCGGAATGGAGCCATGGCACTTGCAGCTAAAGGAGAAATGGCTTTCAAAACAGCGGAATCTTTCCGTAACATCGAGGACGTAAAGCAAGCCAACGAATGGTACGAAAAGGCTATTTTGTTGAAGTATTATCAGAAGGAACCTTTAGTATACCTATACAACGCTGAAATGTTGCGTATTATGGGTGAGTTTAAAAAGGCCGAACAAAACTACGCTTTGTACAAGAGTTTGGTGCCGGATGATACACGTGCTGATGTTGGTATAGAGTCGTGTAAAAAACACGAAGAATTCAAAGAAAATCGTACGCGTCATACTGTAACCAACGTTACGCCGTTGAATAAAGAAGGATTCGAAATGGCTCCTATGTTCGTGGATAAAAAAGGTGTGGTTATGGCTTTTTCATCTTCTCGTGATGGTGTTGTGGGTAATGATGATGATCCTCGCACATGTGAGCCTTACATGGATATTTTCGTTTCTGAATTGGATAAGAAAGGAAACTTTACAGCGGTTAAGCCAATTGAAGGTGACAGTATCAACACGGAAGATAATGAGGGAACGATCTGTATTGATGGTCGTGCAAAAACTATGTTCTTTACACGTTGTCCAAACCGTAAAAAACAAAACCTAGGTTGTGATATTTGGGTTTCTGAAGTTGCTGGTAAAGGATGGGGAATTCCAAAGAAATTGCCTTTGAAAAGCAACGATTCCATTTCAGTAGGACACCCTGCGGTATCTGACGATGGAAAATTCTTGGTGTTTGCTTCTGATATGCCAGGTGGTGTAGGAGGTCGCGATCTTTGGTTTACGACTTACGATAAAAAATCTGATTCTTGGTCAACTCCTCAAAATATGGGGCCTCAGGTAAATACTGCAGGTGATGAATTGTTTCCAACGTTTGCATTGAACGGAGATTTGATCTATGCGTCAAATGGATTACCAGGAATGGGAGGTTTGGATATTTTCAAAGCTACTCGTGTTGGAGAAGAGAACAAATGGGAAAACCCAACAAACTTGGGTTCTCCAATCAATTCTGATTTCAATGACTATGCCTTAATCGAAGTGTCTGAAAAGAAAGGGTATTTCACTTCTGAACGTAAAGGTGGTGCTGGTGACAATTTCAAACCGGATATCTATATGTATGAATTGCCACCAAACGTATTTACTTTGAAAGTAAACGTATTGGATCTTTCTGATAAGAAAAAGCAAACAAAGATTGATGGTGCTGATGTAAACGTAGTTTGCAAAACAACAGGAGAAAAATGGACTGGAAAGACAATGAAGGACGGTTCAATTTACTGGGATAAAAAAGCAAATGGTGATCGTTATATCAACGAAGAGTCTGAGTACAGCATTACAATTTCAAAAGCTGGTTACTACGAAAACAAAACGGCTACTGAGATCAAGACTATTGGTTTGAAGTATGATCAGGATTTCGTAGTAGATATGGGATTACTTCCAATCAAACCTATCCGTTTGCCGGAAGTTCGTTACCCATTGGCTCGTTGGGATTTGTTGGTTGACTCGTCAATTAACTCAAAAGATTCCTTATTGTTCGTATTGAACCTTTTGGAAGAAAATCCGGGATTGATCTTGGAGTTGTCTTCTCACACTGACCCTCGTGGAGGTAATATTTATAACCAAGTTCTTTCTGAAAACCGTGCTAAAGCTTGTTATAAGTTCTTGGTTGAAGAAAAAGGAGTGGATCCTCGTCGTATTGTTCCTGTAGGAAAAGGAGAGATGGAACCACGTACAATGTACTTGAAAGATGGTAAATATTACGAGAAACAATTGGCTGATGGTTCAGCTCAGGAAGTGAAAATGACTGAAGCGTACATGGCTCAATTCAAAAAGGATAAGAAGAAATTCGAGATGTTACAACAGTTCAACCGCCGTACAGAAGGTAAAGTGTTGTCGCTTGATTTCGATCCGGCAACTGCCAAACCGGCAAATCCAGATTACCTTATCTTTAAGAAATTGCCTCCAACAAACAAATAATAGAAAAGGCCTCCAAACGGAGGCCTTTTTTCTTGCTTACAATCGGGTTCTTACACTCCGAATAAATCCTTACCTTTGCGCTTTCTTTTGTACTATGTCTGATATTCGATACAATTTGCGTGGTGTTTCTGCCGGAAAAGAAGAAGTGCATAACGCGATCAAAAACGTGGATAAGGGTTTGTTCCCGAAGGCTTTTTGTAAAATAGTTCCCGACTATTTAACAGGTGATCCGAATTATTGTATCGTTATGCATGCCGATGGGGCTGGAACAAAATCTTCGCTTGCATACATGTATTGGAAAGAAACTGGCGATGTGTCCGTTTGGAAAGGTATTGCACAAGATGCTTTGATCATGAATATCGACGATCTGCTTTGTGTTGGTGCAACAGAGAACATTCTTTTATCCTCAACGATAGGTCGAAATAAGAATTTAGTAACAGGTGAAGTGATCGCTGCTATTATCAATGGGACTGAAGAATTGCTTGAAACTTTGCGCAACAAAGGAATAGGGATCTTTTCTACAGGAGGTGAAACTGCCGACGTAGGTGATTTGGTGCGAACTATTATTGTAGACAGTACGGTGGTTTGTCGCATGAAGCGTAGTGATGTGATTTCTAATGACAATATTCAACATGGAGATGTGATCGTTGGACTGGCATCTTACGGGCAAGCAACTTATGAAGATGCTTACAACGGGGGTATGGGGTCAAATGGTTTGACTTCAGCGCGTCATGACGTGTTCAACAAAACCTTGGCGACTAAGTATCCGGAAAGCTTCGATCCGGCGGTTCCAAGTGAGCTAGTATACTCAGGAACTTGCAATTTGACAGATAGCGTTGACGGTGTTCCGGTTGATGCTGGAAAATTGGTGCTTTCTCCAACCAGAACCTATGCTCCGGTAATAAAGGCTATGTTGGATAAGCATCGTGCAGATATTCACGGTATGGTACATTGTTCAGGTGGCGCACAAACGAAAGTGTTGCACTTTGTAGATAACGTACATGTA
This sequence comes from uncultured Fluviicola sp., assembly GCA_964383785.1. Taxonomy (GTDB): domain Bacteria; phylum Bacteroidota; class Bacteroidia; order Flavobacteriales_D; family Crocinitomicaceae; genus Fluviicola. Next base: position 13,062 of record CAYLJB010000078.1, read on the forward strand.
ATTAAAGATAATTTATTCCCTATTCCGCCATTGTTTCAATTGATTCAACGTGAATCAAAAACGGATTGGAAGGAAATGTATAAAGTATTCAACATGGGCCACCGCATGGAGGTGTATGTTCCTGCTGCTGTTGCAGATTCGTTGATCGAGATCAGTAAAGGGTTTGGAATTGATGCTCAGGTAATCGGACGAGTTGAATCTATGGATGGTAAGCAAGTAACTGTTCGATCAGAAGTTGGTGAATTTATCTATCAGTAATCATGCAGGATCTATTAGGAAAACTGGAAGCGATCCATTTTCGCTTTATTGAGGTTGGTAAAATGATCACCGATCCGGATATTATTTCGGACATGGATCGCTATGTGAAATTGAATAAGGAATACCGCGATCTGGAGGAAGTTGATTCAGCTTACAAGAATTATAAAAACATCTTGGATAATTTGAAGAGCGCGAAAGAACTGTTAGAGATTGAAACAGATCCCGAAATGCGTGAAATGGCCAAGATGGAAATCGAGAGCTTGGAAATGCAACGTCCGGAACTGGAAGAAGCCATCAAGGTGTTGCTCATTCCAAAAGATCCCGAAGATGACAAGAATGCCATCCTGGAATTGCGTGCCGGAACAGGTGGTGATGAAGCATGTATTTTCGTAGAAGACGTTTTCCGTATGTACACGATGTACTTCAAAGAAATGGGTTGGCAGTACGATATCCTGAATTCCTCTGAAGGTGGAACGAAGGGGTACAAGGAAATTTCGATGGAAGTGACTGGAGCTGGAATTTATGGAATGCTCAAATTCGAATCTGGTGTTCACCGTGTGCAACGCGTTCCCGAAACGGAATCTCAAGGACGTGTGCATACATCCGCGATTACTGTAGCTGTATTGCCAGAAGCTGAGGAGGTAGATTTTGATCTGGATATGAATGATGTACGGAAGGATACTTTCCGAGCATCTGGAGCGGGTGGTCAGCACATTAACAAAACAGAATCTGCTATTCGGTTGACGCATATTCCTACCGGATTAGTAGTGGAATGTCAGGACGGTCGTTCGCAACATAAGAACTTGGAAAAAGCGATTTCTGTATTGCGTTCTCGCTTGTACCAAAAAGAACTCGACCGCGTGCACAACGAACGCGCTGCCCAACGAAAAACGCTCGTTTCCACAGGTGACCGATCTGAAAAAATTCGC
>CAYLJB010000079.1:0-13884 GCA_964383785.1 uncultured Fluviicola sp.
GTCCACGCTCCTCGGCTTCCAAACCTGGAAATGCTCCAGGAGTATCAATGAAGGTTACGATCGGTTTATTGAATTTTTCGGCCAATTTCATCAAGCGCAATGCTTTACGGTAACCTTCCGGATTCGCCATACCGAAATTGCGGTATTGACGCATCTTGGTATTGATCCCTTTTTGTTGTCCGATGAACATCACGGAACGGCCATCAATCAAACCAAAACCACCAACCATCGCTTTGTCATCCTTTACATTGCGGTCTCCATGCAATTCTTGAAACGTATTGTTTGTGATTGCGTTGATATATGCTAATGTGTATGGACGATCTGGATGACGTGACAACATAACACGTTGCCATGGGGTCAGATTTGAGAATATTTCTTTAGTTTTTTCCGTCAGTTTATTTTGCAAAACCTGAATTTTATCGGTCATGTCAACGCCTGTCGTATCGCCGATCTCTTTTGTCTGAGCAATCTGCTCTTCCAAAGCTTTCAATGGTTCTTCAAAATCCAAATATGTAGACATATAGTGCTTTTTTGAGGGGCGAAATTTACGAAAATAGTTCGCATCTGCGTACTTTTGGGTCATGATAAATTTCCCAGCCTGTAAAATAAACCTCGGTTTGAATATCTTGTTCAAACGTCCGGATGGTTACCACGAAATCGAAACGGCCATGCTGGAGATACCAGTGTGTGACCGTTTAGAGATCACGGAAGCTTCTAAAGATGAATTTGAGTCGACAGGTTTAGAAATTCCAGGTAAAGGAAATTTGATCCTCAATGCATTGAATTTATTGCGCAAGGATTTTGATTTGGGACAATTTCACATTCAATTGGAGAAACTCATTCCGATGGGTGGAGGATTGGGTGGAGGTTCATCGGATGCTGCAAAAGCACTGGTGTTGATAAACGACTTAGCCGAGTTGGGACTTACTACTGTCCAGTTGGAAGCATATGCGGCACAACTGGGATCGGATTGTCCTTTCTTTGTTCGTGGTGGTTTGCAACTTTGCACAGGTAGGGGAGAAATCTTGAAGCCGTTGGAAGTCAAACTTCCTGAAATGTGGGTTGTTTTGGTGAATATTGGAATTCATGTCCCCACTGCAACGGCTTATTCTGCGGTTATACCTAAACAAGATCAGGTTTCAATTGCTGAGATACTTGAGCTGGATCCCGCAAGCTGGAAAGATCAATTAAAGAACGATTTCGAACCTTCGGTTTTCTCTAAGCATCCAGAATTGCGATCGATTAAAGAAGCGTTTTACGATCAAGGTGCATTTTACAGTGCGATGTCCGGATCCGGTTCGACCATGTTTGGATTGTTTAGGGAAGAGCCCATGAATCTGATCTTCCCATACTCGGCTGAATTTGTGAAGATCGTTAAATTGCCTACTGTTTGATAAAACGTTTGGAGTAAATTCCCGAATTACTTGTTATTTTGAGCAAGTACATACCTGGAACCAGATCTGCTATGTTTAGCAAAGTATCCGAGGTGGCTATTAAGAATTTTCCATTCATATCGTACAATCCAATGTGCTCGATCGCTTCCTCACCAGTAATAATAATTTGGTCAAAAGCAGGATTCGGATAAAGTATGAACTGCGGTTGCTTCAATTCTTCAATTGCCGCACTGCTGTTCGGATTGACTTCAAAATGCCATAACCCTCCAAGATCTTGTCCCGCAAAAAGATTCAAAACGCCGTCGTTGTCGTGATCGTGCACCCAGAAAGAACTGTATAAGCCCACATCAATCCCCAAATAATTTGAACTCACCAATTCAAAAGTGTCGCTCAAGTGACCATCGATATTGCGGTAATAATGCAACTGACCGTCATAAGCACCCACAAATAAATGGGTTGTATCGTTCACACGAAAGAAATGTGGAGCCGCATATCCGTCAGGATTAGCTGAGATATCTACTGCACCCAAATTCGAATTTATAAGTGTGAATTCAGGAATACTTGCAGTTCCTGTATTTTGATAGTATATAAGTTCACCGGTTTTCTTCCCAATGATCAGATCCAAAAGTCCGTCTTTATCTAGATCAAAAAGTTGCGGAAATGCATAAGATTGCACGGTGATTGCTGTTCCGTTATTGTCGAGTAAAGAGGCAGGTGTTCCGTAAGTCAAGGGATTTGAAGCTCCGGCATTATTGATAAACTTTACAACTGTTCCATCTTCCTTACCCACTAACATGTCTGAATCACCATCCCCGTCAATATCTCCGAATGTTGGAACGGATCTCAAACCGAAATTCAAGGAGGAAAAATTGAGGTAATCGTCATCTAAATAGCTGTATTCAGGTGTGTTGTTTGTACCTGTATTTCGATATGCAAGCAAAACACTCTCTTTGCTCAAGACGGGTTTGTATCTGAAAAACGAGCCGATCACAAGGTCTAATTTCCCGTCACCGTTCTGGTCAACCATTGTGGGAATACTTCCTAAGCCGTTGTCAATCATTCCATCTTGAAGGAAGTTGTCTTGCTGAAATACAAAAATGGGTGATGTGTTAGTTCCGTTGTTTTTATACCACAAAACACTGCGCTGATTTTCTGAAACAGTGCGGGCATTCGGTGCGACGATCAAATCTTTGACTTCATCGAAATCGACATCCAGATAATAAGAGGCCGGAAATAATTGAATACTTGCCTGAGTGGAATTACTTGGAAAGGTATGATCCTGAGAGATCATTGCTGAATTCGAGTTCGGGGTTGTTCCGCCATTCATCAATAATGTCAAATTCGGAAAAGCAACATCGCCCAAGATAAGATCCAGAACCCCATTGCTGTTCATATCAAGTGCAAGTAGGGTCGATCCGCTGTGTTTCAGGTCGGACGTGATAATTTCAGGTTTGTCGGGAACCGTTCCTATTTGAGGATTGGGAATGTTTCCGTTTATGCATGGTGACGTTTGATCGTTTAAGAAAACGTTGTTGTTATTCGGATCTTCTCGGAAACGTCCCCAACATTCATTTTTCAATACAAAGACGAGTGAGTCGGTATGTCCGTATAGTTCCATGCTTTGATTTTGATGGTATTCTATGCGCTCTCCACCTAAATGAAAGGTCAATACATCCAGATCTCCATCGCCTTCTACATCTACATAAGCCGGGATATCACTGGAGCTAACGTATAAATTGGTGATGGAGCCCAAATAATCCGTCATCAATAAATTGGATACCAGTGTCCATGATAATCCAGTCGCGATTGAACCGGTATTCTTGTAGACTTTAATTCCGCCAATGCCGTAAGTGAACAAGTCGTTCTTTCCGTCACCGTCATAATCTACAAATGCGCTGCGATATCTGGCGTCCTGAGGGAAGAGCGTTGTGCCGTTGTAAACATAGGTGTAGTTGGAATTGTTGTTTTCAAACAGTACCCATTCGTCGCCGCTTCGGTCAAACACAACAAGATCTTCATCGCCGTCAAAATCGTAGTCTAAGGCTGAAAACTGTCCGAAATTTATTCCGCCGGCCCAAGGGTTGGATAAGGGTTGGGTTCCCACTTTTACGACTGGATTCGGATCAAATTCAAAAGCCATATTCGTCTGAGATACAGCAGGAAATGACAATAACATCAACGCAAGTTGAAAAATCGCGATACTTATTGTTGTTTTAGCATTCCAAGAACTGAAGATCATCCGATGATTTTTGATGAGAAAAAGGAGGCAACTCCCTTTGGCTAATTTAGTCAAAGGAGCAAATATTGACAAATGAAAAAAAGTATCCTGTTCGTTTTATTGATTCTGTCGTTTGTGACAGTGCGTGCTCAAGATTCCATATCTGTACTATTCATCGGTAATAGTTATACCTATGTGAATGATCTACCGACGATGCTGCGCGATCTCTCAGCGAGCTTAAATAAAGAGGTCACGATAGGGTCGAAGACAAACGGCGGATTTACCTTTCAGAACCACGCGAATGATCCGCTCACTTATGCGGCAATAAATCAGAATTTATGGGATGTAGTAGTTATTCAAGGTCAGAGCCAGGAGCCAAGTTTTCCTACAGGACAGGTGAATACGGCTTCATATCCGTATGCGATGCAATTGTCCGATAGTGTTTTAGCGAACAGTGCATGTAGTAACGTGATGTATTTCATGACCTGGGGCCGACAAAACGGAGATTCTCAATGGGATTCGATCAACACGTTTGATAAAATGAATAGTAGGTTGTATAATACTTACAGACGTTTTGCAGATAGTGCTGATGCTATGGTGGCGGCTGTTGGTGCTTCTTGGAAGTATGTACGCGACACTTATCCAACAATCAATTTGTACTCTGGTGATGGTTCACATCCAAGTCTTGAAGGAAGTTATTTAGCGGCCTGTACGTTCTATGCTTCCTTATTCCGTCAAAGTCCGGTTGGAGCAACTTTTATTGCTGGTTTGGACCCGACTGTAGCTGGACAATTGCAAGCCGCAGCGGCTATAGTTATGTTGGATTCATTGGATCATTTTTTTATTAGACCAGTTGATTCGCCAACTCAAGGATCATTTTCATTGACACAAAATGGTGCGGACATACAAGTTGTAAGCACATCAATACATGCCACGGACCTCATATGGGATTTTGGAGATGGGACTGGATCAACTAATGAAACTGAAAGCCACACATATACTCAGAATGGAACTTATACAATCGAATTGATTGCAACTTCAGCATGCAATTCGGATACAGCTATTTTTTCCGTTCATGTTACCGTTTTAGGATTAGAGGATTTAGATCCAAGTGTTTTGGATGTAAAACTTTCAGAAAACGAGCTCTTAATCGAAGCAAGCGCTGCTTGTGAAGTAAACATCTACACAACAGATGGGAAAATACTTGGTACACACTTTATGAGAGAATTTGACCAAGTTACATTGAATAGGCCAAATCAGACTGTGATAATCTCAGTGGTTCGCGATAATTCTGTGAAATTCTATAAATTGTTTTAATAGTTGTTATAACACTTGATGACATTGCGTTTCAGAGTTTACAATAGAATCGCTGAATAAAAACTAAACCGTTATACCTTCTAAATCGGTTTTGTCGAGGGCTTCAGGATATTTGTTCGGGCAGATATTTTTCAGGAAATTTGCGCAAATATTGAAGTCTTATGAGAAAATTTAACACTTGGCGATTTACTGAAAATTATGGTAAGACTCTTGTGCTTGGTATAAGTACATTTCTTACAGCAGCATTTGCTGCAACAGGGCAAACAGTTTTGATTAATCCTGCATTGGAAGGAGGATTCGAACTTGGTCCGTCGTTTGCGGCTAATGGATGGACAGTGGCGAATGCACCGGCAACGAACCAATGGTACGTTGGTACGGTAGCTTCAGGAATGACGAATAATTCGGCCTACGTATCCGCGGATGCAGGTGTGACGAATGGATACACGAATACCTCTGCGTCAGTTACTCACTTTTATCGTGACGTCACTTTTCCCGCCGGTGAAACAGCGATAGGCTTGAATTTCAATTGGAAATCCAATGGAGAATCTGGTTTTTGGGATGCTTTGATCGTATCAATTGCTCCAACTAGTTTTACTCCAACAGGAAGTACTACATCCTTAGGAACTGGTGTTTTGCCAGCTCCGGCAGTTGAATTAGGTCGTTTTTGGCTTCAAACAACCACACAAAGTGCGACCATTCAAATTCCTCCATCATTGATTGGGAACTGTACCGCTAGTTCCACAATGAGGTTAATATTTACTTGGAAAAATGACGGTTCAGGAGGAACAAGCCCGTCTGCTGCTGTCGACAATATTCAGCTGGTTAGTAATATTAACAGTATTACTTCAGCAGGTGGGACATTTACCATTGATAATACCTTGCCATTAAGCGCGACGAATTTTCCGAGTTTTACATCGGCAATTGCAGCCTTAAATGGTGCTGGCCCATGTCTTTTGAATCCAGTGGTTTTTAATGTTGCAGCTGGGCAAACCTTTAATGAATTGCCGCCGGTGATTACGGCATCTGGAACTCTTTCAGCACCTATTACCTTTCAAAAGAATGGAGTTGGTACGAATCCAATAATTGTGAGTACTGGTACGACTGGGACTAATGACGGATCCATTGTAATTAGTGGGGGAGATTATTTTACGTTTGATGGTATTGACATTGATAACTCCGCTAGTAATAGTATGGAATACGGATATATTATTCGAAACTTCACAGCTACGGATGGAGCTAAAAACAATATTATTCGTAATGCATCAGTTCGAATGAATCGCACAGTTACGACTTCTACTTCTGCAGCGTTTTTAATTTCAACTACTACCACAGGTGGTGGAGTAGCTGCAACAAGTGCGGCCGGTTCAAATGATAATAATCAACTTCGCAACTTGACTATCAATGGTGCAATAAACGGAATTTCGTTTCTTGGAACAGCAGCCTTTCCCGATCTAAACAATCAAATTGGTGTAATTGGACTTTTGAGAAATTCTATTACGAACATTGGACCTGTAGGGCCTACATTTGTTGGAGCAAGAGGAATTAACTTTTCCAATCAGTCTGGTTCGACTATTGTGAATTCGGATATTTCTTCTGTAACCTCAAATCAAGCTGCAGCTCAGGGAATTTTCTTGACAGGATGTTTGGGAAATACTGTGGTGAGCGGCAATTCAATTTATGCTGTTTCTAATCAAGGTTCTACAACTAGTACGTCAATTGCATATGGAATTCAAGCTCAGAACGCGACTACTGGTACAAATGTTCTTCGTGTTTCAAATAACATGATCGGTAATATTTTTACAGCATTTACTGGAACAGCGACTGCAACTAGATACGCTATTGGGATCCATGTTGGCGCGGCAGGAGCTACAAATGCCCAATCTTATGAGGTTTATCACAATACTGTTAGTATCGGTAATGGACTTACCCCAACATATTCGAATACTTGTTTTGAGATTCAGAATGTTTCTGCGGTTTATAAAGTGCAGAATAACTTGTTTGCGAACTTTACAGGAGCGCAAGGCGCCACTGCAAGACATTACACTTGGGTAACTACATCGGCGACTAACTTTGGTGCTGCTGGTTCAATTTCAAATAATAATGATTTGTATGTTGCAAACGATGTGAATGTATCAGGTTTTGTAGCTCGAGCAAACACAACAAATATTGCAACAATTGCGGCTTGGACTGCTGCAATTACAGCAATTCCAGGTACAGATCAGAATTCGTTTAGTGGAGCGCCTGTGTTTGTTAATAACAATAGTGATTTGCACTTAAATATGGGTGTGACTCCAACTCAAATCGAATCTTCAGGTAATACAGGTTTGGGTGTGTCAACGGATTTTGATGGTCAAAACCGTCCTGGACCAACAGGCTCAGTAAATGGTGGAGCTACTGCACCAGATGCCGGTGCAGATGAGTTTGATGGTTCGCCATTATCACCACCAACTATTACGCTAAACACTGTTACGCCATCAACAACTCCACAATGTTCTGCTACACCTCGCTTAGTTTCTGTGAATGTTGCAAACACGTCTGGAACTGTTGCAAGTGTATCAATTGCGTACTCTTTCAATGGAGTTGCACAGGGATCTTTCCCAATGACAAACACTTCAGGAACAACTTGGGAAGCTACTATACCAGCTGCCACCCCTGCTAATGCTACTGTGGCTTGGGCTGTAGTTGCAACTAATAGTTTTGCTTTGAATAGTACATTCACAGGTACTGCTTACTCCGACGAACCTCAATTAGGTGTTACGGCAACTGCTACTGCTACACCGGCAACAATTTGTGCGGGTTCATCAACGACGCTTCAGGCACTTGCTTCTAAAACTGGTACAGCAACAGTAGGAAGTGGAACAACAGTTTCAGGAAACACAATTGCTCAAAATCCATTCTATGGTGGTTATGGAGGTGTGAAAACACAATACCTTATTCGTGCAAGTGAATTAACCGCTGCTGGTTTGGTTGCTGGAAATATTACTTCGCTTTCAATGACAATTACATCTGCAGGTGCATCATTATCAGGTTTTGCGATCAATATGGAAGCTACTGCCTTGAATGTGCTTACGAATAATATCGAAACAGTTAATAATCAAGTTTTTTCTACGGCAACATTCGTGCCTACGGTAGGTGTGGTTAGTTTCCCGTTTAGTTCGGCATTTGCTTGGGACGGAACGTCTAACGTAATTGTTAGCATCTGTTGGAGTAATAACAACACGTCAAACACAGTATCAAATTTGTTAGTTTCAACAACTAGTTTTGTTTCAGGTGTTGCCCGTGCAGCAGATAGTAGAACACCAGCTGAAATTTGTGGTTACACAGGGAACGTAGCTCCTGGTGGATGGACAACAACTACAGGTACAGTTTCTAGTCGCCCAATATTTAACTTTGCAGGTGTGCTTTCGGCACCAATTTCTTCAATTTCTTGGTTGGATGGTGTTTCGACAGTTGGTACAAGTAACCCACAAATTGTTACTGCTTCAACTACGACAACCTATACTGCAAATATTCAAGTTGGAGGTTGTGCGATCGCTACAGCACCAACAACAACTGTAACGGTTAACCCGTTGCCAACAGCACCAACTGCAACGAACTCTACGCAATGTGGAAATGCAGTACCAACGGCATCTGTTACGTCAACGAGTGGTTTGCCAACACCAACATTTATTTGGTATAGTGCAGCAGTGGCAGGTACTGCTTTACAAACGAATACTTCTAATACGTATACAACTGCTATTTCATCAACAACAACTTTCTATGTTGCTGAATTGAATACAGTAACGGGTTGTGAATCTGCTAGAACTGCAGTGACTGTAACTGTTGCTACCGCAGATAACATTTCAGCTAGTGCAAACAATGCTACAATTTGTATTGGTTCATCTGTAGACTTGAGTGTTATTAATGCAAACCCTACGCCAGTTCAATCATATACATATACATGGACTAACGCTCAAACTGGAAGTGGTTTAACATCTGTTACAGGAGCTAACCAAACAGTTACACCAACTCAACCAGGTACATATACATACAACGTTGCCGGTGTTGATGGTGGATGTAATGCATTGTCTTCGGTTGTTGTTACTGTAGATCCATTTGCAGCTACATTGACACCAATCAATATTACGTGTAACGGTTATAACGATGGGTCATTTAGTGTTGCCACTACTACATGTGGATCTGCACCATTCTCTTACATCGTTGATGGAGGAGCGCTGACTTCAACGATACCAACGAATTTGACTCCGGGTACTCACACGGTAATTGTTCAAAATGCGGCTGGATTCCAAACATCTGTAATCAACGTTACTATAACACAGCCAACTACAGTTATTTCAGCCCCTGCCGGTACAAATGCGTCAGTTTGTCAAAACGCCGCTTCGGCAGCTGTTTCAGCGACATCAACTGTTTCAGCGCAGACACTTGTGATTCCATTCACAGTAAGTGCACAGCCAACTGAAGTGAGTTCATCCACTGTTCCGGCAACGGTAGCAGCTTCACCAAATGTTTTTGCAACAGCTGTTATGCCTGCATTACCTGCAGGATCAACGATTACAGGTGCAACTTTGAATTACAATGGAATTCAAGCTACTGGTAGTTCTTGGCAAAGCGATGTGCGACTCGGATTAACAGGTGCAATCAATTTAAACTATACTCAAGGTACCGGTGCAGCTGGTTCTGCAGGGACATTTAATTATGTGGTAACAATCCCTGTTGGCGGTGTATCAGCAACAGGAGGTACAGTGGACTTGAATTATTTTGATTTCTTCAATGATAATGGAGGTTCAGAAGCTACATTCCCAACTGGATCTAATGTTGCGAGTATCACGATTACTTATACACCACCGGTAACAGTTTCTTGGTGGACGGCTGCAACTGGAGGTACTCTAATTGGAACTGGTTCTCCGTTCGAGACAGTTGGTACAACCGTTGTACCTAACACAAACACTCCGGGTGTTTACACGGTTTATGCGCAAGGTGATTTTAGTGGATGTGCTAACTTGACTCGTACGCCTGTAACGGTAACTGTACGTCCAATTTCAACGTCTACAACTAACATTACGGCTTGTGCGACGTACACGTGGACAAACGGTACTACGTATACATCTTCAGGAACATATACACAAACATTGGTAAACTCTGTGGGTTGTGATTCAATTGCAACATTGAATTTGACCATCAACCAACCGTCTGCATCAACACAGAATGCTACTGCTTGTGTTACTTATACTTGGCCTGTGAATGGAACTACTTATACAACAAGTGGTTCATATACCCATACTTTGGCCGGTGCGAATGCTGTAGGTTGTGATTCTACAATCACTTTGAACTTGACAATCAATCAGCCAACTTCAGCAACGCAGACAGTTTCTGCTTGTGTAACCTACACTTGGCCAGTCAATGGAACTACTTACACGACAAGTGGTTCATATACCCATACTTTGGTTGGTGCAAATGCGAATGGTTGTGATTCAACGATTACTTTGAACTTGACGATTAATCAACCAACAACTGGTACTGATGTTCAAACAGCTTGTGTTTCTTACACATGGATTGATGGAATTACGTACACAACATCAAACAACACGGCAACATTCACAATTGTTGGTGGTGCTGCAAATGGATGTGATTCAGTTGTTACTTTGGACTTGACGATCAATCAACCGACAACTGGAACAGACGTTCAAACAGCGTGTGGTACATACACATGGATTGATGGAATCACGTATACATCATCAAACAACACAGCAACGTTTACAATTGTTGGTGGTGCTTCAAATGGATGTGATTCAGTGGTTACTTTGGATTTGACGATCAATCAGCCGGCTACAGGAACGGATGTTCAAACGGCTTGTGGAACATTCACATGGATCGATGGTATTACCTACACATCATCAAACAATACCGCAACATTCACTTTTGTTGCTGGTGCTGCAAATGGATGTGATTCAGTGGTTACCTTGGATTTGACGATCAATCAACCAGCTACTGGAACAGATGTGCAATCAGCTTGTGATACTTACACATGGATTGATGGAAACACGTATACATCTTCAAACAACACCGCTACCTTTACGATTGCTGGCGGCGCTGCAAATGGATGTGACTCAGTGGTTACATTGAATTTGACGATCACAACGACACCAACTGCAACTGCAACGGATAATGGTGACGCAACGATCACGGCTTCTTCTGGTGCGACTTACCAATGGATCGATTGTGGAACAGGATTGGCAATCGCCGGTGAAACTGGTCAAACATTGACAGTTGCAGCGAACGGTTCTTATGCGGTGGTTGTGTCAAACGGTTCATGTGCTGATACATCAGCATGTGTGTTGATCGATTACATCGGAATTAAAGAGTTGGTGGAATCTGCTGTACAGTTGATGCCTAACCCAACACGTGAAAACGTAACAATTACGATGAGTGTAGCTTCTGCAACATTGGAAGTACGCGATGCACAAGGTAAATTGATGGTGGCGAAAGCAATCACATCTGGAGAGCAAGTTGATCTTTCTCAAGCGGAAGTGGGTGTTTACTTCTTCACGATCAAAACTACGAATGGTAGCGTTGTGAAACGAGTAGTGAAGAACTAATCTTCATTCAGATAAAATGCGAAACGGCATCCTTCGGGGTGCCGTTTTTTGTTAGGTTATTTGGCGATAAATTAAGATTGCTTAACAACCGAAAACTAAAAAGGCTGCCTCGATTGAAGCAGCCTTTTTAGTGTTTTGTATTGAGATTATGCTTGCGCGAATTGAATCTCTCCACGAATAGTTACATCTTCACCAACTAGAACTCCTCCTGCCTCTAAAGCAGCGTTCCAGTTCAAGCCAAAGTCTTTACGGTTAATTTTTGTTTCGAAACTAACTCCAGCTTTCGTGTTACCCCAAGGATCTTTTCCCGTACCGTGGAATTCAACATGTAATTCTACCGGTTTAGAAACGCCACGCATGGTTAATGTTCCCGGAATAGTTCCTCCTGTAAGTGAAACATTCTCAGCTGCAAATTCGATTGCTGGGTGATTTTCTACATCGAAGAAATCGGGGCTTTTCAAGTGACCATCGCGTTGTTCGTTGCGCGTATTTACGGATGCAACTTCAATTTTTCCTTTCAAAGTCGCTGCAGTGAAATCTTCGTTCGATTCCAATGAAGCTTCAAAAGCATCGAAAGTCCCATTTACTTTCGTGAACATCATGTGTTTTACTGAAAAACCTAGTTCGCTGTGTGCCGGGTCTAATGCCCAAGTTGTTGTACTCATGTTTGTGTTGTTTTATGGTTGTTAATTATACTTTTTCAATTAATTCTTGAGCCGTTTTACGGACCTTAGCAGCGTGCTGAAGACTATCCTCCTCTGATCGGTAGCCCAAAGCCACTGAAAAGACCGTATGATGATCTGTTAAATCCAATATTGCATCGTATGCCGTCGGATCAAGGCCTTCCATTGGTGTGGCATCGATCTCAAGAAGCGCTGCTTGGAACAATAAAAATCCCATCGCGATATATGCTTGTTTGGCGTTCCAATTAGCAATTTCATCACTGTTTAACAGTTGAACCTTGGATTTTACGAAGTCTCCATATCCTTTAAGTTCCGAAATGGCTCTTTCACGAGTTTTTGCCGTGCGTTCGATGTGCGAATCGATATCAGTGTCTGGGAGCTGTTTGTTGGCTGCAAAGACAAGGAAGTGCGAAGCCTCGGTGGTTTGTGTTTGATTCCAGGAATGAGCTTTGAGTTGCTCGCGGATCTCAGGACTTTCAACCAGAATCACCTTGAATGGTTGTAATCCGTACGAACTCGGTGATAAACGAACCGATTCCAATAAAGTATTTAGATCTTGATCGCTGATTTTTTTGCTGGGATCGTATTTTTTAGTGGCGTATCGCCAATGTAACGCGGATGTCATAATGAAAAGAAAATGTTTGTTTCACGATTACTGTTGAACTAGATCCATCGGAATATCCATGATCAATACATGACTATTGGGTTCAACATCTAGATCGAGTTGTTCTGTATCCCAAACACCCAGAGCATCACGTTTGTTTAAAAGCTGTTCGCCCACCCGCACAGTGCCTTCAATGACGAAGATGTAAGCGCCATTGCCTTTTTTCTTAATGGTATAGCTTTGTTTCGACGTTTCAGTGAATTTTCCCAAGTGGAACCATGCATCTTGATGGATCCACACACCGGAATCATCCGGGTTCGGGGAGAGTACCTGGGCAAAGGCATTGTTCATAGCTTTCTCATCCAACAATTGTTGATCGTAGCGTGGAGTGACATTGCGTTTATTTGGAAAGATCCAAATTTGAAGTAAGTTCAGGGTGTCTTTTCCGGTGTTGAACTCGGAGTGCTGAATTCCAGTCCCGGCACTCATAACCTGTATCTCCCCGGCCGTAATCGTGGAGGCATTTCCCATAGAGTCTTTGTGAGATAATTCGCCTTTTAGAGGAATGGTGATGATCTCCATGTTATCATGCGGGTGGGTGTTGAATCCCATTTTACCGGCTACCAGGTCGTCGTTAAGAACGCGTAGCACGCCAAAGTGGATTTTATCGGGATTGTACCAAGAGGCAAAACTGAAAGAATGACGGGCTTCAAGCCAACCGTGATTTGCATATCCTCTTGAGTTTGCTGCGTGAAAAGTTGTTTCCATAGTTTGTAAAATGTTGAACAAAGATAGTTTAAAATCCGAAATATATACCATGGTAAATAAAAATTAACGCAAATTCACAAATCCTTTTGTGGAGTTGTTTGGAATGTTTGGGATTGTAGGGTATTGATAATGAGTAGAGAAATATTTTTTTGAGATTTTTTTTCAGGATTTACTTGCAGAAATAAAATTTGAACGTATCTTTGCAACGCTTTTAACGGAAAGCATTACACAATTTCTGAATTCAGCTGTAGCTGATAGGTTACGAAGAAAATTGGTTTGGTAGTTCAGTTGGTTAGAATACATG
>CAYLJB010000080.1:0-2949 GCA_964383785.1 uncultured Fluviicola sp.
AACCCAGGACCCATACATTAAAAGTGTATTGCTCTACCAGCTGAGCTACGGAATCGTTTTCTTTTTTTTTAGCATCACTCGATCGTGATTGCGGGTGCAAAGATAGCTAAACTTTAAGTTTATGCAAGTGAAAAACACTTTTTTCTTTAAAAAAAATCAGCCGGTAAACTTAACTTTCTGATTACAAACCCGCTATATCACTCAGATTCTTACAAGAATTTGGCGCTTCCTCCTGCATTTTTTACCTTTGTCTCCGCATGAAATTCTCCCGGAAATACGCCATACACGGAACCATAGGTCTTTTGCTCTTCAGTTGGTTCATTGCCCTGGTCCTCTTTTTCATGTATCCAGTTCAAGGAACACGCATTCTCGAACAGGTATTTCCCCAACAAGCGATTCTCCTGAAAGCCAAACCGGTTCCAGAACCCTGCGAGCAGTCTGAAACGCATGCCTGGCAAATGAATGACGACGTGCATACATACTGGGAACATTCCTGGAATACGGGGCTACAACGTGAATTACGCATCATTCCGGATATTCGTCGCGCTTACCATGCCGGAGAATTGGTTTTACTGGAAAATACGGATCATTATTTCATCGACACGATGCGTTATTCCTACGCCTTTGCAAAACCACACGTGCGCGATTTTCTGGACACGCTCTACGACCGTTTTCAAGGCAAACTGAAACAAACCGACCTGGAAGGAACCCGCTTTGTAGTCACTTCCCTACTCCGCACACGTAAATCGGTCGATCGACTGGTCAAACACAACCGCAATGCCATCAAGCGGTCGTCGCACTTGCACGGAACTACTTTTGATGTGTCTTATGCTACTTTCTTAGGTCAACGTCCTTTTAACGAAGGTGAATTACGCCACCTCAAAGAGGCGCTGGCCCACGCACTATTCGAACTGCGGCAAGAAGGAAAATGCTGGGTGAAGTATGAATTGTACCAGACGTGTTTTCACGTGGTTTGCAAGAAATCATAGGTAAAAGCCGCGATGCAAGTGATCTTTTAAGGCCGGCTGCAATAACTGCTTGATCGAAGAAAAAGGAATATTAAAACTTTGCAGTTCTCCATTGGTCACCAAATACAAGATCAAACCACTTGAATGCAGGTAACATTGTTTTTCATAAACGGACAATAATCGTTCGATATCTACGCAATTGACTCCTTTAAACTGGTTTTCATTCAATTTCTGATAAACGATCTCTTTGAAAGCATCCTTCGACACGGCATCTTGCTTTACGATATTTTTCAAGGTCAAGGTATCTATTTTTCCATTGCGCAGCCAATAAGTTCCCGTGCTTATCTCTTGCAGACGCATGTCCGGCTTGTTGTAGTAAGCAGTAAATACTTTGTCCTCAAAGTAAGTTGTGGTAACCTGCGAATACAAATTATCGAAATGCAAGGTGTACTTGCGTTTGTAATGGATGACTGTTGAGTTCTGTGTAAAGTACATTTTAGGACGTTCACCCGGAAATGCTACCGGAAAAAACGGTACTAGATTCAATTCCAGATAAGCACGATCCGTATTTCTATAGTATTCGCGATTCACTAAGAACTCTGCATTTATAGCCGCAAAGTAATTTGTGTTCCGCTCCAGGATCAAGGCATCCCAAACTGTGAAATTGAGCTTGGGTTCATCGGAAAGCGGATCTACTTTCGTATATCTGCATAGTTTCGTCACATCCTTTCTCGCCTTCATTTGCGCCTTCGTCATAAATGGAATTGAAAATCGCATAGAATCATCTAAGAAACCTATGGAATCGTTTCGAAACACAAAGCGACCGGTATTGTATTTATTCAAGCCTAGCGCATCGAACTCCTCTGAAAATCGCTTTTTGGCAAAATCATACACACGCCATTTTCCCTTGGCGTAAAGTAAAATACCTGATCCCAAATGAATGAAATCAAACTCAGCAGGCAACAAAATCTTGAATTGACCATCCAGTAAGCCAAACTTTCCGCCTGCTTTAAATACTTCGAATTGGGTATTCCCTTCCAGTATCGGAAAATCAAATGCAAAGTTGTGAACCAAGTTGCGCTGCGTACTGTCGTATAAATACCATGTGCTTGTTCCGTTAGGTTCGTATTTCCCTTTCCAATAATAAACACGGTCGTTGTGTTCTACGCGCATGAACTCGGATCGCTGAATCTGCATTTCTTTAGGTGCCGGAAGACTTTTCTTTGGAGGTTGAGTATAATATCCAAGCACTTTTCCGTTGCGGTTGATGATGTAATGATTCAAAATGACCAAAGAATCGGATGGAAACAGAAAATAAGTATCGTCCAGGCGCTGCTTCTTCCCTTCCGCAAAACAATACAAGATACTATCATACACAAAATATACTGCCGGAATGGTAACTCCAGGTTGATTCGGCTGTCGAACGTTCAATTTGTATTTATTTTGGTAATCCAACATGACTGAACTTCGAACATCCCGGCAATCATTCTGAATGAGTTTCAGATTTTTGTCATACAATTCGCCCAGTTCCGAACCATATGCCAGCAAAACGCTATCCGGATAAAGCACATAGTTGGTAAAGGCTATTGGCAAAAGCCGATCACCCTTTGTTGAAAGCAAGATTTTCTTCACGCGTCCGTAGGCATCCTCAGTTTTATCCAAGCACGCTAATAAATAGGTATCGTAGGTCCCGTGGCGGTAGTAACTGTTAGACTCTGCATGCAAAGGTTCCAAACAGTCATAAATTAACGGAATGGCCACACTCCCATCGGGACGAACACCCCCCATTTTGTCGTTGGTAGCATTAACAAGGATCGCTTCTGGCCTGGAACAATTTGCCGTTCGATAAATGCATCGTTGGTATTCGGGAAAGCACGAAATCTTTTTCACGGTTTCCAAGCGATCATTGAGTATGGTTAACTGTGCTGAACCGTTTTGATCCGAACCAAACTGATAACACCAAAAGTAGATTTCTTCATCT
>CAYLJB010000080.1:2959-6684 GCA_964383785.1 uncultured Fluviicola sp.
AGGTCGTATTTCTTGGTAGAAACTGCTCCGGATTCCAGCATCATC
The DNA here is from genome assembly GCA_964383785.1 of uncultured Fluviicola sp. GTDB lineage: Bacteria > Bacteroidota > Bacteroidia > Flavobacteriales_D > Crocinitomicaceae > Fluviicola. The sequence continues at coordinate 3,005 of CAYLJB010000080.1, forward strand.
ACCTGCATTTCAGGTAGTTTATTTTTACGTGGGCTTATTAAATAAATAAAACCGTATTTGATTGCCAAAAAACTACACATTTGAGCACTGTCTCTTTCTGCAGAAACATGCGCATAGAAGGGAATAAACGATTCATTTTCTGCTAAATAACCCTCTTGGTCATCCAACTCCATGTACCAATCTTCTGCGGAAACTACGGTATTTGGCATTTTAAAATAAGCCTTGCCGGAACGGTAAACTTCCTGAAAACTCCGATTCAGTAGCACATGTTCGCGCTTATCCGACACGACATAATAATGTCCGTAAGGCGTCACTTGTTGATACCATGCGCTTTGTTGTCCGGTTTTCAAGTCGATTGCGGCATATAAACCAGTCTTCGCATCGAGCAAAACAACTTTTGGAATGCGATCTTCGTCACTGAAATAATTTTGGGCAAAGTGAATGCGGAATTCATGGAAGCGATCGACAGGCTTTGCAAATACTTTCGGATCACAGGTTCTAATTTCAAAAGTAGAATCTTGAGCACAGGTAAACACCGGTTCAAAAGGAAGATCCGATCTTGGAAAATGTCCTTCGATGTATAAATATTCCGGAGCAATTACTTCACCGCGATCGATGTAAAAAACTCCGGACAGTTTCTCTTGAACCACACGAAAATACGTCGTAGAAAGGTTAGTCCTTCCTTCATAGCTATATTGTTCGGTTGGGAAAGCTTCAATTTCCGTATAGATTGCCTCACTCGCTTTTTCGAATTGGCTATTCAAGAGTCCCCATTTATCGCCAACCCGGAATTTGAACCGGTTGGTGTAAGGTATTCCGAAAAGTTGCTGAAATTCGAAGGCACAAAGTTCTTTTCCGCTGATTGAAACGAGACCATATTTACCTTTTTTAATCGCAACGAATATGGTGTCTGAACCGACCAATAAGGAGTCGTATAAACAGGGGATCAATTCTTTACCAAAAGCATCTAACATCCCGCTTTTTCCGTCTTTGCGGACGATCCAATTTGTTTGTGTTTGATGATTTGAAAAAGGCCAATGGCGCTGATAAGCCAATTCAAAAACCGCAGGCCAAACAACTTCTTTTCCACGTTTAAATCCTACGGTGCAATTGCGGTAATCATGAAATGGAAGCACCTTTTCTTGCGCGCTGATCATCTGAATACAGCATAAAAGCAAACATGTTAGAAAAAGTTCCCTCATAAATAGCATGAGTTCACATAACCGTAAAAGGCCTGTTCGTTACAGAGTGATACGGTCATTGATCCGTTGCAATACTAAGTTTTTGCCTTCTTTCCTTTTACCGTAGGCAATGGCTTATTGAAATCAAAGCGACTCCGTTCGTAGGGAAATAAATTGGCCAGCTCCCCACTGTAATAGAATTCATAGGCCACGGCACCGAAGGTATATTCTACATCGCGGATCTTGTAAACAGAACCTCCTACTGCAGGATTTGGTTTCGGCTTGGATTTGTGGTAACCTAAATTGAACAGAGAAGCCAAAATTTCAGGACGATCATCAATCGGATAACCGGCGCGTTCCCATTGCATTTTGATCTGTTTCAAGTACAATGCTGCGTATAAATACGAATAGTAGTGATTATCCCATTGTACCAAGCGCTGTAAACGAACCGACATCGTGTCATTCAATTTATTCGAGTAATTGGCTGTCGAATCAAAATCAAGCAAATTGGCATACTCTTTACCTAAATAGAATTTGCTCGTTGAATCTTTCAACAACTCCTCTATACGTATAGCAGTAAATTCTTTGATCCCGGTCACGCCATACGACATATTTGTTTCTAAGGCCAATGACTTCAAGGGAGAAACCAAGTCTTTAAATCGTTCACGTCTAGAATTGAACAGACGAACTTGCTCACCAACCAAGCAGGCAACGATCAAACGTCCCTCCACCCCGGTAACCTTTGCCACCGAATCAATGATCTTCTGATCTTTCGCCAATGCCTCTTTGAAATATTTCCATTCCTCGATATTCATCCATTCAAACACACTCAATCCGGTAGTTTTTTTATTGGAGGAAGTGAAGGTTTTCATCTTTTGCTGCGCCTGACGATATGCCTGATTAGATCGCAAACGCAGATCTACAGCATCCAGCATTTGTAAAGTCAATTTCTCATCACGCTTTTCGGCGTAAACCTGCAAGATCTGTTGAGCATTCTTCGGGTAGAAGTTATTCAACACCAGAATGCGCTCCATTACTTCATAGCGGTGCTTGGCCATGGAAACGCTGTCCACTTTGAAATTCTGGTTGTACTTATCGTGCATTTCCTGGAAATAACGGTTGTTTTGATCAATATTTCCACCATCTTTCGTCCAACCGAACTTCATGGCGAAGTATGTGAACGTGAGAAAGAAACCGTAAACGGCAAATCCGTAAAGCACAATGGTATATGGGATACGCACCCATTTACTTGCGAAAAATCGTTTCATGTAAGAAAATTCGTTCCTTAAAATTTACGCCTGCGTATACTGAAAGTCAGACAAATAGTTTCAAGAAACTTGATCTAAAGTGAAAGAGCACCAGAACGGGCGTCCTGATGCTCTCTCTAATCAACCTAACCTAACCACCTAAATCAAAACAAAGGTATAACGTTTGTGTGAGCAAACCAATTCTTTTTTTTAACAATTGTCACATAATAAAAAAAGAGGCAAGTACCTCTTTTCCTTAACAATAACAACTTATCAAATTTGAGATTTCAAACGCATCCAGCTTCCGCCGTTTTCAACATTTGTAAATCCCATACTCTTCAATTGCGACTTTGCACTTGCACTGCGCATACCCGATGCACAACACGTAATGATTGGTTTATCTTTTGGTAATGATTTTACTCCTGCTCCTAACTGTTGTAACGGAACATTCTTTGAGCCTTTGATGTGTCCGCCCGAAAATTCTCCCGGTGAACGCACATCTAGAATAATTGCTCCGTTGGCCATCATGGTCTTGAAATCCGGTCCTGGCCCGAAAAGTTTCTTTAAAAATGACATATTAATGCGCTAATTGATAGTTAACATCTAACCAAGAACCTCCGTTCTCGCATTCAATACCTTGTGCTTTCAAGAACATGGTTGCTTGTCCGCTGCGATTCCCGCTTGCACAACACAATAAAATAGGTTGTTTCAATGCTTTGATCTCATTCATACGATTTGGAATCTCGTTCAAAGGTATATTGATCGAATCTGCGACATGTCCGCCCATGTATTCCGCATGTGTGCGCACATCAACTACTGTATAATTCATCGTTAATTTAATTTTATGAGACAAAGGTAAGTTTGGGATAAAAGAAAAATTGTAACTCAAGTTACTAATATGGTAAAAACAACCACACGATTGATAAATTGACTACAAACACACCTTATTCTATGATAATTTTAACAAAAATGTTAATTGAGTGAGGATACTACTTTGTTTGTTTTATTCTGTGGTTTTATTTCAAACGGTTGTTTTCGGGCAAAACTGTGAGGTTTTTGCAGGAAACGACGTGGCTATTTGCGTCGGTTCGACATATACACTGAACCCTGTTGCTAACAATGCGCAGGCTCCTGTCGTTTATAACTGGAATTCTAGTCCTAATTTAAGTTGTACAAATTGCAGTAATCCCATTTTTAGCGGAACAACCACAGAAACCCTCATCGTTACGATTAACTCTGCTGACGGTTGTAT
>CAYLJB010000080.1:6694-13714 GCA_964383785.1 uncultured Fluviicola sp.
ACTATCCAAATTGTAGTTCAAAACTACCCGATTGCAAGTTTTACAGTTTTAAATCCTTCCATCTGTTCCAATGTACCCGTCTTGTTTCAAAACAATTCAACAGGCAGCAATCTAAGTCATGTTTGGAATTTTGGAGAGCCTTCATCCGGAAACTTGAACCAATCTGTACTTACCAACCCAAATCATGAATACAATGCTGTAGGAAATGGAACGTCAACGTACAACGTAACACTCATCTCCTCTACCTCAGCCGGTTGTTCAGACACTGCACTGGGAACCGTTCAGATCAATCAATCACCCAATCCCGTTCTCATTGAACCAATCAGTAATTTCATCAATTGCGGGGGTGGTAACTACAGCATGACCGTCTTTGACGGTACAACGACCACTGGTAATACAAACTATTCGATTATTTGGGGAGATGGCACTCCGAATTACTCATCGAACACGTTTCCTACAAATGGTGGTGTTTCGCACTCGTACACCAGTTCGGCCGTATTTACGTTAAGTTACATTGTTACCGGTTCGAATGGGTGTATTGATACGACAACCTATTCCGTGGCCAATGTGACGAATCCGTCAATCGGTACAGCAATTCCCGGGTCTACCATTGGTTGTGGACCTTTGACACTTTGTTTTCCATTATCTAATTTTCAATTAAATCACCCATCCACCATTTATATTGTAGATTACGGTGACAATTCTCCACAAGAGACCTATCCTCACCCACCGCCAAACACCATATGCCACACGTATACAACTTTTTCCTGCGGATTACCTGGTAATGGCTTCACCATGAAAATTAAGGCCGTCAATGCATGTGATTCAACAACGGCATCAATCTCTCCTATTCGTGTTTATTCGGGACCTGTAGCAGATTTCACACCGGTAAATCCTAAATATTGCGTTGGCTCAACTGTAACTTTCACGAATCTAACAACACCAGGATTCAATTCGTCATGCCAGCAGTCTACTTTGTACCAATGGAATTTTGGAAACGGTCAGACACTCACAACAACGAGTCCGAATAATCCCACTACTACTTATTCTTTACCAGGAGTTTACAATGTCACGCTAACTACTTCAAACAGTTGTGGATCAACCGTTCAGGTGAAGACAGTATGTATTGAGAGTTTGCCAATTCCAAATTTCAATTCCGACGTCACTTCGGGTTGTATTCCTTTGACCGTAAATTTTAGTGACGCTTCGGACATTACGAATTCTTGCACAGTAACAAGATCTTGGGCCGTTTTTTACAATGGCAGTCCATGTAGTCCGGCAGTAGGCGGTTATTCCTTTGTGGGCGGAACTAATTCAAGTTCTGTGAATCCTCAAATATTGTTTACACAGGCCGGTAACTACACCGTTAGGTTAACCATAACAAATAGTTGCGGCCAAGTATTCATCAACAAGCCTATTACCATTCAAAAAGCTCCGCAAATTAATTTGCCTGCAATTACCGCGGTCTGTCAAGGTCAAGCAGCTAATCCAACAGCCAGTGCCCTCGACTGCCTAGAATCAATAGACACTTATTCCTGGACATTTTCCGGTGGTAGTCCGTCAAGTGCCTCCACGTTGATTCCCGGTTCTGTAACTTATTCAAATGCCGGAACATACCCTGTAACTTTCTCAGCAACGAATGCCTGTGGAACTACAACTCAAACTCAGAACATAACAGTTAAACCTTTACCTCCAGCCCTCAATCCGCAAGTCACAAGTCCGGTTTGTGTTGGGCAAACGGCCAATTTTACCAGCTTGAGTAACCCGTCCACAGCCTACACTTGGGCCGGTCCCAATGGATTTCAATCCAACAATCAGAATTTCAGCTTGCCCATTAGTTCATTAAACCAAGCAGGGACTTACACTGTTTTTGGTACATTGAACGGGTGTGTTGGTCCTGTGAGCTCTGTCACTTTATCCGTCTTACCTGTACCAGTCATAGGGGTTTCACCAACCACTGCAACGATCTGTTCAGGGGGTAGTGTTAACCTAACTGCATCGGGAGCCACATCGTATACCTGGTCTCCTGCAACGGGATTATCGGCAACCGATACATCGAGTGTAATCGCCAGTCCTACAAGTACTCAAACATATACTGTAGCAGGTTCAAATGGTACATGTAGTGGCACCGCATCTGCGCTTGTAACAGTGAATCCTTTGCCGGTTGTTAATGCAGGGGCCGACGCTATTTTATGTAATCAACCCATTGCGACCACTTTTGTCGGTTTACCGGCCGGAGGGACTTGGAGTGGACCAAATGTGACATCCGCCGGCGTCTTCACACCGAATGGTACGGGTACATTTACACTCACATACACCTTTACGAATGCGAATGGATGTACCAATTCTGACCAAAAGATAGTTACCGTCAACAATCCGATACAACCAAATGCCGGTATCGATTTTTCGGTTTGTGCAGATGCTCCAAACGTCACCTTGACTCCTTCACCATTGGGAGGAACATGGACAGGTTCGAATGTTTCTCCATCAGGAATTTTTGATCCGACCGTGGCTGGATCGTTCCCACTAGTATATTCGTATGGGCAAGGGACCTGTCTTATTCGAGATACCCTTATAGTGACCGTCAATGCCCTACCAATTGTTGATGTGGGCAGTGACATAGCCATGTGTATTGATGCCGGACAAGTTATCCTAAGTGGTTTTCCGATTGGAGGAACCTGGAGCGGAACAGCCACAACCACAAACGGGATCTTTACCCCATCAAGCTCTGGTGCAGGTGTTTTTACGCTAAGCTATACCTATACGAATAACAATGGATGTTCAGCCGTTGATAATCTCATAACAACAGTTAATCCGCTGCCAATAGTCAATGCCGGTGCGGATGTTATTCTCTGTGATCAACCTATTGCAACTACGTTCATTGGTTCACCAGCAGGAGGCGCCTGGAGTGGTCCAAATGTTACATCAGCGGGAGTATTTATTCCAAACGGAACGGGAACATTTGCACTTACTTACACCTTTACAAATTCGAATGGCTGCACCAATTCCGACCAGAAGATCGTTACTGTTAACAATCCCACACAACCCAATGCAGGTGCAGATTTTTCAGTGTGTGCGAATGCTGCCAACGTGACTTTAAGCCCCATGCCAATTGGTGGAACTTGGACTGGACCTAACGTAACCTCTTCCGGTGTTTTTGACCCAATGGTTCCGGGCAACTTTTCGCTCATTTATTCGTTCGGTCAAGGCACTTGTCTTATTAATGACACCCTAATTGTAACCGTGAATACAATTCCTGTAGTTGATGCAGGTCCTAATTTTTCTGCTTGTGTAGATAATGGTACGCTCGCTTTGGTTGGAAGTCCGCCTAGCGGGGTTTGGGGAGGAAGCGGAATAGCAACAAACGGAGTATTCAATCCCGCTGCTTCCGGAGCAGGGACGTTTACCTTGAGTTATACTTTCACCGATAACAATGGATGTTCAGTGGTTGACAATCTAATTGCAACTGTTAATCCGTTACCTGTTGTAGATGCAGGTGCTGATGTTGTTTTGTGTAACCAACCCATACCAACGACTTTCACTGGAATTCCTGCCGGTGGTTCTTGGAGTGGTGCAAATGTCACATCTACCGGCATATTTACACCAAATGGTACGGGTTCGTTTACGCTCACTTACACCTTCACGAACGCGAATGGATGTACCAATTCTGACCAAAAGATTGTAACTGTAAACAATCCCATACAACCAAACGCTGGTGCTGACTTTTCCGTCTGTATCGATGCTCCAAATGTTACCTTAGCTCCTTCGCCAACCGGTGGTACCTGGACTGGCTCGAATGTAACATCTTCCGGAATCTTTGATCCAACAAATCAGGGGAACTTCCCGCTCGTGTATTCATTCGGACAAGGAACTTGCCTCATTCGAGACACGTTAATTGTAACTGTTAACCCGCTTCCCATTGTAGATGCAGGCTCAAACATCACTTTGTGTGTAAATAATGTAAATACAGGATTAACAGCTACCCCTGCGGGTGGAACTTGGGCAGGACCGGGCATAGTGCTGCCAACTGATTTTTCTCCAAGCATTGCAGGCGCAGGCACACACAATTTGATCTATACCTTCACTGATGCGAATGGGTGTACGTCCTCAGACAACTTAACGGCTATCGTAAACCCACTTCCTATTGTGAATGCTGGAATAGATACCACAATTTGTAATCAACCAGTTCCTGTTTTATTGTCGGGTACACCGGTTGGTGGAACTTGGTCGGGCTCTGGAGTTTTAGCAAACGGAACTTTCACTCCGAACATCACAGGAACATTTACACTCACCTACACGGTGACGAATGGTAATGGTTGTACATCATTTGATACGCGAAATATTACAGTGGTCAATCCTGTTCAAGCCAACGCCGGTCCCGATCTGAGTGCGTGTATTGATGCGCCAAATGTACAACTAACCGGTACACCGGCTACAGGAACTTGGTCAGGAGTAAACACAAGTCCTTCAGGCTTATTTGACCCAACTTCGAGTGGTACCTTCCCCCTTGTATTATCGAATGGTTCAGGAAACTGCTTAACTCGTGACACCATGTTATTTACGGTGCACCCCCTTCCGGTTGTAGCTGCTGGAACAGATATCGGTTTTTGTCCGGATGATTCCCCTGTTAACTTGAGTGGTTCTCCCGCAAACGGGATCTGGTCAGGGACAGGAGTAACGAATCCAAACCTTGGAACATTTAATCCGGGGATTGCAGGAGTTGGTGTTCACATACTTGTTTACACCTTCACCAACCCGATTACAGGTTGTGTGAACCGAGATACACTTCTTGCAACAGTTCATCCTTTCCCAAATGCACAGTTCACATTTAACCCAATCGCATGTGTTGGTGTTTCAGTTAGTTTCACGAATACAACTACCCTCGGGAACACCTATACTTGGGATTTTGGAGATGGGAATACCTCATCGAGTACCTCACCGAACCATACCTATGCCAATTCTGGGTTCTTTGATATTGAGTTATTGGCCGTTTCAGCATTTGGTTGTCGTGATTCCATTACGCAACAAGTAGAAGTACGTGTACCTCCTATTGCAGATTTCACGATCATACCTGATTCTGCTTGTGGTCCACTTACTGCTAATTTTATGGATCTCTCCAGTGGCCCTTCACTCACTTATAGCTGGAATTATGGTAATGGCCAGATCAGTTCAAGCCCGGCTCCGATCACGCAAGTTTATAACGCTGGTGTTATTGCAGATACGAACTATACGGTTACATTAACACTTTCAAATACTTGTGGAACGGATTCACACGTAGAAACTGTTCAGGTCATGCCGAGTCCAACGGCAATTTTCGGAATAAACACAAATATTGGTTGCTCACCTTTGAACCTTAATTTTGCCAATAATTCCATTGGTCTGCCAGACAGTTATGTTTGGGATTTTGGTGATGGAACAACTGGGAGTCAATCCAATGCTTTTTTTCAACATGTTTACACCACGGGCAACGAGGATACCACATACCTGATTCAACTTATTGTGACTAATGAGTGTGGCACGGATACGCTCACACGCACCGTTACAGTTCTCCCAAATCAGGTGAATGCATTCTTTAACGTTGACGCTCCTTCCGGATGCGTTCCGCACACTGTCAATTTCACGCAATTCTCCCAAGGAGCTACCTTTAGCGCATGGGATTTCGGAAACGGAAATGGTTCCACATCTTACAACGCCACCCATACTTTTACTCAGCCGGGAACATACACCGTTTCTCTTTTTGCAAATGATGGTTGTGGTTTTGATACTGCAACAGCAGTAATCACTGTATTGCCTTCTCCACAGGTAGATTTCAGTTTTGCACCTGATTCGGTTTGTATCAATGAAGTATTCACATTCACGAATCTAAGCACAAATGTGGCGAGCGTTACTTGGGATTTTGGAGATAGTAATTTTTCTCCATTATTTGCCCCACAACATCTTTACACAACAAGTGGAACTTATCAAGTAACCCTTTCCGCAGTAAGTCAGACAAATGGTTGCCCTGGTAGTATTACGAAACCAGTCATTGTTAGCACAAATCCAGTTGCTGCCTTTACTCCAAATCCATCATTAGGATGTGAAGATTTACTTGTACTGTTTAACAATCAAAGTACCAGTACCAACTTTGTATCATGGGATTTCGGGGATGGCAATTTTTCCACCTCCGTTTCTCCATGGCATACCTATGTAAATCCGGGGATATATACCGTAAAACTTTATGTAGAAAACACAAACGGTTGTTCAGATAGTATTGAACAAGTGATCACTGTTTATCCTAAACCAACAGCCAGTTTCACCTTTGATGTCAATGATCCATGTATTCAACCAAGTTTAGTAACATTCACGAATTCCAGTACGGGAGCGATGAATTATGACTGGGATTTTGGAAATGGCACCAATTCCTCTTTGACCAATCCTAGTATCTCCTTCACAACTCCGGGAACTTATGCTGTATCCCTAATAGCATCTAGTGTACATGGCTGTAAGGACACGTTGATAGAAACTATCACGATCTATCAGCAGGCAATTGCCAATTTTGTATTACCTGATGACTCATTATGCACCGGTGAATCTGTGTCGTTTATTTCAAGTTCTCAATTCGCAAACTCGGTTTTGTGGGATTTCGGAAATGGATTTACCAGTACTTCATCTACTGCCACCTATGAGTTTCCTAGTTCAGGGACCTATAATGTTTCCTTGATCGCCTATGGAGACGGAGGGTGTAACGATACCTTAACAGTTTCAACACCTATTGTCATTGTTCCAAGTCCGATAGCCGACTTCAGTTATGTAAATGAACAAGCTCCTGATCCACTAAGTGGAACGGTGAATTTCACCAATGAAAGTAGCGGACAAATCTGGAATTTCTGGGAATTTGGGAATGGTGATACATCTTCGTTACAAGATCCCTTATATCGTTACAACAGCTACGGAGACTTCTTAACCACATTGATCGTTGGAAACGAGTATGGCTGTACGGATACGGCTCAGCAACTGGTTTCAGTGGATTTCTTCTATGGC
>CAYLJB010000081.1:0-13641 GCA_964383785.1 uncultured Fluviicola sp.
AATGCAGTCAAGCTAATTCGTTTTTTCCTCTAACAAATTCATGAGATAAATGTACTGATCGATCCCATGATTCAAGAAATATTCTTTAGGATCTTGTGGATAGATACTCAGGTAATTTTCATCCGGTTGTAGTAAGATCTGCTGACCAATTCGCACATAGGCAAAGCTGTTCACAGACTTGGGAATGACCAATCCTTGTTTTTTCTTGAGCAAGAGCTTTTTAGAGCGACGCCCCAAATATTTCTCAAATCGCTTCTGAGATTTGCGGGTCGGTCGGTCCATCTTTCGGAATGCGTGTTTCAAATACATTTGAGGCAACAAAGGCAAGGCATTCATTGATTTTAAAGCATTTGTAAAGGGATTGATCCGATTGAAATCACGCACAGTTGTTACCGTAAATGGCGTCGTAGGAACCCAATCGAGTGGATTCACAGTGTTGAAAGACCAACCGAACTGCGTCAAATGCTCGTATTCATAGGCGAAAAACAAATTCCCAGACTTCGGGGCAGCCACTGTATACGTTTTCAGACGCAGATCTTCGGGTAACTTCCCTTGTAATTTCAATTGCTGTAACTGCGCCGAAACCAAGGTTGCCAAAGCACCACCTTGACTATGTCCGGCAATCACCAGGTCTCTTCCACCCTGAGCAACAAAATCCTGAACCAAACTATCGATCTGTTTCCACATGTAGGCTATAGAAATGGTCCAACCTTCATGTACGGCCGCCAAAGAATCTTGAGCAAAACAGTAATTGTATTGAAAACCACCAGGTAATTTAATTGTTCCTTTCCCTGGAATCATTGAGGAATAGAAATTCGAACCCCAACTTTCCAAGCTTCCTGTTGTTCCACGAAAGCTCAAACAACCGATCTCGTTATCGTCTGAACGCCAAAAATCCAGGCTATTATCGAAGCCAAGATCCGGTGAGCGATAAGTATGGTAAAAACTTTGAGGGGATGGAACGGAATCCAAATACGCAGAATCTATGAACTGAAAGTTGATCTTCAAAAACTCACGGGCTTCATCAAAATCGTAACCCGGTCGCAATTGCGCCATCAGATTTGATGAAACAATTACAAAAAGGCAAAACAGTAACTTCATCTTACATAATTCGCGTTAGGTAACCGACCAACTCATTCACCCGTGTTCGGGTTATGTATAGATGCTGACTGGCATAAATAAGTTGTTGAATTGAACCACCACCGCTGTATTGACTTTTGATAAGAGCCGCATTGACCTGCCGTTCACTATCCCGGAATTTCAACCAGGCTCGCTGCGCAGCAACCAACTGTTTCTGATCTTCCTTATTCAATTTCTTCAATAAGATCTGGTAATACTTGTTCAACAATTGATCATAAGCCACTTCACAATCTCTGCTAGCGCGATTCATGCCGTATGTCGTTTGATCCGCTTCCAACTGTCTGCTATAAATACCTTCAACGATAAAGGTGTCCAACTGGTAAGCAGCAAAAATGGAATCCGAAAACGTGTTGGAAAAACTCGTGTCCACCACACCAATATATTTATCAATGGCTTCCTGTTGCAATTCTGCGCGCCAAACGGATCGCAATGAATCCAATTGATTGTCCTCTAATTGAGCATGAAGTGTTCCGAAAGCGGAAAGCACGAAAAGTAGTGTTAGAATGCGAAACATGCGATCGATTTGCGCAAATTTACAAATTGCTATTCACCTGTATACCACGTAAGACGCAAAATAAAAGTACGTGGTTTCGCAGGACCGTAAATGTAATTGCTATCGCGTTCTTTACCCAAGTCAAAATCGCTTTGATAGGCATTCAGGAAGTTTTGCACTCCGACCCCTAACTTCATGTTTTGTTTCCAGCGATGCAAATGCCATTTTCGTTCTATACGAACCGTCAAGTCACAAAAAGGGTTGGTTTTCTCTAATTCGTCCGTTGGTTGTGTAGCTGATCCACCAAAATGTGGAACGAGCATGGATCCTGTAAATGTACTCGCCAAGGTACCACTCCAGGTTTTTTCCGGAAAAAAGGTCACGTTCGCATAGCCATACATATTGGGTGTACGCAAAAATCGTGTTACCGCAGGTACTTCATTCAACCAAGCAATTCCTTCTTGGTAAAATGCTTGCTGAATCGTCAGTCCAAGATCGATTTGATAATTCCCGGCCAGCAAGGTTCGTGTATCCAGATTAAACCCATAAACGGTTGCCGGTGAACCATTTGTGCGCAATAAGGTGGTATTCCCAACTGAATCTTGGCCGACCTCTTCCAAGACAAACGCATGTTTCAGTGCATTGAAAAAGAAGCCTCCAGTGTAATCAAACAAATTATTCTTCCAACGTCTATTCCAAGAGGTACTGAAGTTAAATGCATGTGATCGTTCAGATCGAAGATTTGAATCCAGCAGGATAGTTGAAATGCCTCCGCCAGAAAAGGCGATGTGTAAATCTGTTTCAAAGGCTTGAGGAGCTTTCCAGCCTTGCGCATAACTGAAGCGGAGCGCCCACTGCCCGTTCAATGCCAGTTTTAATGCAGTTCTTGGAAGTATCGGTATTTCCGAATGCTGCATTTGACTAATGATGCGTAATCCTTGTTGCAGGGTCCATTTCTTCCAAAGTATTTCTGTTTGCCCCAAAAACGAAATCGTTTGAATTTGCTGGTCTATCAAATAGTTGTAAGCCGGGATTGCATCGTTCACAAATTCCTGTTGCCATTCGATACCCGCCACATTTCTAGAGGAAATCTGATTAAAAGTGCGATTGCCATGAACTTGGAGTCCGGCAACAGTACTATTTGCCTTGGTTGTTCCCCATCCTGGTGCTTGGTTAATTCCGGTGTAGTGTTTACGATCCGTTAATTGCCCGCCGAAGTATGCCATGAACAACAATGGTTTTTGCGAAGGCCGAAAGTGTACTTGAACATCCGCAACACCCGTTCGCTGTTTGCGGTATTCGGCTTGATCTGCCAATTCGGGAGCTCGATCGAAGGCATTACCACCTCGTCGCTCCTCATCGATGTACCAGGCAAGCCCTTTCATTGAAAAACGCTTCCCGATTGATTGAGAAAAGGTTACTCCTGCACTTCCGCCTTCCAACTGAGAGATCTCAGAATAGCCGTCATTATTTGCATCCCACCAATTACGCTTTCGGAAATTCCCAAAGAATTGAATACCACTGGCAATACCTTTGGTTTTAATGGAGGCATTCAATTGGGCTTGCAGGTCGGGACTTTCGCCATTGATCCACTGTGCATATTGGGTCAACGAAACGGCATTCTTTTCTGGAATTTTTGTGATCAGATTCACCGTTCCTGCAATGGCATTCATGCCATACAAAACAGAGCCTCCACCGCGCACTACTTCCACCCGCTCGATCGCATTGGACGGCAGTTGATCCAATCCGTACAAGCCCATCAAGGAGGAAAACAAAGGCCTTCCGTTTATGACGATCTGCGTATAAGAACCAGCCAAACCGTTCATGCGCAATTGGGTGAAATTACAAGTCTGACAGTTGGTTTCCACGCGAACACCAGGCACAAATTGCAAGCCTTCCGACAAATTCGCCGAAAGCGTATTAGTTAATTGTTTTCCTGAAAGAATGGAAATATTAGTCACCGCCGACTTCTTCGTTTCGACAGAGCGGTTAGATGAAACAACCACTTCCTCCAGTTGATTCGTATCGATCTGTGACCAACAGGAAGTAGAAAAGACTAAGAATAACAGGCTCGCTCGTTTCACACAAGCAAAGATAAAATTATTTTTAGGTCAGTCTAAATTTATTTTGTTGAATAAGCAAATTTCTTGTCCGCGGTATTTAATCAAAGCTATTTACACCTCTAGCTGGTGCGCGATTGAATCGAAAAACAAGCTAATGTATATTACCTCTACTTCTAGCTGGTGCGCGATTGAATCGCGCACCAGCTAGAGATTATTTACAAACGACTACCCCCTCCAGAATTCCAACCTCTCCCATATAATCCCGAGCGCTGCTAAATAAATATTCTCCTGGCTGATCAACAAATCCTGCAACTACCGGGTTTTGATGAATGTAATTGATCTTTTGATCAATCACCCATTTACTCCACAATTCTATCGGACGATTATCATGTTGCCAAAACTGGAAATTTTTAACATTCGATGTTCGTTCACCATACTTTCGGAATACCGACAAGTACGTACGACTTTTTTGATCCTCTGAAGCTTCTTGAATGGCACGAACAATTGCCTTACTTGTAAATCGTTTGAAGTCGCCCAAAAGCAATTCTGGCGGATATTTTGTAGTGCTACGGAATACCAAATGAACATGAGTTGTCATAATGATCCACGCATATATTTCCATTCCTTTTTCACGTTGGCAAAACTTAAGAGAATCCAACAAAATTTGTTTATAGGCATCATTAGAAAACACATCCAGCCACTCCACAACAGAGAAACTGACAAAGTAGGCGGCTTCCGGATTCCGGAATTTATATTTTCGACTCATTCTAAAATAAGTTACGAAAAAATAGGATTTCGCTGGTTCGAAATAAAAAAAACTACTTATACCTAGCTGGTGCGCGATTCAATCGCGCACCAGCTAGTTTAATATTCGCGCACCAGCTGGTTTGATATTCGCGCTCCAGCTTAAGACTTATACAAATTCTGCCAATTCTAACCAGCGCTCGGTTTTCGAATCAATTTGGGCCACGATCTTGGCCAATTCTTGTCCGGCAAGCATAAGTTCTTCATTCGTAGCTTCTCCAGAGGAAAGGACAGCGGTAAATTTGTCTTTTTCTGCTTCCAACTGCTCGAGATCCTTTTCCAGCTGGTCAAATTCGTGTTTTTCCTTCAAGCTCAATTTGCGTTTTTCTACAGGAGCGGAAGCAATTTGGGTGACCTTTACTTCTTTAACCGGTTCAGGATCCTTCGCGGCCATCTTTTCTTTTTTATAGTCGGCAGCAGTTTGTTTTCTATACTCGGTATAATTTCCAATGATGTCCTTGATCGCACCCTGTCCTTCGAAAACGAATAAATGATCCACCATTTTATCCATGAAATAACGGTCGTGAGAAACAACGATCAAACAGCCCTCAAATGTGCGCAGGTAATCTTCCAACACACCCATTACGAAGATGTCCAAGTCGTTTGTTGGCTCATCGAGGATCAAGAAATTTGGATTGGCCATCAAAACCGTCATCAATTTCAAACGTCGCTTTTCTCCTCCACTCAATTTGTACACGTAATTGTAGTGCATGCTTCGTGGAAACAAAAACTTCTCTAGGAACTGAGCAGCAGAAAGTTGACGCCCTTTTTCTAAAGGAATGAATTCGGCAATATCACGGATCACATCGATCACTTTTTTGTCCTCATCTACTTGGATCAACTCCTGACTGTAGTAACCAAAAACTACCGTTTCACCGGTCACTACTTTACCCTTGTCCACTTCTTCTCTTCCCTGAATGACATTCAAGAAAGTCGATTTTCCGGTTCCGTTGTTACCAACAATTCCCAACCGTTCTTTTCGCTGAAAATTATAGGAGAAATTATCCAAGATCACCTTTTCGCCATAAGCCTTGCTGATCTTGTGCAACTCCAGGATCTTGGAACCCAATCGTTCCATTTTCACCGGGATATCGATCTCATCATCGTCAATGCGCTGACTTGCCACTTTCTTCACATCCTGAAAGTTATCGATCCGCGCTTTTTGTTTTGTCCCTCGGGCTTTTGGTTGACGACGGATCCACTCCAATTCCTTTTTAAAGGTATTTCGTGCTTTATCGATCGTCGATTGCAATTGCTCTTGACGTTCTGCCTTTTTCTCCAGGTAATACGAGAAATTACCTTTGTACTTGTAAATGGTTTGATCTTCCAATTCAAAGATCGTATCGCAAACAACTTCCAGGAAATAGCGGTCGTGCGTTACCATCAAAATGGTTGACTTTGATTTGGAAAGGTATTCTTCCAGCCATTCGATCATGTCTAGATCAAGGTGGTTGGGCGGCTCATCCAAAATCAAGAAATCAGCTTCTGCAACCAGTACTTGCGCCAATGCAACGCGTTTTTTCTGTCCACCGGACAAGCTCCCAACAAGCAAATCGGTGTTGTCCAATTTCAATACGGATAAGATCTGATTCACCTTCACCTCCATGTCCCAAGCATTAAGCTCGGTCAACTTATCGTAACACGCATGGATCGCTTCTTCATTTCCTTCGCGCATGGCTTGGTTATACTGCTTCACGATCTGCAATTCAGGCAAATCGTGCGAGAAAACCGCTTCCAAAATAGTATGATCATCTTGCAGATTCTCCGTTTGTTGCATAAACGCCACACGGATATCATTTCGGTATACAATACGACCGGAATCGATTGTTTCCAAGCTCATCAAGCAGCGCAGCAAGGTAGTTTTCCCGTTGCCGTTTTTCGCCACAATCGCCACTTTATCTCCTTGGTCAATACCAAAGGTCAGATCTTTAAAGATGACACGATCACCAAAAGACTTGGTCAGGTTTTCTACCGACAAATAATTCATGCTGTACTATTGAGGGTGCAAAGGTACGAAACGCATGACGAACGAAGGATTTATTCAATTACAAATTCACCAATATCCAAGATTTCTTTTGTCGACTCCAAACGGCGCGTGATCTCAACCACTTTTTCGTTCGGTTTGCCGTAATTGGTATACATCTTCAATTGGATCGTTGTTGGACCTGTTACAGTAACACCTCGCGACCCATAGTAATTTGCCTGCACCTTGTATTTTCCTTTGTGAGCCGATTTCAACATAAACTCTTCCGGTCCGTAGCCACCAGTACAATCCGCTGAAATTCTACCACCTAACTGAGTCAAGGCATGAGAATAGAAACACTTCTCGCCATATGGGTCTGTTACCCATAGATCAATATCGCAATTATCGGTGTCCCAAGTAAGAATCACGCGTGTATCCACCGGCATGGAATAGATGTATTTTTTCTCCACTTGATTCTTAAGTTCTTCATACTTGGTCAGTAGATGATTCATTTCTACTAAGGCGATCACTTCGATATCACGGAATCTGTCATCCCATTCATTTGCTACTACATGTTGCAACAGCGTCACAGCTTCCTTATACATACCTCGCTTTTCAAGGATCAAGGCCAGATCTCTAAAAGATTGTGGTTCCTCCGGACGCAAGGTTTTCACCTCTTCAAAGACGGATTGGGCTAAAGCGTATTCCTCCATTTGATCCAAACGATGAGCTAAGACACGCAGCAATTGCGGGTTCTCCAACTCCAATTCCGCCAAATTGGATAATATTCGAAGTGCCAGTTTTTTCTCTCCGATTTCAACAAAATAATCGGCTACATCCAGATAGAAAGAAGGCTGATTCGCATAAACGGCCTTCTCTGAAAGATAGGTTTTGTATGCCTCCAATTTATCGGCTTTACGCAAGGCACGCATGTATGGCGTATCCGGCTTCCAGGCTTCTAAACTCACTGATACTTTGGATTCTGATATTTTTTCCTTTTTCTCGGCCTCAGCAAAAAAACCACGATCTTCTCGATTGGCGGTAGTCGTAAAATTCATCACCTCCATCTCTTCAACCCCATCTGTAACCATGTAAACCTCCTGTACAGAATTTATGGCACCCAATGTCTGAACGCGAATTGAATCTGTTGCACTTCTTTGATAAGTGGCAGTGTACCATTTTTTAATTTCCTCCCAGCGATTCATCACTTCTTGATCGTGATCTCTGGAATTCTCCGCTTTATTCTCAGCATCTAGTTTCAAACGACTGTAATACTCTTTTTGAAGTTCCGCTGGTGGAACGATCTTGAATTTAATGTAGTCTTCCAGATCTTCCAAAACCAACAAAGAAGTATACCTGCAAACCAAAGCATGCTTTAAAGCCAGACTGGTCATTTCTTGCTGATTCTTTTCAAAATCCACATCCAGATCCTTCAACCGTTCATTTGCCCAGAACCGCTCCGAAAGGTTACCACCCGCATCATATTTAGGCACGTCGACAGAAAAAGTGGACAATACCTCTTCACCAATTCCAAATTGATAACTGATCTTTTGTGGAGGATTTACCGGCATTTTCAAGGCATTCATGAAAAAAGGATCCACTGGAAGACCCAAACCGGTCACTAATGAATCTGGAATGCCTTCTACATGTAACAGTCGCAATTGCTCTTGTTGCAAACGTTTCAAGCAATCTACGGTAGAAAAATCTGCCATTTGGATAACGTCACCATTGAATTTTGTCATGCGTCTTGCTCGAGACATGTCAAAAGTTGGTGAAGACGTCAACACATAAACACGTTGGCTTGGAGTTGTTTTTCAACTATCTGATCCGAAATTGGACATGCAATCCGAAAACAGCAAGATCTCTTCGCCTTTCAGATCCGACTTGGGAATGCTTCCCAATTGCGTAGCACCATCGAAAGTGGAATTGCGCAGTCTTAAAAAAAGCAGGCTCGCGTCATTACCTTTTTGCCAATGTATGTCCTCTCGGATGTGAACTTCATTGGAGAATTGAACCAAATGAATATCGCAATCTTCCAACCCGTTCAAATACGACACAAAAAGTGCTTGTTCTCGCTCGAAGTCACGATCTTTTGAAGAGCTGGAAACATCCCATAAGATCGACATGGATTTCGGTGATTTCTTGGATCTACTGGTTGTTGGTAGCTTGAAATGGGAAACCAAATAGGAACTTCCATTCACACTTGACATGGATGCGTGCGACGTGTGTTCCAAATCATTGTAAAACCGAATGGATTGATTGGCAAATACATCTTGCTGGGTCACGGCGTATTCCCAAAATGAACTATTCTTATTCAATTTAGGATCCAAAGAAGAAGCCTTAAATGTTTGATCTGCAGGGAAATTTGCGCGGATCGAAAAGCGCTTCATACGGTCTTTAAAATGCAAAGGCAAGTCAAAATACAAACCGGAATCATCCTGCTTTAAAGGTTGCGCATATCGAATTCGGATGCGCTTGGTTCCTCGTGCGGGAATTGGATATACACGCAACTTCACAGAATTTCCTGCAGCCCATTCCAACAAAGCCGGGTCGATCTGTTTACGCTCAGTTGCCTCAAAAGCAACCCTTCCGGTTTCTTTTGTTACCACCGACGCATCGCGAAATCCTTCTTTTTGTTCCAAAGACAAATGCGTTATAAATTGATCCGCTTTCAATGGAAAATAAAAGGTTCCTTCTAATAAGCGGCTACTCTTATTCTCATACACTAATGTCATTTCCGTTTCTACCAGAGCACCGTTTGATGTGATCTTAATATCGCATTCATTCAGAGCGAGTGGCGTCAATTCACCTTTTTCGTTCGGTGCCAATACAGTTGGACTTAAACGAAGCGTATCTTCATTCGCAGTGGAAAAACTGCTTGTTTTTGTTGTAGGAAACGAAAGAGATCTTGCGAAAAGAACAAATGTGGTTGCACAAACAACAGCAATGACAACCGGGAGTTTAGAGGTATGCTTCATAAGAAACGATTTGCGTATGTGTACTTACACACATAACCCCTAAACGTTCAAACGAAAGAAAAAGTATTTAGCGCAGGCGATCCAACGAGTCGATCAGTTTCTGGTCTTTGCGGTTTCCACGAATTCCCAAAACAATCGGCACGACACCCAAGGCAAAAATAAAGAAAGGAATGCCCCAGGATTCAATAGAAACTTGCTGACAATCCGCACAAGCATTGGTTTCAACAAAAGCTCCCAACACCATCCAAGCGACTGTAAGCACATGAAGCGCCAAAGCCAAAACAGCAAGGGTCAATTGACGTTTGCGGTGCTTAAAGGATAAAATGGCAAACACTAATAAAACGATAATCACCAGACACAAGATCCATGTGTCATTTCTACTGAAAAAGTCTTTATTACCTGGTTCTGTTACACCAAAAACGGTCATCTTGCGGATTACCTCATCGTGCTTGATCGTAAAGAGTCCGGTTCCCAACAATGGAACAGCAGCGAAAAGTGCCGCGAAAAAGAAAAATACCGTTTGAACGCGTTGGATCATGTTGTTTCGTTTCTGCGAAAATACAGTTTATGTGCATTTCCGAGCGATGACCAACCTATTTTTCTTCCCATTTTTTTAAGATTTTTTCACTTGTAAAAAACAAAAGTTAATCTACCTTTGTTGAATGCAATACAATACTTATTAATAGCAATACTATTATATGTTGATTCATGTTAAAATAGAAATACCGGCAGGTAATTTCCTTAAAGATCCACAGGAGTCAAAACTTGGTGAAACGATTCATCAACAAGGTATACAGCTGATACAAGAGATTGGATACGAAGCTTTTACTTTTAAAAAATTGGCGCAACGCATTCAATCCACTGAAGCAACGATCTACCGTTATTTCGAGAACAAACATCAGTTTCTAAAGTATCTTTATGCATGGTACTGGGGCTGGATGCTTCAAAAGATCAATATGGAAACCATTCCACTGAATGGTACGGAACTGAAATTGAAGAAAGCACTCCAATTGCTTATTCAGCCTTGTCATGAAAATGGACATGTGACGATCCAAAACGAAGCACAGCTCAAAGCGATCATTGAGAATGAAGGGATCAAGGCCATACTCACGAAAGAAATCGATGCGCAGAATAAAGTTGGAGCATTTGAAAATTACAAAGACCTTGTTTCGCTTCTTTCCAATTGGATCCTTGAATTAGAACCGAACTATCCCTATCCTCAAATGTTGATAACAACAATCATTGAAGGAGCACATTTACAACACTTCTTTGCGGAACATTTGCCTCGCTTAACGAACACCTGTGAGGATAAAGATTCTGCAATGGAATTTTATTTTGAACTTATCGATCAACTCATTATTAAGAAAAATGGCACAAGCAACTAAATCTCCCTGGAAACGACTTGGTGAACTCCTTGCGCTGGATAAAGCCACGGTTTCCCAACTTTACATTTATGCCATCCTGAGTGGAATGCTTGGGTTGAGTTTGCCCTTGGGTATTCAATCTGTTATTCACTTTATTCAAGGGGGACAAATTACCACTTCCTGGGTGGTGCTTGTTTGCCTCGTGATCTTGGGAGTTGTACTTACCGGAACTTTACAAATGATGCAAATGCGCTTGACGGAAAATATCCAGCAACGCATCTTTGTGCGATACTCCTTTGACTTCGCTTATCGCTTTCCACGATTGAACCGCCTGGCAGTATCCGGAAAGATCCCGAGTGAACTGATGAATCGCTTCTTCGACATCATTAGTCTTCAAAAAGGTATCGGAAAGGTATTGCTTGACTTCTCCGCAGCTTCCTTGCAGATCGTTTTCAGTTTGCTGGTCTTATCCTTTTACCATCCGTTCTACATCGGTTTCAGTATTGCTCTCGTTGTTCTGCTTTACCTGATTTTCCGACCTTTTATTCGCCACGGATTTACCACGTCATTAGAAGAAAGTTCTCATAAATACAAAACTGCTCATTGGCTGCAAGAAATTGCACGCGCAGATTGGAGTTTCCGACTAACACCGAACGGACAACATTACTTGCGACAACTGGATGAACCCACCACGAATTACTTGCATAGTCGCGAGCGTCATTTCGGAATCTTGTGGAAGCAATACATTTGGCTGATCGCCATTAAATCGGTGATCGTTGCTTCATTGCTCGGCTTGGGTGGATTCTTGGTGATCGATCAACAAATGAACCTGGGACAATTCGTTGCTGCCGAAGTCTTGATTCTTTTACTCTTAGGTGCAGTGGAAAAAATGATCCAAACGTTGGAAAATCTATATGATGTAATGACGAGCTTGGAAAAATTGGGGGTTGTTCAAGATCTTCCAATGACCTTTGAAGAACCGGCTCCAAGTAACAATAAACAGATCTTCCCGATTGAGATCATTGAAACAGCAGGAGAAAAAGCGAGTGTTCTAGTCTCGATCGAAGAGAAACAACATACTTTTCTACATTGCACGAATCAACGAAACGGAGCGACGATCCTACGTCAATTCATTGATCCAACAGTATCAGAAACGCGTAAACCTCGTTGGAACTTCCATATTCCGAAAAACGGTGAACTCGCAGCTAATTTGGAACGCATTGGTTGGTTTGCTAAAGGGGTGCACTTGTTTGAAGGAACATTGCGCAACAACGTATTGATGGGTCGCCCGGAACTGACTTCAAACGATTTGCGGGAAGCCCTTGAAATCGTTGGGATGGATTATTTCCCTACCCGCATGAGTGATGGCTACGATACCTTCCTAACTAAAGCCAATAAATTATTGAGCGAAGAAGAACGCGAACGCATTCTAATTGCACGCGCCATCGTCCACAAACCTGAAGTACTTTTCATTTCTACACATGGTCTCGCCTTGAGTCACAAATCATTGAATGAGATCATCGAACAGATTATGAAACACCTTCCGGAGACGACAGTTGTGGTAACCGGTCCTACTCCATTTTCCGGAACTTGGAATGAACTTTCGTTAAACGCAATGAATTTTTAAGACATGAATAAGTTTCAATCATACAGATCCATTCAAGCTGTTGAACGCTTGCGACAACCTAAAAGGGTCAAACGTATCTTTAAATGGATCGCACTTATCTTGGTGATCATCTTGTTCTTGCCGTGGACTCAGAATATAACTTCAGTTGGAAATGTTACGGCTGTTTCACCAAACAACCGTCCCCAGACGATCCATGCCGTCATTTCCGGACGAATTGAAAAATGGTATGTTCAAGAAGGCCAATTCGTTAAGAAAGGTGATACAATCGTCCATATCTCAGAAGTGAAGTCCGATTACATGGACCCGCAATTGGTTCAGCGTACGGAGAAACAAATGAAAGCCAAGGAAAGCAGTGCGCAATCTTACATGACGAAGGTATCTTCATTGGATATGCAAATTGATGCATTGATCGATGCGCGAATTGTAAAGTTGTCTCAGGCACAAAACAAAATTAAACAAACACGATTGAAAGTTGTAAGCGATTCCATGGATTACAAAGCAGCTGAAAAGCAATTAGATATTGCGGTAAAGCAGTATGAACGTACTTTGGAATTGAACAAACAGGGATTGAAATCGTTGACAGAGCTGGAAAACAAACGCTTGAAAGTTCAGGAGATGGAAGCAAAAGTGGTGAGCTTGGAGAATAAACTCGGAACTTCCAGAAACGAATTGATCAATGCTATCACAGATCTGAATGGGATCGATGCCGATTACCGCGATAAGATCGCCAAAAGCGAATCAGAAAAAGCAAGTGCACTATCTTCACTTTACGATGTAGAAGCAACGGTGACTAAAATGCAGAATCAAGTTTCGAATTACAGCATTCGTGCCGGTTATTATTACATTACAGCACCTCAGGATGGCTACATCTCTCAAGCACTTCAAAATGGTGTTGGTGAAACCATCAAAGAAGGAAAACCAATTGTGAGTATTGTTCCTGCCTATGCAGACATGGGTGTGGAGATCTTTGTAGAGCCTTTAGACCTACCATTGATCCACGTAGGCGAAAAAGTTCGTTTGCAATTTGATGGTTGGCCTGCAATTGTATTCTCTGGTTGGCCAAACGTAAGTTACGGAACATATGGCGGGAAGATTATTGCGGTTGACAATTATGTAAGTCCGAATGGAAAATATCGCGTATTGGTAGCACCTGATCCTAAAGATCATCCATGGCCTAAAGCATTGCGCATGGGTGTTGCTGTGCGCAGT
>CAYLJB010000082.1:0-13467 GCA_964383785.1 uncultured Fluviicola sp.
ATCTTAATTCTGTTCTTAACGATCAATATGGTGGCGAATATTTTCCGCTACCGTATGTGGAGCCGTGAAAAGATCGCAATGCTTCTGTTTCACCTTTCATTTATAGTGATCATGATCGGAGCAGGAGTAACTCGTTACATTAGTTTTGAAGGAACGATGCCTATCCGTGAAGGGGAAACGAGTAACGTGCTGTATTCAGCGGATCCGTATCTATGGGTGCGCATTAACGATGGCAAAATGCAAGCTACCAACGATACGAAAGTCTTCATGGCGGAATCTTATCCGTTCAATAATGCTGATTTAAATTTGTGGTTGCCGAAACACAAGAACGAAATCGAGATCGAATACGTAGATTTCAAATCGAAGCAAATAGATACGTTGAAGATCGATCCGAAGTTTAAAACATCCGCGCTTGATATTGTGACAGATGGAATGACTTCTAACTACGTGATCTCTGGCGAAATTGCTGCAGTTGGTGGCATTCAATTGGCTTTCTCAGAGAAAGAGAAAGTGATCGGTGTTAACGTATATAAAAAGAATGGACAATTGATGATCCGTCCTTCTATGCCCATGCAATTCATCCCGATGAAAGCCATGCAGCAGGCGCGTCAAACCGGACAAGCCCCGCCTGACTCTGTTTACGTTCGCGTAGCTGCTGGAGAGGAAGTACCTTTTGCTACAACCACACTTTATCAATTGGCAGGATCACAATTCGTGTTCAAGCAAGAAATCCCAAATGCTGGAAAAGAATTGGTTCCTTCCGGAAGACGTGATGTAGGAATGGATTATTTGACGATTAAAATCACGGATGGTGAAAAATCAAAGATAGTAACCTTGCCTGGAGGTATGCGCGAAATACCGAAACCGACTTTCTTTGAGTTCAATGGCCTGCACTATCATTTGGAATATGGAAGCAAGCGCATTGAGTTGCCTTTCGGTATGAAATGCATCGATTTCATGTTGGATCGCTACCCAGGCTCAGATATGGCCTCGTCGTATGCGAGTATCCTGCAGATAGTTGACGATAAGCGTAAAGTTTACAGACAAAAGCGCGTTTTCATGAATCATGTTTTGGATTACGATGGTTACCGCTTCTTCCAATCTGCATACGATCAAGATGAGAAAGGGACTATTTTGAGTGTAAACCATGATTGGTGGGGAACAAACATTACCTATTTGGGTTATTTGATGATGACCATTGGAATGATCATGAACTTATTTGCTCCGGTTTCTCGATTCAGAGAAATGCTGACGAAATTGTCTAAGTCGTCTAAAGCCGCATTGATCATTGGTTTTGTGGGACTTGCATCGGCCACTTATGCTCAGGATACTGTACAACAACACGATCACGATCATGCTGGTCACGATCACAACCATGATCACAGTGCTGAATCAACTCCGGCCCCAGCTCCACAAACGGCTCCGATCGTACGTTTCATTTCTGAAGAACACAGTGATAAATTGGCGCATTTACTTGTGCAGGATTTCAAAGGTAGAATTGTACCAATGCACACGGTTTGTCGTGAGATATTGATCAAATTGTACCGTTCTGCAAAATATGAAGATCACAACGCAGTGCAAACGATCATGTCGATGCACATGTACCCGGAATATTGGTTGGACCAAAAAGTGATCAATGTTCATAGTGCTTTGCGGTCCAAGTTGAAATTGGAAAAATACGTTTCGTTTAAAGAGATCGCTACCAACCGAGGTGAATTTAAATGGATCAATGAGTATAATGCGGCCTTGCAAAAACCGGAATCCCGTCAAAGCGAATACGAAAAGAAGTTGATCAAGTTAGGTGAGAAGTTTCAGGTCATGTTGAGCGTGGTAAACTGGCAATACATGAAGATCATCCCTTTAAAGGGAGATAAAGGAAATCGTTGGTTCATGCCTTTCGATCCACAATTGCGAGCTGTTGACACAGTAACGAGCACTTTGGCGCTTCAATACATTTCGTCTTTGAATGAGAGTGCCATGAACGAGGCCAATTATCCAAAGTCGGATCAATTGTTGACGGCTTTGATGACGATACAGCGCAAGATCGCTCCGGCAAAGATCCTTCCTACGGAAACACACGTGCAAGTGGAGATCTCATACAACAAGATGGGAATCTTTAAGAATACGGAATACAGTTACTTATTATTTGGATTGATCTTGATGATCACCTTTTTCATTAAAGTTCTGAAAAACTCAACCGTGCGTTCAGAAAAGATTTTCAAACGCATTCGTCAACTAGTGACAGCTTTGTTTATAGTTATCTTTTTGTATCATGCTGCTGGTTTGGGAATGCGTTGGTACATTTCGGGTCACGCACCATGGAGTGATGGTTACGAAGCCGTTGTTTTCATTGCTTGGGTAACCGCAGTAGCAGGATTGATCTTTGCTCGCAAGAATCCGGGGATTTTGGCTGGTGCTGCCTTATTGGCTGCCTTCATGATCATGGTGACGGAATTGAACTTGTTGGATCCGGAGATAACGCCATTGCAACCGGTTTTAAAAAGTTACTGGTTGATGATCCACGTAGCGATCATTACAGGAAGTTATGGTTTCTTGGGGCTATCTTGTATTTTGGGCTTGTTCAATTTGACCTTGTTCACGTTGCGAGGAAAGCACAACGGAGACAAGGTGACGCGCAACATCAACGAATTGACCTATGTGTCTGAAATGGCCATGACGATCGGTTTGTTCATGTTAACCATCGGAACATTCCTGGGTGGAATTTGGGCGAATGAATCTTGGGGACGTTACTGGGGTTGGGATCCGAAAGAAACATGGGCGTTGGTGTCTGTGCTTGTTTACGCGATCATCATGCACTTCCGTTATATTCCAGGTTTGAAGTCAACGATCGCATTCAACATTGCTTCATTCTGGGGGTATGGCGCGATCTTGTTTACATTCTTTGGGGTGAACTTCATCTTGGTAGGATTGCACTCATACGCGAACGGAGATGGAGCGGTGAATTTACCGGCTTACGTGTATATTTTGGTGTTCATTTTCTTGATACTTACAGTTTTAGCTGTAATTTTCAATAAAAGTTATAGCAAAGAACTGCGCAATAAACTGTAGTATGGAAAATCTGAAGCTGGATCTACTTGCCTTTGCGGCACACCCGGATGACGTTGAGTTATCAGCAGCAGGAACATTGATGAAGCACAAATCTTTGGGCTATAAAGTAGGGATCATTGACCTCACACAAGGAGAATTGGGCTCACGGGGTACAATCGCAACACGCTATGAAGAAGCTGCTGAGGCTGCCAAGATCATGCAATTGGATTATCGTGGAAACCTGCAGATGGCAGATGGCTTTTTCGAAGAGAATGAGGAAAACTTACATGCAATCATCACCGAGATCCGTCGCTTTAAACCGGACCTAGTTCTGGCAAATGCCATTCACGACCGTCACCCGGATCATGGAAGAGGAAGTTCCTTGGTCTCACGCGCTTGTTTTTTAGCAGGATTGCGTAGGATCGTTACAATGTGGGATGGTGAAGTACAAGAAGCGCACAGACCACGTGCCGTTTACCATTACATTCAGGATCGATTTATTGAACCCGATGTGGTTGTAGACGTGAGTGATTTTGTAGAACAAAAGATCGAAGCGATCAAAGCTTATAAAACACAATTCTGGGACCCAAAATCAGCCGAACCGGCAACTCCGATCTCAGGAGCAGATTTCTTTGATTTCATCCGCGGACGCATGAAAGAAATGGGGCGCCCAATTGGTGCTTCCTACGCAGAAGGTTTTACTGCTGAACGCTTTTTGGGAGTTGACGACTTGTTCCTGCTGAAGTAATTACAACTTCGCCTTCACAGCTGCAAGTTCTGCCTCAAAAGCCGCTTTTAATTCCAGATTGCTGATCCCATTGTTGAAGTTCTCTCCAAACTTAGGCAAACTGAAATGTCCAAGAATGTTTGCATCGTGACGCGGAAAACGTGAACGTGCAGTTTCTAATACGAATTTCGCGCCCAGTCCTCCTGGAGAAGTAGCTAATAGGAACATCGGTTTATTTTGGAAAACACCACTTTTTGCTCTTGAACACCAGTCTAAGGTATTCTTGAACGCTGCTGTATAAGAACCGTTGTGTTCAGCCATTGAAATGACCAAAAGATCTGCTTTCTCAATGATCGCTAACAGTTCTTCTGCCTCGTCCGGAATTCCATCGATCTCTTCTTTGTCTGCAGAGTATAATTGCATTTCGAAATCATTTAGGTCGATAAGATGTACCGTACCGTCAAATTGATGTGCAGCCCATGCTGCGAATTGTTGATTGATAGATTTACTGCTTGTGCTTGCGCCGAATGCTAGAATAGTCATCTGTGTAATTTTTAGTAAAATTAAGGAACCTTTTTCTCTTGCATGAACAAAAGCGGCGTAATAATCGTCTTTAAATACATGAATCAAGGAAATATGCAGTTTTACGACCTCCAAGTTCGCAAGCCAAATGGTGAACAGATCGATTTCAAAGACTTGGAAGGCAAAGTGGTGTTATTGGTGAACACAGCCACGAAATGCGGATTGGCTCCGCAATTCGATGGTTTGGAGAACTTGCATCAGCGCTACAAAGATCAAGGATTGGTGGTTTTGGGATTCCCGTGCGATCAATTTGCGGGTCAAGAACCGGAAACAAATGATACAGTAGAGGAGACCTGTAAGTTGAATTTTGGAGTGACCTTTCAATTGACAGAGAAAGTAAAGGTGAATGGACCGGAAACGCATCCGGTTTTTAGATTCTTGAAATCAAAATTAGGTAGCTGGTTTGGTTCTGGGATTAAATGGAATTTTACCAAGTTTGTCGTGGATAAAAATGGAAAGCCGGTCAAACGCTTTTCACCAACTACCACTCCCGATAAACTAGAATCATTGATCATTCAATTATTAAAATCATAAAAAAAGGCACTCCGAAGAGTGCCTTTTCTCATATTGTGAGATCCTTATTTGATCACGCTCAAGCGTAATGTTTGAGTAGAAGCACCTGCACGGATAACCGCGAAGTAAATTCCAGCTTCAAGATCTGAAGTAGTGATTTGAAGTTCATGTGTTCCTTCTGTCATTTCTTCGTTCGCAATTGTTTGAACGATCTGACCGTTCACGTTCATCAAAACAGCTTCAACAACTTGTGAGTTCTGCAATTCAAATGAAAGTGTAGCTTGGTCTGCTGTTGGGTTAGGGAACAGGCTCATTGCTCCGATAGCATCCAATTCATCCAATCCAACTGTAATTGAAACGGTGAAAGTTGTATCATCTGAACAGTTACCATTTGTAGCAGTCATTGTAACAGTGTAAGTATCGCTGATTGCATAAGCGTGAGTTGGACTAGCAGCAGAAGAGTTTGTGAAATCTCCAAAATCCCAAGAGTAGCTCGTTGCATTCGTAGATCCATTTGTAAATGAAACAATGATTCCGTTTACCACAACTGAACTTACAACTGCCGTAGGTGTTGTACCAACTGTTACAACAACATCAGCAGATTGACCAACTCCGTCACATGCATTCGCATTGGTTGTAGTTACGTGGTAAGTTCCGGCTGTAGTTACTTGAATGGATTGTGTTGTTAAACCATTAGACCACAAGTAAGAGTCAGCAGCAGATGAAGTCAAAGTAACTGTGTCACCAGAACAGATTGCTGTTGCACCTGAAGCCTGAACTGTAGGTGTTGGAGCGTTAGAAACGTTTACGTTGATCGGTGCTGAAGTAGCTTGACATCCGTTTGCATCAGTAATTGTTACTGCGTAGCTTCCAGAAGTTGATACTGTGATCGTTTGTGTTGTACCAGGGTTGTTTGTCCAAGCATATCCATTCGCAGATGTTGCTGTAAGATCTACAGATCCACCAGTACAGAATGAAGTCGGGCCATTTGGAGTAACAGAAGGTGTTGCAGGCAATGCATTCACGGTTACTGTGATTTGCGTGCGTGGTCCTTCAGTTCCTTCTGCATTAGCTTGAGCAACATAGTAATTGAATGTTCCGGCAGAAGTTGTTGCAGGAGTTGGAGCTGTTGTTGAACCAGTTCCTCCCGATGCACTTGTGTACCATACCAAGCTGTTTCCAGCGCCTGCAGTTGCAGTCAATTGAGTAGCTGTTCCGCCAACACAGTAGTTATAAGCCGTTGTTGCTGCCGGTGCAGTTAATACGTAAGGAAGAATTGTTGCATCTGTAAAGTTTGAGTTACCCAAAGCAATTGCTCCAGCCGGACGGTAATCGGGAGTTAAGTAAACGTATGGATTTACCAAAATTCCAGCAGGTGATGCCAATGAGTCGTTGTTGTTTGATCCGAACCAAGTCCAAATTGGGAAAGTACTTCCTGTATTGCGCTCACAAACGCGTGCAGTTGTAGTTCCGGCAACGATGTTGTTCATGTATTTCAAGGTACCATTTGTCGCGTTTGTTTCTGCAGCTGTACCATCGATGTGGATACCGCGTGCAAAATCCATGAAAATTGAATTGTAAAGGCGTAACGCTGTATTTCTGCGCAAACGAGCTCCACGACGGTAACCAGCAGCAATTGTATTTCCGTTATTTCCGCGGAATGGACCGATTGCAGTAATATTAGAGAAGATTGGTGATGTTTGAGGATTTGCAGCAGAACCTGAAGCGTCGTTATCTGATTCAAAGCCTTCTGAAGTAGAAACAGCAGGGTTGTCAGCGATGTTCGGATCACGTACGATCAAACCAAATTGTACATTTCCACGGTATCCGAAATCCGTATCGAAATCATCATCCAAGTTGCGGTATGAAACCAAGTGGTGTGCATTTACTGTTCCACCAAACCATTCGAAAGCGTCATCGTTTCCGAAAGAAACCTGAATGTGGTGAATTGTTGTACCGCGACCAACTGAACCCATTGTCAAGGCATTGATCTCTTTATCTGTTTGGTAAGCATAACCAGAGAATTCGATACGAACATAAGTTAATGTTCCAGAGTTGTCATTATCGTCCGGATTTGAACCACCACCAAATTGGGTGTCTGCAGTTGGAGCCAAACCTTCGATGTTTGCAATTCCTCCTGGTTGGTTATTGGATGCAGCACCTAGAAGGATAATTCCACCCCAGTCACCTGCAGCGCGTGCTCCAGCTGGTTGGTTAGATGTAAAAACGATTGGTTGAGATACTGTACCTTGAGCAACCAAGTTCGATCCTTGAGTAATGAACAAACCTGATCCAGGAACACTTTTGTCTCCCATAACTACCGTTCCCGGTTCAATCGTTAAAGTTGCACCGTTCTTCACGTAGATCTGTCCTTGCAACAAGTAAACGTTATTTGCAGTCCAGGTAGTGTTTGTAGTAATGTTCGTTGTTACTGTAACATTAGAGGTTCCGTAGTTTGTGTTTTGCGGATCCCAGTTTGTCCATCCATCTGTCCACATAGCTTCTGGAGCTGGAGCAAATGCACCTCTGTATGAGGTTGGAACAAAAAATGATTGGCTCAGGGCGAGGGCGGATAAGGAAGCGAATAGCCCTGATAAGTAGATCTTTTTCATCTTTTTCTTTCTTTATTTTTATCTGATACAAAATTGATATAGTAACCTTGTTAGTAGCTTAGTTTTAAGTTATCGTTCTACTGAAATTGCGTTAAGTTTTTATGAAGAAGTAGGTAGCATTAAGTTTACGTTGCAAAGAAAAACCCCGCCTGGTGAAGCAGGGCGGGGTTTCGGGTAAACTGTATGCTATGATCTTACAGTTTGATACTCAAGGATAAGGAAATGGTTTGTCCCATACGTGTACGCCATACTTGATCGTCCACATTTTCCTGGTAACCATTGTTATTCGTTTTGTCTCCAACAAATACAGTGTTCACTGCTTGATTGAATCCGGAAGTTTTCTCTGTTTGTGTGTTGTTTTGGTAGAAGATCTGATCTTGTGCCAAGATGTTTTGAAAGTTGATCTTGAATTCAGCCTTCTCTTTCCAGAATGATTTGCTCAACTGCACATCGATGAAAGTACGCGCGTTTTCCCAAAGATCTGGTTCATTTACGTTTCCAACGATCGCAATTCGCTCTCCAACTCGGTTCACGTTCAAGGATGCACCCCACTGTTTCACAGGGTGACGGTATTGAATTCCGGCATTGAAGATGTAAGGTGACTGACCTTGCAAAGGACGAGAATCTGATGTTGATCCAAGAACTCCTGACACATCAACTTTAGAACGGATCACTGCCAAGTTTCCATAGATCGTGAAATGTTGTGCAATGGAATTCGAATCGGCATCAAATAGGGAAGAGATCAAAGTACGTCCTTCAACTTCTAAACCAAAGTTATGAGCAACAGGTACGTTTCTAAAGGAGATCTCTCCGGTTACATCCGGACGAGAAACTTGCTCGATAGGGTTGCTGAAGTGCTTGTAGAATGCAGTTGCAGTGATCAATTGTCCTTTTCCAGGGTAGCGCTCAAAACGCACATCGAAGTTGTTGATCTTGGCACGAACCAATTCCTCGTTACCTGAAACTACGAAGTTTGTAGTGAAATCATAGAATGCGAATGGTGCCAACTCACGGTATTCCGGACGGTTCAAGGTTTGAGAGTATGATGCGCGAACATTGTTCTTGTCTGTTAAACTAAACACGGCATTCACGGATGGTAAGATGTCCAATTTATTAGTATTGATCTCCAATGGTGAATTGTCATCCTTACGAGCGCTCAATTGTTGGTTGAAATGTTCAACACGCGCACCGTAGATCAAATGCCACTTCCCAAATTTGTTATCTGCTTGAACGTAACCTGCATTCAAACTAGATTGGGCTGTATAGGCATCAGAGAATTTTGTGCCATCTGTTAATTTGAACCCGCCTATGCCGTTGTTACCGCCTTCCGGTGCCTGGATCAAGCCCATATTTTCAGGTGCGAAGATCTGATCTTCCGGCAAGTACAACAAGTTTTCATTGAAAGTGATGTTTCCACCAACGATACCGTATCTTGTGTAACCCAATTGGCGTGCTTCGAATGTTCGGTTTCTCAACTGTGTAAAGTATCCAACCTTCACATCCATTTTAGATGTTTTGGTATCAATCAGTTTGTAAGTTGCATCAACACGACCATTGTATGAGTTTTCGCGGTTTTCAGAGAAGAACATACCACCACCGTAAGCAGGACCAACGTTAGTGTAAGAAATGTTCGCTACGTACATGGTGTCGCGCGGATTTGGATCTGTTGGATCGATCACGTCTTTAAAACGTGTGTAAACTGAACGATTCAAACTTGGAATAACGCGTCTTACGTTGCTATAAGAAGCTACCCAATTGATGCGCAATTTCTCACCTTTCAACAAGTGGTCTCCGTTCAACTGACCTGAATAGATCTGATTCGACGTAAACCAACGTGCATTCGAACGCAATAAACTTGGATTCGCTTCCAATGGGTTGATCTCTCCGGTACGGTTGATCAATTTATCATCGGAGTTGATGCTGTAAATGTTTTTGAATGATAAAGTATTATTCTTGTTGATACGCAATGAGAAGTTTGCCATGGCACCTGCCAAAACTTGTTCTACATTGTTCTTGTCCAAATATTCGTAATCTAATTGAGATGCCTGTGGAGCATTTGGATCAGAACTGTTTGTATAACCACGACGAGTCGTTTCTGTATAGTTAAATGATCTGCTGTATGTCAATGCTCCGATTGCTCCGAAATCCATTTCTTTCAATTTCGTACGGAAACCTCCAGATGCTTGTAAGCTATAGTTGGGAGAGAATTTTTTGTCAACCAGTGCCCAATTTGTGGAAAATCTTTGTGCTAATGATGCCTGATCTGAAATCAACAACGGGTAAGAACCATACTCCGGAATCTCATTTGACATACTGCGAGAACCATTGTCGATTCCTAACCAGTCTGTTTTACTTCCCTGATAACTTTGTTGTGTTTTAAAAGTTGTCATTGTGTTGTAACCACCGCCTGCAGAAAAGGAAAAAAAGTTTTTGTCAGGAATACTCTTTGTATTGATCTGAATGATACCACCGGCAAATTCGGCGGGCATATCCGGAGTTGCTGTTTTCGAAATGATCAAATTATCCAACATGTTGGAAGGAAAGATGTCAAACGAAAATGCTTTTCTGTCAGATTCTGAACTTGGTAGGGGAGCATCATTTAAGAAAGCTGCGTTGTAACGGTCGTTTAGACCACGAATGATCGCAAATTTGTTCTCTTGAATGGAAGCACCGCTTGACAGCTTGATGACATCGCTCGTAGTTTTTGCGGGAGTGCGTGCAATAGCAGTTGCAGAAACCACATCCATCATCGCATTGGCTTCTTTTTGCTTTAGCGTAAGACCAATGTCTGTAGCTTCATTACGCTTGGCGTAAACGATCACTTCACCGATCGAATCATCTTGAGCCATTCCGTAATTGATCTCAAGCACTTGTCCAGGTTTCAATTCGATCCCTTCCAAAACGCGTTGCGGGAATTCCGCAGAAAAGATCTTCAAGGAATATGTTCCGGCATTCAAACCTGTGAATTCGTAATTTCCATCAAAATCGGTCAATGTTTTCTTTTCGGTAGGGATCAATTCCACCTGAGCTGAAAGCAATGCTTCACCAGTGCTCTCCTCATAAATTTTTCCTTTGATCACCGCATTTCCTTTGTCCTGAGCGAATAAAACTCCGGTAAAAACGAGGCAAACAACTGTTAGTAAATTTTTCATAGCATACATTAATTTGCTGCAAAGTAACCGCGGATAGGTTACTGAAAAAGAACAGTTGTATTATGACTTTATGAGTGTTATTTTAAAATAAAATGAAGCAACTTAACATTGGCTTAACACCAACTAAAAGGATTCAGTATTCACGGGCTTTCCAGTGAAAGACACAGCGAAATCCTACGCTCAAACTGGTAGAATCGACCTGATTTTTAAAGGTGTCATCCGGAGCAAGTTGACGACTTTGCATCCAAGCATCTCCAGTAGTCCAAGTTACCTCGTCTAATTGTTTCTTTACATTGCTCTGTAACAATAGGAGAACTTTGCTCGTGTTTCCTTTTAGAGAAGGATGCACGTTAGCCGGGAACGGAAAATCGTAGGGTGAACGACTGGCTTGATTTAAGCGTTCTTTGTTCTTTTGACTTAGCTTTTGAATCTGAAGGTCATTGTATTGAACGGCAGCTGTCCACTCGCGTTTGTTTGGAAGAGTGTAATGCGGTAATCTTTTGATGATTTCAGGTTTGCGAATTTCAATTAATTCACCACGTAAAAAGCGCTCGATACTTATGATATCATCCGGATGCTCGGTGATGCGCCATTCTAATTGATCGTTTTTATACAGGAAATACTCAAAGACACGATCTGATCGCCAGGTGCAATATCCTACCATTTGTTCATAGGTTAATCCCAAAACAGGAAAATCCCTGTATTTTGGTGAACGTAGATAATCTGATTCGAAATCATGATAACGACCATCTAAAGCCAACCATAAGGACGTGTCAGGCAGAATGGATTTATATTCCTCCGAATTGCTTCCATACACACGTTTTGTCCAGTACATATATTCCAACCAATGGAAATTGCTTACGTCTGTTTGGTCTATACCCCAATCGGTATCGATCCAGACGATTCCCGGAACTGATTTCGAATTTGGCCACATCTTGTCAGGCCGCTTCCAGGCGATCAACCAAGAAACAATAAATAAAGTAAAGGATACAAGAATGATTCGCATATCCATTAAATTCGAAAGAAGCAGAATGTTACAGTACGGATGCGATTGCAACAGCTTTATCGTTCAATTTGATCGCTGTTCCAGCTGATTTACCCAACAATTGTTGCGCAACCGGTGTGTTTGCTCCAATACCTGTGTAATGAACTCCGTTAAGGGTTACCGGACCTACCGGAAGACCAACCAACAAGTGCATGTCTGCAACTGTTACCACAGACCCAGATTCTACCACAGAAGAAACTTCCATTTCAGAGAACTGATTGGCAATCGCGTGCAATCTGCGCACTTCTTGCACTTGTGTTTGAAGCAGGTCAATCTCTTGTTGGGCCATTTCACGAGCCGTTTCAAACTTGTCACCAGCTGTACTTTTTTCGTCAACTGCGATGTCATTTTCCAGAGAGGTGATATCTGCATCCAGACGAGTCAATTTTTCTTCCAGGTGAAGCATCACCTGCTTATAAACATCATTTTTAGTCATGATAATCAAAATAGCGTTCAAATAATGAAATTAGCTGTTGCAATACGTGCTCGTCTCCATACTGCAAAGCATGTTGTCGGATCTGTTCCGGATCAAAAATACAATTTCCCTGTGCAAATTCCATTATGATCTGGCCCAATTCTTTATCGTTTTTCTTAGAAACTTGTCTACCCAAAAATTCCGGAAGTTCATGTGCAATCCCTACAGAAGTGGCGATTACCGGCATTCCTGTTAACCAAGCTTCGGCTAAACCAATATTAAATGTTTCGTAATCAGAAGTGAGGATTAAGGCGTCAAAATCCTGCATGCGTGCTCCGATCTCTTTCCAATCGTAAGGTCCTTCGAAACGAATGTAAGCTTCTAAATCCTGATCCCGAACCCAGGTTTGCCATTTGTCGGTGTTCTGGTCACTGATGATCGTTAAACTCAGATCACAAGTTCCGGAAGACTTGAGTTCATTCTGTACAGCATTTTGAAATCCTTTGAACAACATTTCCGGATTCTTGGTCAATGGATCTAAGGTAGAGATGCAAACAAAATTGCGTCGTTTTTCTTTCTTTTCTGGATTCAATGGAAAGAGGTCTAACTGAACGAAATTTGGTAGCAATTCGATCTGTGTTGTAGGAAACAAGGGTTTCATGTCCTTACGTAATACATCGGAAACAGCCAGAAGTTGTTTGATATACAAACTGGTTCGTTTCATGATGGTTCGCTGAACTTGCGAGATCTTCTTACGCATTTCAGGACGGAAGTACGATGCATGCTCCAAAACCAGAAGTGGACAATTGTAATAGTGCTTGGCCTTAATGAATTGCAAACCACGAGGCAACAGTACATGCGCAAACAACAGATCTACGTCCTCTACACGTTTCATGGCTGCGCGTAAAGCTTGACGTTGTGACCACCAATGCCACAAACGATTCGTCTTATGAACAGGATGATAGGCGACAACTGTACGCACGCCATCAATCATTTGTTCATCTACTTCAATGCGCTTGCAGGAACGGTCTCCAATAGTGTGAATAACAGAAACTTCGTAATTACGAGCCAGCAAAGCAGCATAGCGCTGAATGAAATTCCCTACGTGTGGATCCAATCTGTTTGGGAACCAGGAACTCATGATCAATATGTGTCTGTGCACCGCGGACATTTTCTTATGCTAGCACAGCGAATTTACTCAATTTATCGCGATCCTTTTGGTAACAGAAGTTCCATTTCTGTTAATATGTACTAAATAAATGCCGGGTGCCCAGTTAGAACAATCAATGCGATTTCCTGAAGTATTGAAGGTCAGTTCTTTGCCGTTTATATCTGTAATGTTCACCTGATCCTCTGCTTTTAAACCTTCGAAT
>CAYLJB010000083.1:0-13217 GCA_964383785.1 uncultured Fluviicola sp.
ATAGGTAGTTGTTGGCGAAAGTCCGGTTACTGCGTATGTAGTAACATTACCAACGTTCAGATCCTGATATCCGGAAACGAAGGTTGCAAAGGTAGCAGAAGTGGATACATCCAGAGCATAAGAAGTAGCTCCTGCCGATGCAGACCAGTTTGCTGTGAAACCAGCGAATCCGATTGCAGTTGCAGCCGCAGAAACTGGTGCAAGAGGTATTGACGATATTGTAACAACTGCACTTCCCTCTGGTCCCCAACAACCGGATGCACTACGAGCTCTGAAATAATACGTCCCTGAGGTTGAAACAACTTGAGAAGAAGAAGGCGTTGCTGTAGAAGTTCCTCCTGAAGTATTTCCTTGCCAATAAATGGTTCCACCCGCTCCACCTGTAGCTGTTAAGGTGGTATTTGTACAAAAGGATCCCGCACCTGAAACTGCGACTGCAGCAGGTACTGCATTCACAGTCATTGTAATATTCGCAGAGGTTGCCGTGGTGGTAGTGACGCATCCAGCTGAAGTGGTAATAACACAAGAAACTAATTGACCATTTGTCAAGGTGCTTGTTGTGTAAGTATTAGAAGCCCCTGATTGAACAGACGAACCATTTACACGAAAATTGTAGTTTGTGACCGTTGTACCATTCAAGTTGGCTCCGGTAGCAGTAAATGTGACACTGGTTCCAGCACAAATCGTGTTCGATGGAGAAGCAGCTATGGTAATTGTGGGTGTCGTAGCTGTAGACACAGTAATTGTGCCTGTTGCATTTACCGTACCACATCCACCAGTAAGTGGTATTGAGTAGTTAAAGGTGCCTGTTGCACTCGGCGTTCCGCTTATGGTAATTGTGTTTCCTGCCCAAGCTGCTGTTACTCCTGAAGGTAAACCTGTTGCGACACCAATTCCGGTTGCTCCTGTTGTGGTATGTGTGATTGGAGTTAATGCCGTGCTTACACACAATGTTGGTGTTGAGGAAGCTGCGCCAACTGTATTCGACGGAGTGACTGTTATAGTACCGGTAGCATTTACAGTCCCACATCCGCCTGTCAAAGGGATGGTGTAACTAAACGTGCCTGTTACTGATGGTGTTCCTGAAATGGTAATCGTGTTGCTTGCCCATACCGCTGTAACACCTGTTGGCAAACCCGTTGGTGTGCCGATCCCAGTTGCTCCTGTTGTGGTATGAGTGATTGGCGTTAAGGCCGTATTAACACACAAGGTAGGTGTTAATGAAGCGGCGCCTGCTGTATTCGTTGGATTAACCGTAAGTGTTGCGCTGGGCGAAGTACCCGTGCAACCCAAAGATGTAACGCTAACTGTATAAGAAGTGCTACTCGTAACATTAGAAGCTGTTGGATTTTGAACTGCCGTGCTACTTAAAAAAGTTGGAGGGCTCCATGCATAGGAATACAAAGCGGGAGGAACAAATGAATAATACCTACCTGCTCCGGGCCAGGTTGCATTCGCATCTTGCACCACACTTGTACTGCTCGTGTGTGAGCTGGTAGTAACACTGATGTAATTTGTTGCCGTTGCACCACCAATACCACAAGAAAAGCTAGCCGGTGAAGTTCCAGAACCATAAACGAATCGTATTTCATTTGATGTCTCGTATAACCAAACTTGGAAAGTCATATTAAATGCCCCTCCGCCACTGGCATTGAATAAATCATAATCAATTACGGCGATACGATTCGGGGCAGATCCCCAAATTCCCCAGACTACACCACCATTAGTAGAAGAATTCAAATCATCCCAAATCCCCATTAATTTAGGAACGTTAGTGGTTGAAGTAGTCACATTGGTCCATTCATTGGTGGTGGCCGTTGACCCAAGTTTTAACAAGCCATTGCTATTCACCGAGAACTGAGTATATCCAACACCTTCGTATGTGAATGTGAAAGGCAAAGTTTGCACAGCCGATGCAATATCGTCGGTTGAAAGGGTAACTAGGGTAGAACCGAAAGTTGGGCTCAAAAGCGAAGCGCCGGTGCCCGTAGAAAATGCATAGTTGTTTGCCGTTTGGGCTCCGTTGGTTGGTGTAGTACTTAAACCGGAAGTTCCGCCTGCACAGAGTGAGGAAGGAGAGAATGTTATCACAGGAGCTGGCCGAGGGTTCACTGTAATTGTACCAACAGCATTCACCGAACCGCAACCTCCTGTAAGCGGAATGGAATAATTGTAAGTTCCTGCAGCGGTAGGCGTTCCATTGATCGATATAGTGTTACTTGACCACGAAGCAGTTACCCCCGAAGGCAATCCGGATGGTGTGCCAATACCAGTTGCTCCCAACGTCGAATGCGTGATCGTTGACATTGCTGAATTGACACAAACATTGGGAAAAATACTGGCTATACCAACAGTGTTATCGTTACTCACGGTTACACCACCAGAAACGGCACTTGTAACTGTTGTACCGCACGAATTTGTAATAACACAGAAGTAATAAGTTGTTCCCGGAGAATTACTTGGTGGCGTATAACTTGAAGCTGTAGCCCCGGGAATTGCTGTTCCCCCAACTGTAGAAGCGGCAGTGTTGCTGTACCATTGATAAGTTAAGCCTGAACCAGGAGCAGTAACTGAAATTGCTGTAGTTACGCCATTTTGACAAACCGTTTGGGCGGTTGTTGAGGGCTGAGCGCTGATAGTTGGCAAAACACAACAACGAACGTTATCGATACCAATATCCGAAGCTCCATAATCTGAGGTAGCCAAGAATCTAATAACTACAGTTGTTGAAGTTGATGTAGACAAATTGCTGATCGTCTGAGTTGTCCATGCAGCGGCAGTGCCATAGGCAGTTCCGACATTTGTAAATGTAGCACCACCATCCGTTGAGATTTGAATTTGTAGGTTATCGGTGCCGTCAGCGTTTATGTAATCAAATTCTAATTCTTTTGTGCCTGTAGGTGAAAAATTCAAATAATAATCCAAGACACCCCTTATTCCTGATCGGGTTGCAAAAGTGTGAAATCGAGCAGTTCCACCTGAAGCAGGTGCTGCAATCGTGTAACCACCTGTAGTATTAGTCCAGCCTGAATTCGCTACTGTAACGTTATCACGCCTCCAACTATTATCTCCCCTACCTGGCCATGATCTTATGCTTGCAGTTGACGGAAGTGATTGTAACCATGTTCCGTTTGGCCATGTAGCAACATCAAAATTTTCTGTAAAAGGCAAAGTTGCATAGGTTGGCGCTGCCATAGCGGCAGGAGGTGTAAACCGAAAACATAAATTACTCGCGGGAATGGTGGTTCCGTTGGTGGTACCAATTGTCATGGTACTACTATTCGCTCCGCCTAGGGTTGAAGTTGTCCAATTCGTTCCAGTTCGATTGGAAAAATCACTTTGTGACGAACCACGAACCCCAACTTGACCAGTCCATATAGCTGTTCCTGAGGCATTACTGGGACCGTAAACAATGTCAATAACATTTCCATTTTCCTTTAATTGTATTTGAAATGTCAGACGCTGATTGGCTGAACCACCGGATATTTTTACATCTTTGTATTGAACTGTAAACACGCGATTTGGAGCTGTACCAGTTAATTGAGAACGAACTTCTGGAGCAGCACCTGCCGCAGTAGATGCCACTAAATTCGATGCCATACCAGCAATAGCACCTTCATAAGTAAACAAATCGGCAGCCACAGTACTCGATAGAGGTAAATAATTGGTCACTGACGGGGCAGTACCAAATGTTATAAATCCATTGTTCGAAATATAGATTTGGCTGTAGGTCTTGCTGTTAAATAGAAAATTGAAACCTAAACTAACCGCAGCGGTTACCCCGTTTGTTGAAACTGCGGCTGCAGAATAATGTACCGTTCCACCGGAAATTGAAGTATAGGTAGATGTTGTTTGTGTATTTACATAACTGAAAGTTGCATTGCCCCCACCAACTTGCGTCCAGATGGAATTGGAACATAACAGAATTGCAACTGATAAAAAAACATGAAACAATAAAGAGACACCTCGTTGCTTATAACTCGAGTCCACAGAAAATCTGCTCGGGGCCGTTTGTAGTAGTCGCTTCAAGATTGCTCATTAAACTGCAAACAAAAAATTTTACCAACTATTCATTGTTCACAGTGCAGTTTCGCACGCGTATCAAAAATCACCCCTTAAGCTTATCTATTTGATTTACAATATTTTAGCTTGTTTTATGTGAAATTAATTTTCCAAGAATGGGAAAACATTCTAATTTTGAAACATTAATAAGTGCCAGAAGGAAACTCCTCAGAATTCGTTTGAAATGCTTTGACCAACCACCCATCCTGAACTCACGCAGCCTTGGATCAAATAACCACCGGTTGGAGCATCCCAATCCACCATTTCGCCACAACAATAGACTCGTCGGTATTTTTTTAGCTGACCGGATTCATAAATTTCCTCAACAGCTATACCGCCAACAGTGGAGATCACTTCATCGATCGGCCTGAATCCTTTTACAGGAATTTCAAAATTTTTAAGGGCTTTTGCCAACTGAGCGCGATCCGTAAATACCTCTTTTGTTAAAGACTGCTTGATCCAACGAATTGCTACTCGGCTCAATTTCAACGCTTTTAAGCCATCACTTGGAGTTGCGGCTTTGTTAAGAACATATTCCACTTGCTCCAAGGAAAATTGTGGCTTGAAATCGATTTGAATTCGTGGCGAAGCGCACTGACGGACTCCTCGGTTGACGGCATAGATCGGTTTTCCCTCTAAACCGTACTTTGTGCATACGACATCACCACGACAACTTAATCCGTTGCTTGAAACCAACACGTTTTTGATGATCTGTCCTTCGATGCCCTCCAACCATTCATTCTCCAATTCCAGTCCGGAATTACTTGCTTGAAAGGGGATCAATTTAACTTCCTTTTTTGCTAAAAGCTCCGCCCACTGACCATCCGAACCGGTTACCGACCAAGATCTACCTCCTAATGCCAACACCATATAATCAAAACGCAGCAACTCCATTCCGGAATCTGCTTTAAAAGTGGCAACACGCTCATTAAAATCTACAAAGCGCCAACCCAATTTGAACTCCACTTTTTCGTTAAGAATTACTTTCCAGGCATTGA
Organism: uncultured Fluviicola sp.; assembly: GCA_964383785.1. Lineage (GTDB taxonomy): Bacteria > Bacteroidota > Bacteroidia > Flavobacteriales_D > Crocinitomicaceae > Fluviicola. The sequence continues at coordinate 5,061 of CAYLJB010000083.1, forward strand.
GCACCTGAACAGGTTTTATAGACGCATCCGGAAAGATCTTACCGGACGAACCAACAATGGTCGGTACACCGATTTCATGAAGAAATTGTATGAAATCCACATTCGAGTAGCGTGAAACACATCCCTTGATCCAGGAATTGTCGTATTTCTCCACAAAAGAATCAATAGGCTCTGAATGCGTCAAATTAAATCCTCCGTCTCCGGCAACTAAAAATTTGCGGCCGATGGATCCTTTTTGATCCGCGATCACCACTTTGCAATCGCTGTCCAACAGCTGAGTTGCAGCCATCATACCAGCGGGACCACCGCCAACGATGAGAACGGTTTTCTTGGATCTATTTGTAGTCAATGGAAATCTTTGCTGCCAGATCTTTGGTTTTCTCCACCACCGTTCCGATGGCCTCATCACTGCTGTAAAGCGCTACAGCCATGCGGCGATACGGACGCGTTGTAGGTTTTCCAAATATGCGAACATCAGCGCCATCTACAGATAACACTTCTGTCAAACCATTGTAAGCCGGAGCATGTTCGCTTTCACGATCGGCCAACACTACCGCGCTAGCACCGTTTTTCAACTGATGGATCGCCGGAATTGGCAAGCCCAAAATAGCGCGTGCATGCAATTCAAATTCTGAGAAATTCTGCGTTCCAGCCAATGTTACCATGCCGGTATCATGCGGACGTGGAGACAATTCCGAAAAATATGCCCCGTCTTTCGTTATAAAGAACTCCACACCCCACAGACCGGCGCCTCCTAGTGCAGCTGTCACTTTTGAAGCCATTTCCTGAGCCTCTTTCAAGTGCTGCGGATCCATCGGCATCGGCTGCCAACTTTCCTGATAATCCCCGCGCTCTTGGCGGTGACCAATTGGTGCACAGAACAAGGTTTCACCGGATTTTTGTGTGATCGTCAATAAGGTGATCTCGTAATCGAAAGCGATAAACTCTTCAATGATCATTTCCTTCACATCTCCACGAGAACCTTCCATTCCGTAGTGAAATGCTTTTTCAACCTCTGCCTCAGAGCGGATGATCGACTGACCCTTACCGGAACTTGACATGAGGGGTTTTACCACACAAGGAATTCCGATGTCGCGCACTGCAGCTTGGAAATCTTCCAACGTAGACGCGTATTTATAATTCGCTGTTCTAACTCCCAAATCTTTGGCTGCTAAGTCGCGAATGGCCTTGCGGTTCATGGTGAAATTCGCTGCCTTTGCAGATGGAACTACTTGAATTCCCTCCTTTTCATAATCGTAGAATCGTTCGGTGCGAATGGCTTCGATCTCAGGGACCACCAAATCCGGTTGGTGTTTGGCAACAATGGCATCCAGCTGCGCACCATCCAGCATGTTGATCACTTCAAATCCATCCGCTACTTGCATTGCAGGTGCGTTTGGATATGAATCCACTGCGATCACAGTTTGTCCCAATCGCTGCAAAGCAATAACAAGTTCCTTGCCCAATTCACCCGAGCCCAATAAAACGATTTTCTTTTGCATGTTGCAAAGGTAAGAAAGTTGGCTTTTAGTGAATCAACCCCATTTTAAAAGACAAACATTTTCATGGATTATTTTGAAACAATTCGTCGTAGCAATCAAACCTTCCGCAGAATTTCGCATCATAGAATTGCTCCGAGTTTGCCAGTTTAATTATATTTGAACAAATCATGAAGGATCTGTTAACGCGAATACTACACGAATTCCATGGGATTTCCCTGGAAGAATTGTCACGCGCACCCCTCATGAACCGTACAGATGAGAAATTCGCTTTTCACTTGGCTGAACTCCCGGAAATACTCGAGATCATGAAGCCTTACTACGATGTGCTGAACATCGATGGTAAAGTGATCTTTGACTACACCAGTCAGTATTTCGACGACGAGGATTTCCGTTTTTTTCACGATCACCACCGCTCGCTTCCGCATCGCTACAAAGTGCGTATTCGTACTTACGTAGACACCAACGCCAGCTTTTTGGAAGTGAAAGAAAAGATCAAGGGAAGAACTGATAAAAAGCGAATTTCTACAAAAGGTTTTACCGATGAATTCAACACAGAAGAGCAGGAATTCTTGGAAAAACGTTTGAAACAAAAAGTAAAACTCAAGCCGGTGATGGTGAATTCTTACCGCCGGATCACTTTGGTGAATAAAACGAGTGAGGAACGCCTAACGATCGATTTCGATGTGACAAACGGTACCCTGAACGATCCTTTGAAAAGTCAGCAAAGTTTGTCTACAATCGTGATCGCCGAATTGAAACAGCCGCGCTTGAATCGCAATTCCCCGTTTTACCAATTAATGAAAAACAAACGGATTCATCCTTTCCGCATTTCTAAGTTTTGCTTTGGGATGATGGATCTTTACGACCAAATAGTTTTGAAATCCAACCGTTTCAAGGCTAAAAAATTATTCATTCAAAAACTAGCTAAAAAATGATGCAACTTCTCTTGAAAGCACAGGCAGACAATACCTTGTTCGGTATTTCCTATTTCAACACGGATTTCTATGCCTTGGCATTTCGAATGCTGATAAATCTGACTGTACTTACTTTACTCATCAGATTCTTGTACTACCCGAAATCTAAACGCAAAGATTACTTGTTCACGTACTACCTGATCGGTATGATCACCTTCTTCTTATGTTTTGGATTGAAGAAATTGGACATCGATACCGGAATGGGGTTGGGACTTTTCGCCATCTTCGGAATCTTGCGTTATCGTACGGAAGGAATTGAGATCAAGGAAATGACATACTTGTTCTTAGTGATTGGTGTTTCAGTGGTGAATGCACTTGCATCCAACAAGATCTCTTTGGCGGAAATGATGCTGATCAATGTTGTTCTTTTATTGATCACTTTTGGCTTGGAGAACCTATGGTTATTGAAACATGAAACACGCAAGATCATTCAATATGAACGCATCGATCTGATCAAACCGGAGAAATACAATGAAATGTTGGCAGATGTGGAAGAACGCACCGGACTTAAGATCAACCGCATTGAAGTTGGAAAGATCGATTTCATGCGCGATACAGCACAACTGCGTATTTTCTACGATGGAGATGTTCAGAGCTTCGGAAGCAACAACGAAGTGACGCTTTCTGACGATTAATTTGGAATATGTAAGGTTAACCCACAGCGGAAATTCCAAGCGCGAATGTAGTGCTTGTAAGATTCCTCTTTTCCAAACGTGGAGGTCAATCCGTACACATAACTAGGGATGACATACAGCGAAAACAATTTCGAGAAACGCCATTGAACACCCGCCGAAACAATTAGGTTAACTGTCAGCCCGCTCATGCGATCGGCACTTTTTATGGTCGATTCAAATTGGCCTCCCAGAGAGTCAGTATACTTTTCCTCGTAGGCGTATTTCATGGCCAACATGGGCTGAATTCCTCCTCCTACAAAATAGCGCAGGTCCTTTCCGTGTGTCAAATACACCTGCACCGGCAAGGAAATGTAGGAATACGTATTCGTATATGTGAACGAGCTGTCATCTTCCTCTGCCTGATAGTTGTAAGTTTCTCCGAATTTATCCCAGGACAACCCTACTTCGTATGTCGCCAAAGAATGGAAGCGATTGCGCATTCCAAGATGAAATCCGGTACGCAACAATGGAACTTCATCAACCCGATAAGCCAGAGGATCGCCGTATGGCGCCACATTCTCTTCCAATTTACGGAAAGACTGATTGATATTCATTCCGGCAAAATAAACAGTCTCATCCATCCCGTCTGTTGGCACGCGTTTTACACGAACTGTTTTGGCGGTGTCCTTCTTAGGTTCTTCCACTTTTCCGGTTCCAATCTGTGAGTAGGAGCTCGTCAAAAACAAACAAGCCATAACCACTAACCCAAATTTTATCATCCTCTTAAAATCAAAATTTTATAACAAATCTTAAACTGCGATTTCGCCACTATTTTTTCCCATGAACGTACGGAAATTTCACTAATTTCGTTTTATTGTCGTACCCCGAATTAGAGCCAAGGTACATCACAAATTTCGTAATCAAAATAAGACCTCAATGGCAAAAACTGAAAAATTACCTAAAAAGAAGAAAAGTTTGTTCCGTCGCATCCTCAAATGGACTGGCATTAGCTTCCTGGTATTATTGATCGCGATCATTTTAATCCCGATACTGTTCAAAAGCGAGATCATCCAAATGGTCAAGGATGAAGTGAACAAAACCCTGAAGGCAGACGTTGATTTCGACGATCCTGACCTCACTTTCCTTTCTACTTTTCCGAATGTTACCATTCAAGTCAATAACGTAAGCGTTACAGGTAGAACGGAATTTAAAGGCGTGAAGTTGGCGGATATTAAAAATATCGAGGCGCAAGTTAACTTATGGGATGTGATCGGTGGTGACCAAATTGAGATCGATGCCGTGACAATCAGCGATGCGAAATTCGATGTGCGCGTGAGTCCTGACGGAAAAGCGAACTACGATATCGTGATCCCAACAGAAGAATTGCCGGCTGAACAACAAGAAGAGCCAAGCGCTTTCAAATTGTCTTTACAAGAATACAGCTTGAATAACGTGGATATCGTTTACGACGATCAAGCTTCTGACATGTATGCAAACATCAAAAATTTGGTACATACAGGCGCTGGCGACATGACGGCTGAAGTGTTCGATTTTGCTACGGAAACTTCCATGGATGCCTTGACCTTTGAAATGGAAGGTTTGAGTTACCTGTCGGATGTAAAAACGAAAGCAACCGTAAACCTGAACATGGAAATGAACGACCAACACTCCAAATTTACCTTGGCAGAAAACTCGTTCAACCTGAATAATTTCGCGTGTTCATTGGATGGTTTCTACGAAATGTTGGACAAGCACGACAACATGGATTTGAAATTGAACACCAATCAAATCTCGTTCAAAGATTTGCTGTCACTCGTTCCAACTTTCTACCAATCGGGGTATGAAAGCATGGTTGCAAAAGGCGACGTGAAAGTGGATGCTGAAGTGAAAGGGAAATTAGACGACAAAAACCTGCCTGGATGGGATTTTGGTTTGATGGTGAAGCAAGCTAGCATCAAATATGCCGGAGTACCGGGAACTATCAATAACATCAACGTAGATGCAGGATCTCAATTTGCCGGTGGCGAAGACTTGGATAAAATGACACTGGATGTGAAGAAATTCCATGCAGATTTCGTAGGGAACCTCATCGATGCGACCTTGAAAATGCGCAACCCGATGACTGATCCCTTGTTAGCTTCCCGCATCAAGGCGAAAGTGAATATGGCCACGTTGGGCCAGGTAATGCCTTTGGCCGAAGGAGAATCATACAAAGGAAAATTGAATGCGGATATCGATCTGAATGGCCGCATGAGCGCAATCGAGAAAGAGCAGTACGAGCAATTCAATGCGAAAGGTGTCTTGGAGCTATTCGATTTCTTGTACAAAACGAAAGACTTGAACGAAACAGTTGACGTGAAACGCATGACCTTCCGTTTCAGTCCACGCAACCTGGCTTTGGAGCAAATGGAAGCGAAAATGGGCAAGTCGGATTTCGCGATGAAAGGAACCATTGATAACTACATGGGTTACATCTTCCGCGACGAATTGTTGAAAGGCGATTTCACCTTCAATTCAAACAACCTGGATCTGGATAACTTGATGGGCGTTACGCCAACATCCAGCGCCGCACCGACAAGTTCGGAGCCAGCGGCTGCAGAAAGTGCAACAGAGCCGGTATTGATTCCTGAAAACGTAGATTTCAACTTGAACACATCGATCAATACGTTAAAATATAACGGACTTGCAATCAAGAACGTATCCGGAAATGTGAACATGAAAGAAGAAGTAGCTTCTTTAAACAACTTGACGATGAACACCATGGGCGGGTCCGTTGGTTTGCGTGGAAGTTACAATTCGAAGGATCACAACAAACCGGCGATCGACTTTGGTTACAACCTGAAAGAAGTGAGTATTGAAGAACTGACCAAGCACTTCCTGACGATCGAGAAATTGGCTCCAATCGCGAAGTATGCTAAAGGGAACATTTCTTCGAACTTGAACATGAAATCGAGCTTGACAGCTTCTTTGGAGCCGATCTTAAGTTCCCTGAACGGAGATGGAGACATGTTTACCAATTTAGTAACCGTGAGTGGTTTTGAACCGATGAAGAAAACCGCCGATGCCTTGAGCATTAACAAATTGGACAATCAAACGATCCGCGATGTAAAAGCGAAGTTCAAATTTGCTGACGGGCGCGTGACGGTGAATCCATTCAACGTGAAATTGTCGGGCATTGACACCAAAATCTCCGGATTCACCACTTTCGATCAGTTGGTTGATTATAAGCTGGACATGAAGATCCCGAAAGAGATGATCCCGGCATCAATGGTGAAAGCTGCAGAAACCATGATGGCAAAGGTGAACAACCTAACCAAATTGAACGTGGCGAGCTTCCCGGATTTCATTCCGGTAACTACCTTGATCGGAGGAACAGTAACGAAGCCGGTGATCAAAACCGATTTCAAGGAAGCGATCCTGAAAGCGACCGGTAACTTCAAGGAGAACATGGTGAACAACATCAAAGAAACCGTTAAAGACACCGTGAAGAAAGTGATCGACAACAAGGTACAGGAAGTAAAGGAAGACCTGAACAAGAAGAAACAGGAGATCCTGGATGATGCTCAGCAGCAAGCCGACAAGATCGTTGCAGATGCGAAGAAGGCGGGCGACCGTGTAAGAGCCGAAGCCGAAACGACTTGTGAGCAAGCCTACAAAGAGGCAGGAAACAATCCACTCAAAAAGAAAGCAGCAGACGTTACCTGTGAGCAAGCCAGAAAAACAGCAGATAAGAAAGCTGATAAACTGGAAGCAGAAGCACAAGAGAAAGCCGATAAGATCATGGCAACGGCCCAGCAAAAAGCCGACGCAATTAAATAACGAATCGAACAATAACGAAGAGGGCTGTCTGAGAAGATGGCCCTTTTTTGTTACCCATAAAATCCAAGCTGTGTTTTGGCATTGAAACCAGAATGCAATATATTTGAAAGAAGCACGAAACGTACACAATACATACTGAATTTGGTTGTATTGGTGTACCTAAAGTGCACTTATGTATAAGTTATACGCAATGAAAACCAGAGTTTATAAACAGGAAGATCAGCAGAGAATTTTAGAAATTTTCAGGTCTAATTGTCCTAAGTATTTCGCTTTTGACGATGAGCAATACTTAATAGATTTTCTAAACAACTATGCTGATGAAAATTATTTAGTCATATTAAAAGGTGAAGAAATAATTGGATGTGGAGGACATTACACGAAAGATGACATGCATGGAATAGCATGGGTCATGTTTGAGGTTGGATCCATTGGTCCTGGTATGTTAAAGAAAATATCAGATAATTTCTACACTGAAATTGAAAATAAAATTGCTGCGGAGTCAACTAACCTACCAATCCAAATCAATACAACTCAATTAATGGAAAAATGGTTTAATCGTTATGGCTTCAAGACTTTTGAAATCATTAAAGACGGATTTGGGCAAGGATTAGACGAATATAAAATGATAAAAAGTCGCGTATAACAGCAAGCAAGTGCCAGCCCAAATTGTACTTCGAAACAACAAATAACTTTTAAAGATTAAGTTTTATCTTTAGTGAAAAGATCTCGTGAAAAGTGGGCCGATCGCCTGCTTGCAAAACGCGGACACTTCAGCGCTGCTACAAAATGGCGGTCGCACTTGTTTAGTACTTTTTTATTCTTTAACTTGTGCGCACTAACGCTACTAAATATGAAGACTTTTTACCTTGCCTCCTTCGCGCTGCTATTTTGTCATTTTGCATTTGCGCAACCATGCACTCCAAATACTTCATTTACAAGTCCGGGTCTTTATCCGGATACGATGCCTGAAGGAACCGTTGGTCAAGCCTACCTGGCAGATATCACTTTTGTAATGCCTACGGATACCAGTGGCATCAATTTCACGAATTTTCAAATTGTATCCATTCAACTTCCTGCCGGCTTAAATTGGCAATGCAACAATTTCGCGAATGGATGTAATTATGATCCGCAGTCAAATATTTACGGTTGTGTTCAAGTTACCGGAACCCCTTTGCTTGCAGGAGATTATACAGTTACCGCCTCTGTCATCGCTGACCTTACTATTCAATCAGGTGTTGTAACTACGTT
>CAYLJB010000084.1:0-10603 GCA_964383785.1 uncultured Fluviicola sp.
CAAAAGGCGAAGCAATTGAACGATACCCTGTATGGTTGATGCGTCAGGCCGGTCGAATTTTACCGGAATACCGAGCCGTGCGTGAAAGCGTAAGTGGCTTTAAAGAATTGGTAGAAACACCTGAATTGGCTGCGGAAGTAACCATTCAGCCAGTTGATATTTTGGATGTTGATGCTGCTATCGTATTCTCCGATATTTTGGTAGTGCCAGAAGCCATGAATGTTCCATACCAAATGGTAGAGAAACGAGGACCTTGGTTCGAGCATACGATCCGATCAGCAGAACAAGCAAAACGCGTTGAAACAAATTTTGATGTAGAAGATCGTTTGGGTTATGTAATGGAAGCGATCCGTTTGACTGTAAAAGGTTTGAATGGTCGTGTTCCTGTAATTGGATTTGCGGGAGCACCATGGACCATCTTCTGTTACATGGTAGAGGGTCACGGATCAAAAACTTTCAGCGAAGCACGTAAGTTATTGTACACAGATCCAACTTTGGCACATCAGTTGCTACAGGCGATCACGGATGTCACCATCGCTTACTTGAAAGCGCAGGTAAAAGCCGGAGCAAGTATGATACAAATTTTTGATTCTTGGGCAGGAATTTTGGGAACAGAGCAGTACGCTGCATTCAGCATCCCCTATTTGAGTCAGATCGCATCGGCGATCAACGATGTTCCTGTTACCTTGTTCTCGAAAGGTGCGATCACCTCGATTCCGGCTCTTGCGGCGTTGGATTGTAATACAGTGGGAATGGATTGGAACATGGATGTTGCAACAGTTCGCGCTCAGGTGGGTAACAACCGTACTTTACAAGGGAATTTAGATCCGTGTGCTTTATATGGTTCACACACCACTGTGGAGAACGAAACAATAAAAATGTTACATTCGTTCGGTAAAAACCAACGTCATATTGTAAATTTAGGTCATGGCGTGTACCCGGATGTAGATCCTGAGAAGGTGAAAACATTCATTAAAACAGTAAAATCCTATGAAATCAACTAGTATGAGAGTAACAAAAGCAAGTCTATTTGCAGCGTTGTTCGCCCCGATGGCATTGTTGGCTCAAAACAACGAGAATCTTGTCGAAAATGGCGGATTCGAATCGAATACAGGAAAAATTAAAAAACTCGGTCAGATCGATTTGGCAACTGGTTGGAAATCTCCGACAGGTGCGCGTGCTGATGTATTCTTGAGTGATTCTAAAATGCCGGAGATCGGTACGAAATCAAATACATATGGTGCAGAAGACCCGGCAGAAGGTGAGAATTACGCTGGAATCATGGCCTTTTCATACCAGAACAAAGCGCCACGCACCTATTTGTTGGTTAAGTTGAAAACTCCGTTAAAAGAGGGCACGAAATACTGCATCTCCTTCCAATTGTCATTGGCAGAAGCATCAAAGTATTCTTGTAACCAAATCGGTGTGAACGTTTCGAAGAAAGAATTTGGAACAGATCAAAAAACATCGATCGTGGACGAAACGCACATTTTGCACCCTAAGAACAAAGTGTTCAATGCATTCTACGGATGGGAAAAAGTGTGTGGAACATTCACAGCAAAAGGTGGTGAGAAATTCTTGACGATCGGAAACTTTACTTCAAACGAATCTACAAAAACGGAGACGAATAAAAAGGCGAAAGACAACAAGTTCACACAAGTTCCTGGGGCATATTATTACATTGACAATGTGATTGTTACCATGCTGGACGAGAACGATAAGTGCGACTGTAACTATGAAGACGCTGAAAAGAACTTGACATCGACTACAATCTACCAGAAAGCATTGGTAATTCGTGACCGCATGACTTCTAAAGAAAAGATTGAAGCACAAGGGATGTATTTCGCTTCAGGGAAAAGCACTTTAACTCCACAAGCAATGGCTGCCTTGGATTTGATCATTGAGGAAATGAAAAAAGATCCAAACATTTCCATTACAGTTATTGGTCACAGCGATGTGCAAGAAGACGAAGTGGGAGAGAAAAAAGCGTTTTACGCCGACATGGATAAAAAACGTGTAGACGCAGTTATGGCTTACCTGAAAGAAAAAGGTATTGCTGAAGGCCGCGTAAAAACTGAAACTAAAGGGAATACAGAACCGAATACTGCAGAGCATATCGAGTCTGATGATGACGACTTGAAATTGGCGAAAAACCGTCGCGTTGTTATCCGAGTAAACTAATTGAACACAACGAAAAAGCTCCGGTCTAAACAGATCGGAGCTTTTTTTGTTAGATACCTATCGTATGATTACTTTTCCTGTCTATAGAAAACTTTCCGGTTTTGATCGCTTTTATAAGATCACGGATGATCGTCATTTCACAGAGGCTTTTCGTGTACAAGGCACTTTGAAATATCAACACATCGAAGCGGTACAATTTCCGGAGGTTTTGCGTATAAATGACATGATCGCATGTCAATTCAATTATGTAGAAATGTCACCGGAGGAGATTCAAGAGAACTTCCCGGATTGATCACTGTTTAATGATACGTGTCATGCGATCTCCCATTCGCAAGAAATAGATTCCCGCTGGTTGTTCGTTCAATGAAAGCATATTCTCCCCATTCACAAAAGTACCTTCTCGCAATACTGTTCCTAACGCATCCGTTACAGAAAAATCCACTGATTTCGATAGATCGACAGTATACATACCTGTTCCCGGATTCGGATAAACATTTGAAGTCCATTCCGGAATTTCATGTACACCAACAGAAGTAGGATTACTGTGTTGCCATTTGGTCAAAAATTTCCAAACTTCCAAACCTTCAGTAATGTCGTTAACCGGTTGATACAAGTAAATGTGATCTGCTCCATTGAAACGCCACAACTCTACCGAACCTGCAGGGTTACAATTGTTGTAAACAAAACGATCCACAGTAATATTGTCATTCACTAAATCAGGTAAACGTGTCGAATCCGCAGAGGCATCACATCCATGGACATTTCGCCAAAAAGTCATTGTCTGAGGAACCAAGCTCAATGATGGCAATGCACCACTTTCATAAGGAACTGTACCATCTGCAGTACCGTGTAAATGAATGACAGGAGTCGCATAAGCAGGTACACAATTCTGAATATCCGATGTTGCCATTGTTCCAGCCATACAACCTATTGCTGCAACGCGATTATTCATTTCACAAGCCATATGATGTGTCATAATAGAACCCATTGAAAAACCTGTAAAATAAACACGTGCAGGATTTACATTGTATAAAACAATAGCTGAGTCGATGAGTTGATGCATGAAACCAAGATCATCGGCCGTTGAAGCAGCAAGCGTTCCGTTGTTCCAAGCATTTTGACCCCATTGATTTGTTTTTCCTTGGGGATAAATTGCTACGACACGAGCAGTATCTGCGATCAAATTAAACCCAGCACCTACCATCTGGCTGCTGTTTCCACCTAAACCATGTAAAACAATGATCAATGACGGAGATTCTGTATTGGGATCTAATCCGACCGGTAAATATTGTTGATAATTGCGAACAACACCGTTTACCGACATTGTTTCGGACGTTAGCTGCCCAAATGAAAGTGCAGCGCAAAAAAGTGTAAAGAGTGTAGCAGTAAATTTCATCGATTGAAGTTTTCACAAATTTGGTTTATTTTAGGCAACAAAACAAGTACGTGAAACGAATCCACCTCCTTTTTGTATTTACTCTGCTGTTTGCGGCATGCACTCTTACGAGCGAACAAGAAGAACGTCTGAATAAGCAAATTCAGCGCTATGTTGCTGCTCACAATGAAAACCGTTCACTTGAAGTGGTTGCATTTACCCACCCAGCGATAGTAGCTTATGTAAAAAAAGATGGAGACAGCTCTTTCTTGGTGCATTTTCATCAGAAAGATGATTCTACACGCTACTATTTTGAGAATCCTTTATACCGAGAAACAAAAGTGGCAGGTAAATCGATTCAGCGAAAATACTGGGTCGAAAAATACACCCAAAGCGAAGAAATCACTGATCAATATTGTATATTCGCATTATCTGAGGACAACGGAAACACGTGGTTCTTAGCGCAGGAATCAGATTATTTTTCCGAGCGCTATCCCGCCTCCAAGCGCCTCTTCAAAAAATAAGAATTACGGATGAAAAACTGCTTCCTACTCGCTACTATGTTATTACTTGTTTCAGGACCAATTTGGTCGCAAGGTTACAATCCTGTAGGTGCTCGTTCTAACGCATTGAGCAATGCATCCGTAACCTTGGATGATCTGTGGGCTTATCATCACAATCCAGGGGCAACTGCCTCAATCAAATCATTTTCTGCCGGAGTTTATTACGAAACCCGCTTTCTTGCCAAAGAACTCCAAACACAAGCACTTGCTGTAGCAATTCCTCTAAAAAAAGGTGTGATCACAACCGGAGCGCAATTCTTTGGATACGAGCAATATCGCCAATCGCGATTTGGTGTAGGATATGCGATGCAGTTAACTGAACGCTTCGCGGCTGGAGTGCAGTTGAACGGACAACAATTGCGCTTAGGAAACAATTACGGAGCAACCTTTAATGGAACGATCGAAGCTGGACTAATCGCCAAAATCTCTGAAAAATGGCGTTTAGGAGCGAGCGTTATGAACATCGGCAGGCAACGGATCAGCTCGCTTGAAGATCGTTATTCCACCGTAATGCGCATAGGCTGTCAGTACCTGCCATCCAAACGCGTGCTCGTTCTTGCTGAAGTAGAAAAAGACGTTATGCATCCCATTGCATTTAAAGGCGCGGTGGAATACCAACCCCTCGATGTGTTGTTCATTCGTTTGGGAGCTCAATCAGGTCCAACTCATTTTTCGTTCGGATTCGGCTACCGCAAAAAAGGCTTCGCGATAGACTTGGGCACAAAATATCATCAGGTCTTAGGTTGGTCACCAATGATCGGATTGAACTATCAGTTGGAAAAACATGCGGAATAAAATCCTCTTTGCAGTTTTGGCTTGTCTCCCCTTCTTGGGGTTGGCACAAGACCGCAATGAGATCATCCAGCAACGGATCGAATTCATTTCAGAACAGAATGAATCTGAAGAGATCGATTTGACCAACATTTTCGAACAGTTGAATTATTATTTCGATCACCCCATCAATTTGAACGCCACCGATGCTGACGAATTACGCTCCTTGAATTTATTGACCGAAGTACAGATTACCAACCTATTACTGCACCGCGAACAGTTCGGAAAGCTCATTTCTATTTACGAATTGCAAGCTTTACAATATTGGGATCTATCAACGATCAGTTTGGTATTACCTTTCATTCGGGTGGACGATCGTTTAGACAACTTACATGTGACCTTCAAGGAATTGCTTAAGAACGGTAAATTTGAGTGGTATTTGCGCTATCAACGCACTCCGGAACAGAAATCCGGCTATGAAAACGTTCAGGATTCCATCTTGAAGACTTCAAATAGTTTTTACTACGGAAACCCGGACCGCTATTACACGCGTTTTCGCTATACCTATCGCACCAATATTTCCTTAGGAGTTACCGCCGAGAAAGATCCGGGAGAAGAATTTTTCCGCGGTTCGCAAAAGAACGGTTTCGATTTCTATTCGTTTCACGCTTTTTACAAAGGCGGAAAATACTTGAAAGCTGTTGCAGCAGGAGATTACTTGGTACAAATAGGTCAAGGTTTGAATACCTGGACAGGTTATGCCTTTGGTAAAACGGCTGATATTTTCTCCTCGAAGCGTACGGCAAATTTACTGCGTCCATACACCTCAGTAGATGAAAATCGTTATTTCCGTGGAGGATCTGTATTATTAGGCGCTGGAAAATTCAATTTATTGAGCTTCTACAGTCATAAACAAGTTGACGGAAGTGGTGTGGCAGACTCACTATTCAACGACCTGCAATTCATCTCCACAATTGACCTCAGTGGTTTGCATCGTACCAACAGCGAAATCGCGAAGAAAAATCAATTCACCGAAAAGATCTTAGGGAATTACTTGCAATATGCAAGCACGCGTTTCAGCGCTGGAGTTGCAGTAGTGCATCAGCAATACAATGTGCCTTTGCAGAAAGATTCCGTTCCTTATAACATCTATGCTTTCCGAGGAGATCGTTCAACGGCGATAAGTGGTGATTACAACTGGGTATTTCGCAACGTGAACTTCTTTGGAGAGGCGAGTTACAGCACACACTCCAAATCTTGGGCTCAGTTGTATGGTTTGATGGCCATCATTGATCCACGTGTTTCTGTTTCAGTGGTATACCGCAATTACGATAAGGCCTACTTCAGTTTTTACAACAACGGATTTTCGGAAGGCAGCAATACGCAAAACGAAAAGGGCTTGTTTGCCGGGACAAAAGTAAAACTGAATAGCGCCTGGACCGTGAACAGCTATGTCGATTTTTACAGTTTCCCATGGTTAAAGTTTCAAGTGGATGCGCCTTCAAAAGGGTACGAATTCTTGGTACAGCCTACTTACCGACCAAACAAAGAGCTGGAAGTGTATGGACGATTCCGAGTGCAGTTGCGCCAAAAGAATTCCCGTGACTCAGATGGAACCATTACACCAATCGAGGATGTATTGCAGCGCAATTACAGGGTCAATTTGAGCTACAAAGTTTCGGAAGGGATCACGATCAAAAGCCGTGTAGAATACATTACAATTGACCGACCAAGTAATACGCCAGAAAAAGGTTGGATGATCACACAAGACGTAGTTTACCGTCCGAAGAGTATTCCAATAGACCTTTCGATCCGATACGCCTTGTTTGAGACAGACAGTTACGACACGCGTATCTATACTTTTGAGAACAATGCTTTGTACGTTTTCTCTGTTCCGGCTTATTACTATCAAGGTTCGCGTGCCTACTTATTGTTGCGTTACAGTTTCCTACGCCATTGCGACCTGTGGGTGCGTTATGGAACCTTTTTGTATGCCGACCGCACGAGCTTGAGTTCAGGTGCAGAGGAGATCAAAGGCAACCGCAAGTCTGATATCACGGTACAATTACGAATTTCGTTCTAAGCGAATAAATCATATTTTTCATGGCATTTCACACAACCGAAGAGCTCAACTTTCTATTACCCGGAAAAATCATTGAATCCGTTAAATGCTATAACGTTAATAACGACTTATTGATTTTCAATCAAAAAGGACAAGCTGTTATAGACGGAGGGGTGGAGATACAATTGAATGGTCTCACCTTATCCATTGGTTGGAGTCCAGAATTAGAATTATTCGACGTTACTGCAAATCCAATCAGTACGCTTTTAAAAAAACTTGATTTTTATCAAATCGACACCAAACAATTGGAAATTGGAAGTGACCTGGTTGGTTTAAAAATCATATCCTGCTCTACAAAATGGAATTGGTATCAGGATTTGAATGACGATTTTGAACCAATCGGAAATAAACATTACATATTGAACGAATTGATCTTGACGCTTGAAAATGGACGCACTTTTCAGTTAGCTACCATAAACTACAAACTTGATAATAACGGCATCCAAGATGTGACTTATGATAGCCAAGGTGAATTAATGCTTTCAGCGGATACTATTATTCCAATTCAATCATTGGAGGACTAGTGAAACACAATCGCTAGACAATACATCAAAAAAAATGTGAGTACTTGCGCACTCACATTTTAACTCTAATCAGGGAGGGAGACGGGGTTCGAACCCGCGACCTCCGGAACCACAATCCGGCGCTCTAACCAGCTGAGCTACAACCTCCGTTTAGTGGCGGCAAAAATAAGGATTTTTCAAGATAAAAAAGGAGTTTTGAATATTTTTTTACAAAAAAATCATTCCTGAGACGAACAAAAAACACGTAATCAAGCAATTAAACAGGCCTTTACAACGCGAACTAAAATTGTCGTGTTGATAACTGCTCAGGCTTGACTACAAAGCTAGACGGGTGCTCCCTACTTTTGTATCGTGATGAGTAGTCGTCTTAAAATAGGAGTTTTTGGTGTAGGCCATCTTGGAAAAGTTCACGTGCGTCTTCTTTTAGAACTGCAAGATTTGTATGAACTTGTCGGGTTTTTCGACCCTTTGGACAGTCATGCGGAAACAGTAGCGAGCCAATTCAACATCAAACGCTTTGATGATCCTCAGTTGCTTATTGATTCGTGTGATTGTATCAGCGTTGTTACACCTACCCTCACCCACTTCGAAATTGCTAACAAAGCCATTCGCTCGAGCAAGCATGTTTTTGTTGAAAAACCAGTTACTGAAACACCGGAACAGGCAAAAGCTTTGTTGAATCTCGCACATGAGGCAGGTATACAGGTACAAGTGGGGCATGTAGAACGCTACAATCCCGCCTTTGTTACTGCTCGTCCACTTATTCAACGACCAATGTTTTTTGAGATCCACCGTTTGGCTACGTACAATCCACGTGGCACTGATGTATCAGTTGTGATGGATCTAATGATACATGACCTTGACATTGTTTTAAGTCTGGTGAACTCAAGTATTCGTCGTGTGAGTTCAAATGGTATTGCTGTAGTTTCAGACACACCTGACATGGCGTCAGCAAGAATAGAATTCGACAATGGCTGTGTTGCTAATTTGACCTCATCACGTGTTTCAACTACCAACATGCGGAAAATGCGCGTTTTCCAACCTAGCGGTTATTTATCTGTTGATTTCTTACATCACCAAGTGGAACAGATATCTGTTATGCAATCGGTTCCGGCTGGTATGGATCAAGTAATGGCTTTAACGGACTCTAAACACTTTGTGACTACTCGTCCGCATGTAGAAAATAGTAATGCTATTTTGGAAGAATTGCGTTCATTCCATCGTTCGATCACTGAAGGTCAGGAAGTTATTGTTTCTATCGATGATGCTTACCGGGCTCTCGACCTGGCTTCGCGAATCAGTGAAAAATTGAAATCTACTTTTGTAGCTGCTTGCGACAATAATTAACGTACTTTTGCGTTAAGCTGAAAGACACGCTGCACATGAGAATTATCTTACTTCTTAGTCTAATCGGTATCTTAGCTAACAGTTGTGTTCGGAACAACCCGAAACCGATCTGGCTGGAGATTAACGAATGGACTATTGAATCAAATCCGGACTTAGTAAACAACGGACAAGAACCCGATTTTTTGAGCCACAATTTCACTGAAGCTTGGGTGTATGTGGACAATAAGATCATCGGTTGTTTCGAAGTGCCATGTAAAATACCGGTATTGATAAGTGGTGATGCCAAAAAGATACAAATCTATCCAGCCATTCGTAACAATGGAATTGGAGCCACCAAAAAGATTTATCCCTTCATGGTACCTGTAGATACAACCATGAATTTGGTAGCAGGGGAGACATATACCTTTAATCCAAAAACACATTATAATTCAGTAACTAAGTTTTGGACAGAAGACTTTGAGTCTTCAACAGTACAAATTGAGGATGATCCGGTTTCTTCAGCCGCAATCTCATTTGGAAACAATAGTCAGATTGCACTTTCTGGAACTTATGGTCTTGTTAATTTAACAACTGCAGAGCCGCTATGGGTAGGCCTCACAACTGAATCCGTTTATTTACCAAAAGGCAAGGAAGTGTATCTTGAAGTTTCATATAGAAATTCAACTAGTTTGCTAACTGGTGTTAAGGCTATGAATCTGGATGGCTCTACAACGGATAATCCAAATGTGGCTATGAATGCGCAGGATGCCGGGTCTATGCAATGGAAAAAGATCTATATTCAATTGACTGAAATTATTTCCTATTCAACCAATGCGAACTATTTCAAACAATATTTGAAAGCTCAATTACCAGAAGGACAAACAACAGCTGACGTTTATATCGACAACATTCACATCGTTTATTTCTGATCCCTGCATGCGTTCCTTTTTCCGGACATTATTTATTTTGAGTGATTGGCTAACAGCCATGTTGGCTTGGGCCTTGTTCTATTATTTCCGGAAGACCTATGTTGAAGGTGTACAGTTCGATACTAACTCCTCCTTCTATTACGGAATACTGATCATTCCTGTTTTGTGGTTGATCTTCTACACGGTTCAGGGCACCTATTCTGATATTCGCCGCCTCTATCGTTTAAAAATTCTTTCATTAACTACATTTGCCACCATTTTCGGATCGATCGTCTTATTTTTTGCTTTATTGTTGGATGACGACGTAACCAGTTACAAACATTACTACCAATCATTACTTGCATTAGCTTTATTACACTTCTCATTTACTTTGATCGCTCGCCTCGTATTTACCAGTATACAAGTAAGGCGTATTCATCAGCGTAAAGATGGTTTCAGAACCCTTTTAATTGGTGGATCAGAGAAAGCAGTTGGTATTTACAGGGAAATTGAGGGTCTGCAAAAAAGTGGTGGCAATCAATTCATAGGATTTGTGAATCTGAACGGAATAGACACCTTACTTCAAAGCGAAATACCTTATCTTGGACATGTTGACAATTTGGAAACTGTGATCGCAAAAAACGACGTAGAAGAGGTAATCATTGCATTGGAAACCACTGAACACGAAAGATTGCGTTCCATCATTTCTCGTATCAATCAAAACCGCATTGTGATTAAGGTACTGCCTGATATGTTTGACATTCTTTCCGGATCTGTAAAACTGAACAATATCTTTGGTGCATTGCTCATGGAAGTAAATGCCGAAGTGATGC
>CAYLJB010000084.1:10613-13016 GCA_964383785.1 uncultured Fluviicola sp.
CATGGCAACAGTATCTTAAACGATTGATGGATATTGTCATTGCGATCATTGCGATCATCTTATTGATACCTGTGTACTTATTCTTGGCTATAGCCGTGAAGCTTTCTTCACCTGGACCGATTTTCTTCGTTCAGGAGCGTATCGGAATCAATGGTAAACCATTTCGGATCATCAAGTTTCGTACGATGTTTATCGATGCAGAAAAAGCGGGTCCACAGTTATCAAGCACACACGATCCTCGGATCACACCAATAGGGCGATTCATGCGCAAATTGCGTTTTGATGAATTTCCACAGTTCTTTAATGTACTAAAAGGCGACATGTCTTTGGTAGGTCCGCGACCTGAACGCCAATATTACATCGACCAAATAGTTCAACACGAACCACAATTCCTCGAATTAACGCGCGTTCGACCGGGAATCACTTCTTGGGGACAAGTAAAATATGGGTATGCAGAGAACGTGGAACAGATGATCCAACGCATGAAATACGACTTGCTGTATTTGCATAATCGTTCTATTGCACTCGACATCAAGATCATGTTGTACACGATCCTGATCGTTATCAAAGCGAAGGGGAAATAAATAGTATCTTTGCTTCTCAATGAAAAAACTTGATATGCGACTAATATTTCTTTTTATCTGTTTATTAATCACCAAACTTTCATTAGCAACTGGAGAAGCTACTTCGATTCGTTTACACTTTATAGACGGGCCAACTGAAAAAATAATTTTAGCTTATTCTCTAGGCGATAAACAATACGAAAAGCTGGCCGTCGAAACGGATAAAAAAGGTAATGCCCTAATAAACACTGCAGAGAAACTTGAGAAAGGGCTGTATATCTTGGCTTTTCCGGAGCGAGAAATGAGTTATTTTAATATAATTATTTCAGATGATCAGGATTTCGACGTACACTTTTCTGCAAAAGGCCTTACAGATCCAGGCCAGATTAAATTTGGAGGCTCTATCGATAATTCCATTTTCTATGAATACATAGTATTTAAAACCAATCTTCAAAAAAAGTCGGAATCGTTGATTAAAGAGAATAACCCCAACTACGCTGCTCAAAATAAAGCAATCAACGATGAATTTGACGCATACATGTTTAAATTGAGACAAGAATATCCCAATTCTTTTCTAGTTAAAATGAATTCATTTATGCAAAGACCAACCATTCAAGAATCACTATCAGATAACAAATCCCGTTTCTATTATTACCGAGATCATTTTTTTGATTATGCTGATTGGTCATTTGATGCAATAGTTCGTACCTCTTTGCTAAATGACTTTTACAAAGAATACATTTACTCATTAACTACTCAAGATCCTGATTCCATCATAAAAAACCTAGATGTTATTTTGGGGTTTGCTTCCAAAAACAACGAGATTTTTAAGGTTCTCTTGATTCAATGTTTAAATGAATTCGCAAAATCAAAAACCATTTGCATGGACGCCGTCTATGTCCATATTGTTAAAAAGTATTATGCCACTGGAAAAGCAACGTGGATGAATGACAACGAAGAATCAAAACAGAACTTGAAAAAAATCACTGAAAATGCTTCTCATTTAGAAAATTCGCTTTGTGGTAAACACGCTTTTAATTTTGGATTTGTTGATAACAACGAAAATAACTCACAATTATCGGCTGTAAAAGGTAAATACACCATACTAGTTTTTTGGGATATTGAAACAGGCAATTCAAGTGCTGAATTTGAGTTTTTGGCGAGTAAAATGGATAGTTTAAAAAAACTAAACGTTGCCGTTGTTGAATGTTGTATTTCAGCAGATCAAACGAAGAAACTTAATACAATGATGAAATTTTCATTCCCTGACTTAATAACTACAAGTGGATTGGATAAAAATACAATTGAAATTATTAAAGAGAAATACCATGTTGTTACCAAGCCAACACTTTTTCTATTAGATGAAAATAAAAGAATTGTACTAAAAAATATCTCCGCAAAACAAGCTTTTAATTTTATTAAAAACGATTAATACAATTTACTTCTCGAATAAAGCAACCGCCTCAATATGACTTGTATGCGGAAATTGATCTACAAAAGTTAGCTTAGTCAGTTTGTAACCGTGCTGTTCCAATGTCTCTGTATCTCTTGCTTGCGTTGCCGGATTACAGGAAATGTAAACCAAGTGCTTGGCATCTAAAGCGATAACTTTTAATAATGTTTTTGGCGCAATTCCAGCTCGTGGCGGATCTAGGACGATCGTTCCGATCTTACCCTGGTATTCCGGATGCTGATACAAGAACTTGCCCACGTCAGCAGCGAAGAAATGTAAGTGCTCAAAACCGTTGGTTGCTGCATTGCGTTTCGCATCTTCAATAGCTTCTTCTACAATATCTACTCCGATGATCTCTTTTGCTTGCACGCGTTTTGCGATCAATTG
>CAYLJB010000085.1:0-12940 GCA_964383785.1 uncultured Fluviicola sp.
CCTCTGTGAGTACCGCTTTTTCCAAACGCTTTTGAATGCGATCAGCAGTTTTTCCAATGCGTAATTCGTGGTAATAATCGATCTCGGTCCAGGGATCACGAAAGTCAGCTACCCATTTTAATTGCGGAAATTGCTTTTTCAAGGCACGTGCAATGAGGTGCATGCTATGTGGTGGACCACTTGAGATCAGGGTGTCGATCTCAGGATGTTCCTGTAAATATCTTTTTAGAAATCTGATGCTCGGTTTAATCCAAAAAACACGAGCATCCGGAATGAAAATATTTCCTCTGGTCCAAATGATCAGTTCTTGAAGCCAGGAGCTTTTCTTTTGTTTCGTAATACCACCGCCCTTGTTCGGATTGTTCGATTTTCCGATGAGTTTATGTGGTTCAAAGATCTTTCTGCGAATAACAGTGACCTCTGGTGCAACTTCCTTTTCTAAGGCTGGATCCATCATCGGCCAAGCCGCATCCTCAGGAGCGTACACATGCAACTTCCAATCGTTTTCATGAAAGAAACGCGAAAAGCGCAACCAACGGTGAACACCGGGACCACCTGATGGTGGCCAGTAAAATGTGAGCAACAATGCCGTATGTTTCGGCTGCGCACTCATCAATTCAAGTGTTTCTCCTTAATCTCTGTCAATGCAGCATCAATTCCAGAAGCCAATTTTCCTCCGGCTGTTGCGAAGAAGGCTTGTCCACCACCACCACCTTGGATGTGCGGACCAACTGCTTTCACAATTGCACCGGCATTCCAGCCTTTTTCAGAAACCAAGGTCTCATCGATGAAAACACTGATCGCGCATTTATCGGCATCAGTAGAACCAATCACGGCAACCAAACGGTTTGTTTCACCTTTCAATTGGAAAAGTAGATCCTTCACTTGTCCGGCATCCAAATTCACTTTTGCTTCCAAGAATTGATAATCGCCTTTTGAAATGATCGCTTGCTTCAATTCTCCCTTCACCAAACGTGCTTGTTCTTTTTTGAACTGTTCAACTTGCTTTTGCAATTCAGCATTCTTTTGAACCAGATCTTCAACGGCCTTCGTTACATCCTTCGGATTTCTCAAGGTGTCGTTGATTGCACGTAAGGTAGTTTCCTGCTGTGCGAAATAGTTTTCTACTGCCTCATTGGTGATCGCTTCGATTCGACGTACTCCGGCTGCAACTGCAGATTCTGCGCGCAACTTGAACAAACCGATCTGACCCGTACTGCTCACGTGAGTTCCTCCACACAATTCCACCGAATCACCAAATTGAATGACGCGAACAGTATCACCGTATTTTTCACCAAACAAGGCCATAGCACCCATTTCAGTTGCTACTTCCATCGGTACATTGCGTTTCTCATTCAAAGAAATATTCTCACGAATAGCTGCACTCACCAATATCTCGATTTGCGCCAACTCTTCATCCGTTACTTTTGAGAAGTGTGAGAAGTCGAAACGCAGGTAATCCGGAGAAACCAAGGACCCTTTTTGCTCTACATGTGTCCCAAGTACCGTGCGAAGGGCGTGATGTAATAAGTGGGTTGCACTGTGGTTGCACGCTGAAAGTCGTCTACGCTTGGTATTTACTTCAGCTGTAAACGGTTTATTCGGCTCAGCGGGCAATGTTTCGCTCAAATGAACGATCAAATTGTTTTCTTTCTTGGTGTCAAAGATCTGAATGCTCTCAGAATCGTTGTATACACGACCTTGGTCTCCAACCTGCCCTCCGCCTTCCGGGTAGAATGGCGTTAAGTTGAATACCAATTGATAGAAGGAACGTTGTTTTTGAGAAACTTTGCGGTACTTTACCAAGTGTACGTTTACCGTAGTTTGGTCGTATCCTACAAATTCCTCTTCCGTATCCTCACGCAAGATCACCCAATCATCTGTTTCGATCGCTGTAGCGGCACGTGAACGGTCTTTTTGTTTATTCAATTCCACTTGGAATGCTTCTTCATCAACGGACAAGTTGTTTTCTCGAGCGATCAAACTGGTCAAATCGAATGGGAATCCGAAGGTGTCGTACAATTCAAAAACGGAACTTCCGTCCAAAACAGTTTTTCCTGAAGCTTTCACTTGCTCCATCAAGGCCTCGATGCGCTTGATCCCTTGTTCCAAAGTACGGAAGAAGCTCAATTCCTCTTCGCGGATCACTTTTTCGATCAATTCGCGTTGTACGATCAATTCGTTGAATGGATTCCCCATGGAGTCTGCCAATACCTGTGACAACCCGGCTAGGAATGGTTCTTTTAAGCCCAATGTTTGGTAACCGTAACGCACCGCACGACGCAAAATACGACGTATCACATATCCTGCACCTGTGTTGCTTGGCAATTGACCGTCAGCAATAGAGAATGCGATGGCGCGCACGTGGTCTGCGATAACACGCAACGCGATATCTGTAGTTTCATTTTGTCCATAAGCCTTTCCGGAAACTTTCTCCATGTGTTGGATCAAGGTTTGGAAAAGATCTGTATCGTAATTGGACGTTTTTCCTTGTAATGTCATTGCCAAGCGCTCCAAGCCCATTCCGGTATCCACGTGTGTAGCAGGAAGTGGCTCCAAGCTTCCGTCAGCCTTGCGGTTGAATTGCATGAATACGTTGTTCCAGATCTCGATCACTTGTGGATGGTCTTGGTTTACCCAATTTTTCCCGTCTCCTTTCGCACGCTCTGCTTCCGGACGGTTGTCCACATGGATTTCTGTACATGGGCCACAAGGTCCTGTATCGCCCATTTCCCAGAAGTTATCTTTTTTAGATGCAAGAATGATGCGGTCTTCGGCGATGAAACGCTTCCAGATATCATAACTTTCCTGGTCTCTTGGAACGCCGTCCTTGTCGTCTCCTTCAAAAACTGTTACATACAAACGATCTTTCGGGATCTTGTAAACTTCTGTCAATAATTCCCATGCCCAAGCAATCGCTTCTTCTTTGAAATAATCACCAAAAGACCAGTTGCCCAACATTTCGAACATGGTGTGGTGGTACGTATCAACACCAACTTCTTCCAAATCGTTGTGTTTTCCAGATACGCGTAAGCACTTTTGTGAGTTTGCCACACGACGGTGTTTCGGAACGGAATTCCCTAAGAAGAAATCCTTGAATTGATTCATACCGGCGTTGGTAAACATCAATGTAGGATCGTTCTTAACAACCATCGGAGCAGATGGAACTATCTGGTGGTCTTTCGACGCAAAAAAATCAAAATAAAGCTGACGTATTTCTTGTACGGTCATGGATATTGTTTTTCTCAATTAGAAGATGGGCGCAAAGGTAGTGGTTTTTTGACTTTTAGGCATGTTTTAAGACGTGAAAATTGACTGGATCCAGACGGTTTTATTGAATTGATTCATGAACGCTTGTCTGTTTATATCCTTCAGGAGAAGTTGATACCACTCACACTTAATTCGCTAACTTTGTAGCATGTACAATCGATTGTTCTTATTTATGCGCATGTCCAAACCGAAAACGGCACTTTTTTCTCTGGCTTTGATACCGGTGTTGATCACGGGATATTTTTATTTACCGAAGTCAGGAACTACTGAGAAACCGACAAAACAGCAGACGGAAAATCAGGCAGAAGAAGATACCTTGATCACCCTCATCGCTGTAGGAGACATGATGCTTGGGACGAATTATCCAGGACCGGAATATTTGCCGGGTAATAATATCTTGGAACCGGTGAACGCCTTTTTGCAAGTGGCAGATATCACTTTTGGTAACTTGGAAGGTACTGTTCTGAATTCGGGTGGAGACGTGAAGAAATGTTCTGATCCGAAGACGTGTTATGCCTTTCGTCAGCCGGAATACATGGTTGATTACCTGAAATTAGCCGGATTTGATCTGCTATCCGTAGCCAATAATCACATGGGGGACTTCGGTCAAACAGGTCGTGATAACACACAACGCGTACTGAAAGAAAAAGGCATTCACTTTGCCGGATTGGAGACTTGTCCGAAAGATACTTTCCATGTGAAGGGTTTGGTAGTAGGTATGACTGCCGTTTCACCCAATACAGCTTGTTTGCGTTTAAACGATTACGAAAAAGTGGCAGCGATCGTAAAGGAATTGAATAGCTACTGTGATATCGTGATCGTTTCGTTCCATGGAGGAGCGGAAGGTTCATCCAAGCAACATGTTCCAAAACAAAAGGAGATCTTCTTGGGAGAGGATCGTGGGAATGTATACGAATTCGCTCGCGTGATGATCGATGCAGGTGCAGATGTGATTCTGGGGCATGGACCTCACGTAACGCGTGGTATCGATTCGTACAAAGGAAAGTTCATCACGTATTCTATGGGGAACTTTGCTACTTATGGACGATTCAGTCTTTCTGGTCCGAATGGAATTGCTCCGATCTATAAATTGTATCTTACCCGTAAGGGAGACTTCGTGAAAGGTGAGATCATTCCAATTCAGCAATTGGGTGAGGGTGGACCAACATTAGACCCTAACAAACGCGTGTTCCAGGTGATCAAAGATCTGTCTACACAAGATTTCCCGGAAACAAAATGGCAATTTACAGAAAATGGCGGTTTCAAATTGGCTCAATAGGGCATTATTCGTTGTGGGTATTTTAATTACCTCAACAGGCTTTTCGCAAGAAAAGTACCGAGCCGTGTCTTTGGAAATAGGAGGCACAGGTGGTTTTGGAAGCTTGAATTACGAGCAGTCTTTTGTTTGGGAAAAACTTCAGCGCTTTGATTGGAAAGCAGGTTTTAGTGTTGCTCCAATTGATAAGAACAACGGAACGGGATTGGTGTTTCCATTGCAAATTCAGAGAAGATTTGGTCAGAATCATCAATTGGTTTTGGGAATAGGTCAAACACCTACTGTGACTACCAAATTGGGGATGTTCGTTCGCGGAACTTTCAGTGTGCTTTATCGTTACGGAGCTACCGATAAACGATTTTTTGTTCAAGCCGGGTATACGCCTATTTATTCTTATTTAATTGATTTTCAATGGCAAAATTGGGGAGTAGTTGGTTTTGGTTGGCGTTTGTAAGCCTTGCCATAATTGAGTTGTCGTCTTGCAACAAACGAAAATTGTTTGAAGGACCGAATAGTTATAACGAAGACTTTGAACAAAGCGCTGTGTTGAGTGATTATTTGAAAAGCGGCGATAGTGCATGGTCTTTTACTCAACAAACATTGCCCGGAAATCTGATTCAACTGGATAATACCTTATCTACTTCTGGTTCACAATGCATGAAGTTTATAGCGAATCCAACTACTTCTACCTTGTCGAAAAGTAGTATTTCAAAACAGAACTTTGCGTTTTGGGAAAAGGAAACTATGTGCGTTGAGGCAGATTATCGTATCCAGGGAAATGATCCGCTGGAGTGGTTGTTTTTGTTGGATTTGGAAGAGAAAACCGCTATCGGTGCAGGTCCGGGAATGCGTCTCGCTTTGGTTGGGAATCAATTGCGGTATGAGTTTAAATTCAATCAACCGGATGTTACCCAAAATGCAGCCACAAGCATTGATTTTCCAAGAGATCAATGGGTGCATCTAAAAGTAGAAGTTTACTTGCATCACAAGAAAAAAGGAAGCTTAAAAGTGTGGCAAGACAACGTGTTGATCTTGGAAAAAGATGGTATCAAGACCTTGCCAAAAGATCTTTTATTTGTGCAACAGGGAACCAAAAAAATGTACAACAGCGTTGAGATCGGAGCAACTGCAAATCCAAGTTCAGAGCTTGCTGTAGTTTATGTCGACAATTTGAAAGTTTACAAGAAATAATTACTCTGCCTTTGCGTGGTATCTTCTGACAACACGGAAGTAACATGCAAGTACCAAAATTCCGGCGATCAAACATACATCCGGTCGCATCCATGCCATGAAAATACTGTGCTCGACGTCATAAGAGTACTCGTAACATGGGTCCGGTTTTAAGCTGGAAAACAAACTGTCCAAAAAGAAGAGACTCACAATAGGTATGAAAGGTGCGATTAGGTAGCCGAAAAGTACTGCGATCGTGGCGATCTTTTTAGAAATACCATTGCTCAAGCTCCAAATCGATAAAGTAAGGAACACAGCTGCATTGACCATCAGGATCGTACTAACGAAACGCATTCCCGATAATTCATTCGAGAACGATGGGTCTAAAAAGATTGCAATGAGTACGTTGAGTATCAATACAGCCCCACCGATTGGAATACTGATCGCAAAAGCCAAGATATTCGAAAATTCAAAGATCAGGAAGAACATGGCTAAAATTGCTCCGATCATGATGTAGATCCAGTGTTGATAAGGGAAAGGAATATGATGATAGGCGTCTCCCACATTGTCTATCAGATTGCTGAATGCATTGGAATCATAGCCACCAACGATCATTTGAGGTTCGTTGATTTGATCCTCTTTAATGTGAATTTCGGATTCAATATTGGAAACACCGAAATCTTCGTATTCGTCCAAATACGTATCGATAAGCATATAGTTCGGCAACTGAAAGTTATGCTTGATGTGGTATTTACTGATCCATTCCGCCGGTAATTCACTTTTAACTTCATATTTGCGGAATACCGCCACGGCATCATTGATGACATTTTCAATTCCTTGTTGATCGCGGTTGTGCATCAATTGATGAACCTCTGCAATGTATGACGGAGTTGTTTCGTCCGATTCTCCATAAGGTTCTATATCCAGCAAATAATTGTAATAGTCCGTGTTTTTTGGCTCCAATTCTAGCGGATAAAACTCATAATTTGAGTAATTGAACAAGCTGGTGTATGCAATACTCGAGTCTTGTGGCAAGTCGACGAACCGATCTAT
Source organism: uncultured Fluviicola sp. (assembly GCA_964383785.1). GTDB lineage: Bacteria > Bacteroidota > Bacteroidia > Flavobacteriales_D > Crocinitomicaceae > Fluviicola. Next base: position 6,770 of record CAYLJB010000085.1, read on the forward strand.
TATCATCTCATAATCTTCTTCGTAACATTCCTTTTTTACTGGTTTTACATGACTGACATAGCATTGAATAATGCGGCCGTCAATCGTGTCGTTGTTTTCAGGATGTTCAGTCGGTGAATAATAGACACCTTTAAACTCAGCCGAAAGTCCTGCCCAAGATTGTTCATTCAAGTCGTACTCTACGAATTCAATCGGGAATGGCTTCGGAAAAGTTCGTTTATCTAGGGTGTAATTCGCTTCGTCTTGAGGAAGGAAAACACAAGCCTTGTTGACAATTGCCACGTCTTTTTGCAGTGTTTTTAAATCGTATTTCTGACGCACTGAAATACGCATACCATAATTAAAACTCTCTGCTGGTGTAATAAAGAATGTGAATCCAATGAGCAACAGTAGAAACAATTTAGTCAAATACAGTGAACCCAAAGGATACAAATGCTTGATCGCATTTTTCTTGTAAAATTGAATTGCCCAAAGCGTAATAAAGATCAAGCCTAAAATCAAATGAACGAATACTGGAGTGCCATTCCCATAAATGCTGTCAATGTTGCGATTCAGAATGTTGTCTGTTGTTGCTGAAGCCAAACCCCAGATCAAGAAGACGCCATTCATCAACAATCCGGCGGCAAGCAGGTAAGCGATCTTCGAGTGCCAGATCAATGGACATTTTGTCAATAAATAGGTATCAAAACGATTGTATAAACTTTTCATGGCGTGGTTATTTGACAAATAGACGTCTGGTTGATTGTGAAATGTCGCGGATGTAAGTTACTGGTATATCTGCATCTACGATTCGTTTGAGAACATCCGACATTTTTCCGGATCCTTCCAATTCGATCATGTAGATACCTCCGTTGAAATGCAAACCGATGAGTGGCAGACCGGCCATTGCTTTTTCGATCATTGCACGTTCGGCACTTGAATCCAATTCGATCAGCGTAGTGGCGTGTGCAGCATTGCTGTCAATTTCCGTCTTGAAAGTAGGCTTCCCATCTCTCAGAAAAAGTACCTTGTCGGATATTTTTTCCACCTCAAACAATTGCTGTGAACTCAAAATGATCCCGATAGGGTTGGAGATCGACTGCGACAAACTTTTCAGATCTTCCAGAACCAGTTGCTGTGCCAAAACGTCCAAATTTGCCAATGGTTCATCCAGCAATAGCAATTTAGGAGAACGCAAAAATGTACGTGCTAATTCAAAGCGCATTTTATATCCGGAACTCAGTTCATTCCATTGCATGTGGCGAAATTTCCACAAACCGAAACGAATGATCATCATCTGCACCATCAAAGTGTTTTCTTCTCCCTTTAACCCGTAATGACTTGCAGTAAATTGCAAATTACTCATCAAAGATCCATACCATTTCGGGGTGCGTTGTGGAATGTATGTCAATTTTGTACGCAAAGCATAGCGGTCAATACGTTCGGTGGAAAATGGATAGTCGATATTTCCGCCGCTGAATGAAAGGTCACCACACAACATGCGAAGTAGGGTAGTTTTACCGTTACCGTTTTCACCAACTAGTCCCCAGATCTCTCCTGTTTTTACCGAAATATCAATTGGTCCGATATGGAAATTGCCGCGTCGATAACCTTTGGTAATTCCGTTTGCAACAACAAGATCACTAGTTCCTGCGTCATGGATTGTCAGCGGTCGCATTTCATGGATCAACTTTTGACAACGCTCGATGAACTGTTGTTCTTCATAACGCTCACTATCTTTCCAATCGGTGAGTTCGATGCAAGCTTTGTAAAGTGAAGTCTTTTTAGTGTCCAAAATGGCGTCGACCAATTGACGAAACGCTAAACTCAAATCCTTGTGCAGGATGTGTTTTTCAATGGCGTTTAATTTAGAGTGAAATCGGTTCATGGATTTTTATTTTGCCCGCATCATCATGCGTATTGCAACGATTATAGTGAGAATGACCGTAACAACGAAGAAGAAATCCGGGAAATTGCCAAATACTTCTTTCATCACTGTCGCGCCTCCTTTGTCTGTATGTGGTTGAACGTTAAAGATCTTCAAAAGCGTAGCAGCGATCAGTAATACACCCATCAACAAGATGCCACCGATTCGGTAAACATTATCCTTGATCTCTTTATTCGTAACACCACGCTCCCCAAAATTGATGTTATGTCGCAATCCATCTTCCTTAAAATTGGTAACGATTTGACGGATATCGCGTGGTAATTGTTGAACGAGGTATAAGTAATCTTCTGCAGAATGGATGAATTTGGATTTGATATTGTCCCAACTGAAACGCTCCTTTATCTTTTCTTTGGCATAAGGACGGATCATATCGATCAACGAAATCTCGGCATGTAATGATTCCGCTACTTTTTGAATCGTCACAAGGGTTTTCAATAACATGTACAAGTTGCTCGGAATCTTGATCTCGTATTTCATCAACAGCTTGAACGTGTCGGTGAACAAACCGGAAATATCCACTTTGTCATAGCTTAAATATTGGTATTTCTGGATCAATTCATCGATGTCGAATTCCAAATCATCTTGCTCCTTCAAGTAGTTTACTTCTGTAAGTTTCAAAAGTGCTTTTGCAATCTTGTGTGAATCGTGGTCTGCAAATCCGATCAAGAAGTTGATCAAGCCATCAATTTGTTTTGGCTTTAAGGAGGCACACATACCGTGGTCGATCAGAACAATTTGGTTGTTACCGCGGATGAAAATATTTCCCGGATGTGGGTCCGCATGAAAGAATCCATGCTTCAGGATCATCGTAAGGATGATATTTACTCCATTTTCACCGATCTGTTGTGTGTCAAATCCTTGTTCTTTCAGCGCCAATCCACTATCAGGAGTAGCACCCTCGATCTTTTCCATGACCAATAAGCGGGCAGTACAGTAACGGTTGAAAACTTTTGGAATGGCACAACGCTCGTCTTCAGCAAACATGTGTGTGAAGCGAAGCATATTCGACATTTCATTTGTGAAATCGAGTTCCTTCATGATGATCTCGCCAAAATCCTCAATGAATTTGACAATGTTGAAGGAGTTCAGTTCCGGATAGTTTTTCTGTAATTGACGCGCTAAAATTTGAATCAGAATGATGTCCAATTTGATCTTCATCCGAATACCGGGGCGTTGTACTTTTAGTACAACTTTCTCACCGGTGATAAGTGTTCCCTCATATACCTGTGCAATGGAGGCTGAAGCAATATGGTGACGATTGAATTCACTGAATATGTGTTCCAATGAATCGCCAATCTCTTGTTCGATGATAGCTATAGCATGTCCATCATCAAATGGGCGGGCAGAACTTTGCAATTTTTTAAGTTCGATGCGCAAGTTTTCACTTGCCAGATCCGGGCGGTCTGCAACGATCTGTCCGAATTTGATAAATGTTGGTCCAAGATCTTCGATGATATGTCGAAGTCGTTCTGCGCGCGACATTCGCTTGGTTCCTCTAGGGTCAACGATTTTGCGCAGCGGCCCTGTTGTCAGCCAGTTTTTCCAGTAGTGGCCTAGAATTATAAAAATGATGGCAGATAGCCGAAAGAAATTGCGTAAGAACTGTTGAACTCGAAATATCCACATGGATGTTGGTATTTGCTATCAAATGTAACAGAAAGTAGGGGATTGGCTGCGAAATGGAAGTAAATATTTCGTTTATCAGGAGACTTAATTTCTGTTAACAAATTTTTTATCTTTACCCCTCGTAAAATATATAATTGTAAAATATGGCTGGAAGTCCATGGCGTAAAAAGCCAATCAGTGCCTTTGAGGCAGATATGAAGAAAAGCGAGTTGAATCGCGTTCTTGGAAGATGGGGATTGACATCCTTGGGAATTGGTGCGATCATCGGGGGAGGTATCTTTACTCTTACCGGAATTGCTGCCCATGATTATGCGGGTCCTGCTTTGGCAATTGCCTTCGTGATCGCAGGTATCGGCTGTTTGTTTGCTTCACTTTGTTATGCTGAATTCTCGGCTGTTTTGCCGGTTGAGGGATCTGCTTACGCATACTCTTATGGAACCATGGGAGAGCTTTTTGCGTGGATCATCGGTTGGAACTTGATTTTGGAATACATGATGGGAGCAACCACTGTAGCAGTTGCTTGGAGTGGTTATTTCGAGAAATTATTGCACCAATTTGGCATCGATCCTCCGCTCTGGATCATGAATGACCCGGTAACTGCAGCAGAGAAAGCGAAAGCATTAGGTATGGCTGCCCCTGCATTTTCATTCAATTTACCAGCTTTGTTGATCACTTGGTTCGTGACATCGATCTTGATCCGCGGAATTAAAGAAGCTGCTAAGACAAACAACATTATCGTGATCTTGAAGATCGCGGTGGTATTGTTCGTAATCTTTGTTGGATTCTTCTTTATTGACACTGACAACTGGAAGCCATTTGTACCGGATGCGATCGTCGATGATAAAGGTGAATCTCACTACGGTTGGGGCTTTGGAGGGGTCTTGACGGCTGCAAGTATTGTATTCTTTGCCTACATTGGATTTGACGCGGTTTCAACGCAAGCCGGTGAGGCTAAAAACCCGAAGAAAGATGTGCCTTTCGCGATCATCATGTCTTTGGTGATCTGTACGCTTCTTTATATTGCCGTGTCCTTGGTATTGACAGGTATGGTGAAATACGATCAGTTGGATATGAAAGCACCGGTTGCTTCTGCATTTGAAGGTGTTGGAATGCCTTGGGCAACGATCTTGATCACCATTGCGGCTGTGGCCGGATTGATCTCTGTAATGTTGGTAATGATGTTGGGTCAGACGCGTATCTTCTTGGGGATGGCGAAAGACGGTTTGTTGCCTTTCAACGTATTTGGAAAGATCCATGATAAATTCAAGACGCCTTACCGCAGTACAATTTTAGTAGGTTTGGTTATTTCTATTGTAGCTGCGTTGACACCGATTGATAAAGTATCTGAGATGTGTTCAATGGGTACATTGTTGGCGTTTGCTATGATCAGTATTGCTGTCTTGATCTTGCGTATCAAGCAACCACAATTGGATCGTCCGTTCAAAACACCGCTAATTTGGTTGGTAGCTCCAGCAGGTGCTTTGTTCAATATTGGATTGATGTCGTTCGTGCGTTTAGATACATGGATCGCATTCTTTATTTGGACAGGCCTTGGGGTTATCGTTTATTTCTTGTACTCTAGAAAGAACAGTAATTTGAATGACCCGAACTACCTGGCTTCATTGCGTGGTCACGATGCGATCGTACATGCTTCTGAAGAGGCTGTTGACGAAGAATAAAAAACTAAATGAATTGAACAATCCTGCTTCGCTTTGAGGCAGGATTTTTTTTGAACTACTATGGAACAAAACACCAAAAAATCACTCGGTCTTATGGATGCTACCTTTCTGGTTGCTGGTAGTATGATCGGTTCAGGGATCTTTATTGTCTCTGCAGATATGGCCAAGGATCTCGGAAGCTCCGGATGGTTGCTTTTTACATGGATTCTGACAGGTGTGATCACGTTATTTGGAGCTTTGAGTTACGGAGAATTGGCTGCCATGTTCCCAAAAGCAGGCGGACAATTTGTATATATTAAGGAAGCTTGGGGTAGAATGACGGCCTTCGTTTATGGTTGGACCGTTTTTACAGTGATCCAAACGGGAGTGATCGCAGCAGTTGGCGTAGCTTTTGGAAAATTTGCTGGTGTTTTCTTTCCTGTCCTCGTAGAAAAATCCTTGTTTGAACTTGGCGATGTGGTTATCAATGGAGCAAATCTGGTTGGTGTGGTAACTATTTTTCTGTTGACCATCATAAACAGCCGTGGCATTGAATACGGAAAGATTGTACAAGCCATATTTACCAGTTCTAAATTGATCGCTTTGGCAGTGCTGATCGTGGCGGGAATCATCGTCGGTTTTGCTTCCGGATATTTTGACACGAACTTCACAGATGCTTGGTCGGCGAGTAAAACTACTGTTGTTGGTGAACTAAAAACAGAAACACCTCTGTCTACCATTGCACTTATGATCGCACTTTCTACTACGATCATCAATTCTTTGTTCTCCTCGGATGCCTGGAATAACGTTACGTTTATTGCGGGAGATATTCGCAACCCGGAAAAGAATTTACCCAAATCCCTTTTCTTGGGAACCTTTATTGTGACCATCCTTTATGTGTTGGCTAATGTTGCTTATCTAGGGCTTTTGCCTTTAAAAGGGGAGCCAATTACAGGTGAT
>CAYLJB010000086.1:0-12852 GCA_964383785.1 uncultured Fluviicola sp.
GGTGCACATTATATATTGAATGGTCAAAAAATGTGGATCACGAATGGGGGTTTTGCGAATCTCTTTACAGTTTTCGCTAAAATAGATGAGGACGCCAATTTATCGGCCTTTTTGGTGGAAGCAGATTCTGAAGGAATTTCATTGAATCCTGAAGAAAAAAAGATGGGGATCAAAGGATCTTCTACGCGACAAGTATTCTTTAATAATGTTAAAGTTCCTGTTGAGAACATGCTGAGTTCGCGTGAAAACGGATTCAAGATCGCATTGAATATTTTGAATATTGGACGCATTAAGCTGGCTGCCGGAGTATTAGGCGGTGCCAAACAAACGATCACTGATTCTGTGCGCTATGCGAATGAGCGTGAACAATTCGGACGTTTGATCTCCAAATATGGAGCAATTCGCACAAAGCTTGCCGAACAAGTGATTCGAACATATGTGGTTGAATCAGCTATTTATCGTGCCGGACAAAATATTGATGATGCCATTGCAGCATATATAGCTGGTGGAATGGATAAGGAAGCTGCCACATTGAAAGGTATTGAACAATTTGCGCCTGAATGCGCCATCCTGAAAGTTGCCGGTTCCGAATGTTTGGACTATGTCGTTGACGAAGGTGTTCAGATCTTTGGGGGAATGGGTTATAGTGCTGAATCTCCAGTCGAAAGAAGTTATCGCGACTCGCGAATCAACCGCATTTTCGAGGGGACAAATGAAATCAATCGTCTACTAACAGTTGACATGGTATTAAGACGCGCCATGAAAGGAGAGCTAGATCTTATGGGACCTGCGATGCAAGTTGCGAACGAATTGATGAGCATTCCTGAAATGAAAGAAGCATCCGAACATCCGCTAGGACAAGAACGCGATCTTTTAAAAGGGTTTAAGAAAACAATCCTGATGGTTGCCGGTGCCGCCGTTCAAAAATTGATGCAAACACTTGCAAAAGAACAAGAAGTGTTGATGAATATTGCAGACGTTGCCATCAAAACTTACCTCGCGGAATCTGTACTCTTACGCGTTGAAAAATTGATCGAACTACGAGGTTCCGAAAAATGCGCTTTAGAGATCGCAATAGTTAAAACCTATTTTTACGATGCCGCTGACGCCATTGAAAAACATGCAAAAGATGCCGTTTTGAGTTTCACAGAAGGCGACGAAGCACGTATGATGTTAACAGGGGTTAAACGATTCACTAAAAACTCGGGTATCAATCCAAAAGAGAATCGCCAATTGATCGCTCAAACATTAATTGATACGAATTCCTATTTCTTGTAGATAAAAAGTAAGGGGGAGCAATGCTCCCCCTTTTATATTGAAAACCCCGTCAGGTTAATCCTTCAACATTAAGTACTTATTGAAAAAATCATCGAAGGTTAATTTATTACCGTCGATCAAGTAAGTTTGAACATTCAATGAGATCATTAATCTGTTCATTACTTTATAATTCAATTCTTCTTTTGCTTTCATTTTCACTTGCATCACATGTGTTGAAGGATTGAAATTCACTGTAAAGTAATTTTCGTAATAACCCTTAACACCTGCTACTTGATCAGCTGTAATCTCGTTCGACATTACAAAAGAAAACAACCCGCTAGTCTTGCCAGTACTGACATCAGCCGAGGTTGCTGTTGCGGTATTTTGTGCGCTTGCAGAAAACACAAAAAGGCACACCGTAAGAATAGAAATCAGTTTTTTCATTGTCTGTTGTTTGTTATTAAACGCAAAATCCAATTAATTGGTTGTCTTGCGTTTCGGAAATATACAACAATTTTGCCAACTTTGAATCCATGTTATTGAATCGTTTTTCAACAAGCGGTATTGAAGCTGGATGTGATGAAGCCGGAAGAGGCTGTTTAGCCGGACCAGTTGTTTGCGCAGCAGTCATACTTCCTGATGATTTTTATCACCCACTTCTGAACGATTCGAAACAACTCTCTGAAAAGAACCGCAATTTGCTCCGACCCGTTATAGAAAAAGAAGCCATTGATTTCTCGGTTCAATTCATAACCGAAAAGGAAATTGAGTCTTTGAACATCTTACAGGCAAGTTTAATGGGCATGGCACGCGCAGCAGAAAACTTACAATCAAGACCTGAGCTGCTTTTAATTGACGGAAACAAGAAACTTGTTCATACTTCAATTCCATCTATTGCGGTCATTAAAGGAGATGGAAAATACACATCTATAGCTGCTGCGTCTGTCTTGGCGAAGACATATCGCGATGCATACATGGAGAAACTTCATGTCGCATTTCCGGAATACCGATGGAACGTAAATAAAGGCTATCCAACAAAGGACCACCGAGAAGCCATCGCATTACACGGACCTACGCCACATCATCGTATGACCTTTAATTTACTGGGAAACGGACAACTATCCTTATTCGAAAACACCTAACAATCCGCTGTTGATGAATTGGCGATTTTAACGCGCTGCGCTTTACACTACTGCTTACTTTTGATTTCAGAAGTTAGTACTATGCTGAACCGCTCATTATTAGTGATTTTAGGTATCCTTTCGCTTGGATGGATCGCCTATGTTGCACTCAATTTATCTGCAACGAATTTCTCTCCTAGTCCGGAAAAGATCTTTTCAGAAATGGATTCAGGTGTAGTGATCATTCACAAAGCGAACGAGATCGACTACAATCAAGACGCTTTCGCTTTTTTACAGGAGAAACCATTTTTTCAGCAGTTACTGAGTAAAACTGAGCGTATACAACATTACTATTTCTCAACGAATCGCGATGTTGCCATTCTGGAGCGATCTAAACCTTGGACCTTTGATTTGATCCAAAAATATTTTGCTAAACTGCAAATTGGTTCCAATCTAAAATATTCCAGAGAGATCAAATTAAGTAATGATTGGTATGCACGCTATCATGACAATTACCTGGTTCTTTTCAGAGGTGAGCTTAGAGAAAATCCAAGCACTATTGTCAACTGGAAATTCATCGACCGTAAATGTTCAGCTTCATTAGTCATCAAAACAGGTAGTAAGTACAGCATTGAGAACACCTATTTCATCAGCTCTAACAAGGTAAAATACATTTCGCAAACCAATCAGAAAGGTCTCCAATTAGCTGATGACCAGGATGCATTTTTGGATATCATCCCTTCAAAATTCACCAGCTACAATTTTTACGAGAAGTCTTTTGCAAAACAGGAATCAACGATGGGTTCACCACTTTTTCAATGGACCGACAAAGGATTTGTGGTTTTAGAAACGCCAACAGGTACATGTATAATCAGCGATTTCATCGCAGGACAATCGCCGTTTGCAATTTTAGAACCCTTTGTAGAGAATGATATTGATCTCGCCAATGTAAAGCGAGTGACAACTAGAAAGGTTCCATTGCCATTCAAGTTATTTCAAGGAAAAAAGTGTACGATCGAACTTTTCAATAATTATACCTTGATCTCAGATAACGAGCAGGTAATTAACGAGATCATTGGAAGTTATGAAACCGGTAACACCCTAGCTCAGTCACAGCTAAAAAAAGACAAACTTTTTGCTGAAACTCCAAAAAAAGTAAGCTTCAGAAGTATCAATGATAGCATTCACGAAACTGTAAGTCAGCTCACAGGTTCTACACACCGGGTCATCCATTATCTAACCCACGAACAAAATTCGGAGGAAGCGACCACTAATATCGCCTTACCTCCTATTCGATTGGACGGATCGGTAGCGCATATTATCCCGGTTCAAAATAGCAGTACATTCTTTGCAATCAGCACAAACAACACCCTTTATTGCATTCGAAACAACGCGGTCATTTGGCAGCAAAATGTAAGTAGCCAATTGGTTGGAAGTCCTGTATTGGCCTTGAATGGACAAGCCATTGCCTTCATTTGTTCAGATGGTTTATACGTGTATACTTCTGGTGGAAATCTTGCAAACGGGTTTCCGATCAAAGGGTCACCACGAGGATCAATACATGCTTTTGAATGGAAGGGTCAATCAGCTTTTGCCATCATTTTGGATGGGCAATTGGTGTGCTATGACGTTCAAGGAAAAAAATTAGGCTCTGTGGGAATTGGTACAGGTGCAAACTCGGAAACACCGATCACGGTAATCGGACAACGCGGAGAATTGATTGTTCATTGCATTGTCAATGGCAAATGGAATGCTTACAACTTACGTAAGAGAACACTTTTGAAATCCATTGGTGTAGATGCCGGAGAATGGTACCTCGTTAAAAACAATGGTCGTGTAGCTGCCATGGGACTTGTTAACAAGCAGTTTATCAAAGTGGGAGATAACGGCAAAAAAGCTGTCATGATCGGAAATGTGCAAAACATATTACGCAGAAACAGCACCAACGACCTTGAACTTCTTTACCTTACACAGGGTCCTCGTATATTTGTAGTAAAAAGCGATGGGACTTTAATGGCCCAATTCGAAACACGCGTTCGACAAATTCAAGATATGTACTCTGCTACCACTGAAAAAGGCAAAACCTTAGTCGGAATTTTGGATGGAATTGCAAATAACAGTTATATTTATGCCTTGAACGGAAACGAACTCAGCAAAGCATCCTACGAGGGAGCCAATCAGTTAGTCCTTCATAAACAGGCAGATGGATCATTGATTTTGATTTCTGAGTCGAACACTTACCTGGTTCGTTATCCAATTAACGACTAAAAACTACTTTATGAGAAAACGATTATTGCACATAATGCTATGTGCCAGTTCGTTCCTAGCTTCCGGTGTCGCGATAGCTCAGAATTACCTTGGCGTTCATAGTAGCAATTACGCCGGAATCATGGGCGTTGACCTGCAGCCTGCAAGTTTTGTTGATAGTAGATTCAAAGTAGATATCAATCTATTTAGTTTCAACACAACGAACTGGACGAACGCAGCCTATTACACCACGGAAGACATGCCTAAATGGTGGACGAAATCATTTAAAGCCGATCAATTAGCTACCGGTGGATACGGTTATGAAGTTGGTGGAACCAATCCTTACAATGATTGGATGATTCCTGACTCTACGTTCATGGATCGTTACATTACCAGAAACTACGATGCAAATTCCACCAAAACTATCGGTTTCTATTCCAATACTCAAGTGGATGTCTTGAACTTCATGTTCCACATCAAACCAACGATTGCCGTAGGAGCTTTTGTTAAATTGCGAAGTATTACCAACCTGGATGATGTTGACCCGAAATTAGCGGTATTACTTGAAGAGGATTGGGATTACAACACGCTTTGGAATCAAAAGTTCAATGAAGAGTTGTTGAACTTGAACCATTTGACTTGGATGGAATATGGCTTGAATTATTCCCAAGTATTGAAGGATGATGGAGAACATTTCATGAAAGCCGGAGTCAAAGCAAAATGGTTATCAGGTATTGCGGCGGCTTATATTCATACAAACAACTTTAAATATGAAGTAAAGAACGACTCCACATTTGCAAGTTTATCGGGTGACATTTCTTATGGTCACTCCTCTGGTATTTTGGACAAGATCGACCAACAAAACAACGATCCGAACGCACCCGCATTGGCTTTGGGCGACTTCATGAAAAGCTCTGCTAAATTCGGGATAGGACTTGACCTTGGATTCGTCTATGAGTGGCGACCAGACTACAAGGAGTACAAATACGATATGGATGGAGAGACAGATCTTTGGAGAAAAGACAAAGAAAAGTACAAAATGCGCGCTGGTATCTCCATTTTGGACATCGGTGGTATGAAATTCCAAAAAGGTGGGTTAAGCCGTGACTTTAGCGTAAACACAAACATCGATTTCAATTTCCGTAATGCATTTGATGGAGATCAAACATTACATGATGTAGATGAGTCCATTGATAGCTTGATCACTAACAATCCTTCTGATTGGACAGCTCAAGAAGGCGCTGGAAAAACGTTCTTCATGGCATTGCCAACAGCAATCAGCTTACAATATGACTACCACATTTGGAAATGGTTCTATGTTAACGCTACAGGTATTGTAAACGTTCAAAACAGAAGAAATCCACACCGCGTTCGCGTGCCTAACCAAGTTGCGGTAACTCCGGGATTCGATCACGCTTGGTTTGGTTTGCATTTCCCAATTTCCTATCATAAGTATTCTGGTTTGAGAGCTGGTATTGGAACCCGTCTTGGACCTTTGACTATTGGTGTAAATGACTTTGGAGTATTGTTTGCCTCTGGTAAAAAGATACAAGGTGCTGCAATATATGCCGGTTTAAGAGTTCCTGTTTTGTATCAACATCCGGATGATATCGATAATGATAAGGTATCAGATAAAGTTGATGAGTGTAAAGAAATTCCTGGGATTTGGGCCTTCAAAGGATGTCCGGATCGCGATGGTGATGGAATCAAAGATGTGGAGGACACTTGTCCTGATGAAGCTGGTTTAGCTGAATTCCAAGGTTGTCCTGATAAAGATGGAGACAAAATTCCAGATCGCATGGATGATTGTCCAGATCTTGCTGGTATCCCTGCTTTCAAAGGATGTCCAGATACAGACGGGGACAGCATTATCGATCCAAAGGACGATTGTCCAACTGAAGCTGGATTGATCGCATTCAACGGATGTCCAGATCGTGATGGAGATGGTATCAAAGATAGCGAAGATGCTTGTCCAGATGCACCAGGTCCAATCGCAAACCAAGGATGTCCTGATACAGATAACGATGGCTTGTTTGACTTTGTTGACAACTGTCCTACAGAATACGGTCCGAAAGAGAACAACGGTTGTCCTTGGCCAGATACTGATAAAGATGGATTGATTGACAAAGATGACGAATGTCCATACTTGGCTGGTCCTCTAAAAAACAAAGGATGTCCTTATCAAGATACTGATAATGATGGCGTATTGGATAAAGATGATGACTGTCCTACAGTAGCTGGACCGGTAGACAATAAAGGTTGTCCGAAATTGGCGAAAGAAGAAGAGGAAATCTTGAAAACAGCATTCGAGAACCTTGAGTTCAACACTGGTAATGCGATCATCAAAGAAGTTTCTTATCCTTCATTGAACGAATTAGCAGAATTGTTGATCAAGAAGAAGAACTGGAAACTTCAGATCTCTGGTCACACAGATAATGTTGGTGACGCTCAGAAGAACTTGGTGCTTTCTAAGCAACGTGCAGAAGCAGTGAAAGCATACCTAGTTTCGAAAGGTGTTGAGGCTAGCCGTTTGAACACATTGTTCTTCGGTGAAACACAACCGATCGCGACAAATGATACTCCGGAAGGACGTCAGAAAAACCGTCGTGTAGAAATGACTGTGATCTTTCAATAATCTGAATTAATTTTCTACGAAAGGCTATCCCATTTGGGGTAGCCTTTTGTTTTTGAGTTCTTCGTTGTATTTTCGTCCCATGTTAGAACAACTGCGAGCATCCAGATTACTCCAATGGTTTTTTGCCATTTTAACAGGAATCCTTTTGGTAATTTCTTTCCCTAAAACAGGAAGTCTGTTTCCGCTTGCCTTTGTTGCCTGGATCCCACTTCTCCTGGTTGAACAAACTTATGATCATGGAAGAAAGTCATGGGGCATATTCGCGCAATCGTATCTGGCATTTTTCATTTATAATATCGGAACTACCTGGTGGATCTATTATGCCAGTGAAGGGGGCGCATTGATGGCATTTTTTGCGAACAGCCTCTTAATGGCAATTACCTTCGTGATCTATCATAAGCTCAAACGAAAGCTCGGTAAAAAATGGATGCTTTTGCTTTTCCTTACAACTTGGATCAGTTTTGAATTCTTACATTTCCATTGGGAACTCTCATGGCCTTGGCTAACAATCGGAAATACTATGGCCAGTGTTCCCTCACTTGCTCAATGGTTTTCAATAACCGGTGTTTTAGGTGGTTCGATTTGGATCTTATCAATCAATGTTCTGATCGCGCTTCTGTTGATCAAGGGACTCAACAAACCTGTTCACTCATCCAAACGGGTGCGTTTTATTGCGATCCTTGCACTTGCCCCAATGCTCGTTTCCTTGAGTATCTATTTCGGAAAAAGTACCAAAGGCACACCATTCGAAGTAGTTGTATTACAACCAAACATCGATCCCTACAACGAGAAATTCGCATCATCGAATGAAGAACAACTTGAAGCCATTCTATCCATGGCCGACAAAGAAGTCACCAAGAATACTGCTTTGGTGGTAGCTCCTGAAACGGCTTTGTATCCAAACCCAACAAGTTATTCAGACCTCGTGATTGAAGATGAATTGGTGCAGAAAGTATTCTATCATAAGATCATGGAGCGGAGAGCAAAGTGGCATAATGCTTCTTTTTTGATCGGTTCTTCTACCTATCGCTTTTTTCCTGACAAGAATAGTGCTGCCAGTTCTTTCAACGAGTATTTAGGCATGTACGAAGAGAACTATAATAGCTCAATTCTATTTCACGATCACCGCATCCCTGAAATCGTTCACAAATCCAAATTAGTTCTTGGGGTTGAGAAGATACCGTTTATTTCTACCTTGCCTTTCATGGAAAATTTTGCGATCCAAATGGGTGGCGGATCCGGAACTTTAGGAACTGAATCGGAACCGAAAGTAATGAGGTCAAAGGGTGTCATTTTTTCTCCCGTTGTTTGTTATGAATCGATTTATGGTGGTTTCATGGCAAAACAGGCCCGACAAGGTTCACAATTCATCGCGATCATTACGAATGATGGCTGGTGGAGAAACACTCCAGGATATAAACAGCATTTTCTTTTTGCAGGTTTACGAGCTATTGAAAGCAATAAATGGGTTGTTCGATCTGCAAACACCGGAACATCTGGAATCATCAACAATCGCGGAGAGGTAGTCTTTGCCACAGAATGGTGGGTGAAAGATGCATTTAAAAGTGTGATCCATTTAAACGAATCAAAAACGATTTACAATTATCTAGGCGATTTTATAGGGTATTTTGCCCTTGCCGGATTTGTCGTTTTTCTCGGTATGCGTTTCGTGAAAGGCCTGCACCTAACGAAAAAAGCAGAATAAGCCGTTCTCTTTTAGCTACGCAGTTTTTGCCTGAGGTCGTAACGTAAATTTACCGGCACGCCTATTTTAGCCAAGATCATGTACAACCCGTAAAAGGTGCGCAATAAATAGATCCCTTCTTTAGGTCCACGAGCAGTGTTCATGCGACGCTTGCGAATTTCCTTTGTTACTTCTTCCCCCTGTCCGTAAAGTTGTTTCATATAGCTCGGATCACCAAAGTCGAATCGATCGGACTGGCATGGCGCGGCGATCAACTTGAGGGAGTGTTGTAAAAATTCGAACAAGAATTCGCGATCGGCTGCAGTATCGTTTTCATTGAAAAAATGTAATTCATCCAAGACCGCCGCGAGTGCTTGCTTATCATCGAGTAAATCATGTTTTAGCAAGCGGAAAAATGCCTGGTAAAAATCATCTGCAATGCGCTTCACACATCCAAAATCGATCAAGCACATTTGTCCCTGGGGTGTAATAATGAAATTGCCCGGATGTGGATCAGCATGTACCATCTGCAATTCAGAGATCTGATACAAAAACACATCCCAAATTGCCTGCGCAATTCGCTCTCTATCTGCTGTTGATGGATCCTTAGCCAACCATTCTGTCAGCAACTCTCCTTCAACCCAATCCATGGTTAAAACCCGTGAAGAGGACCATTCATTATAGTACTTCGGGATCAACACATTCTCAATACCTCCGCATTGCTCACGCATCAATTCAGAAACGGCCAATTCATGCTCGTAATCGGTTTCTTCCACCAATGTTGCCTGCACTTCCTGCACATAAAAATCCAATTCCTTCGATCCAATATTCATCGCTTTTTGGATGATCGGCCTCACCAATTTGATATCGCTTTCAATACTATCAGCAACTCCGGGATATTGCACCTTTACGGCTAGATCCTTTCCAGATCTTTTTGCCCGATGTACTTGACCGATACTTGCTGCATGCACTGCCTGTCTCGAAAAAGATTCGAATAGTTCATCCACATCCTTTCCGAATTGAGAGCGGAAGGTTTTTTGGATCAAAGGAAATGATAAGGGCGGAGCATTGTTTTGGGCTTGCTGAAATGCTTTTTGGTAACTTTCAGGAAGTGTAAATTCATCCATCGAAAGCAATTGCGCCATCTTTAAGGCACTACCTTTCATTTCGCCTAATGCTTTGAATACAGTATCTGCATTTTTTTCGTGCAGTTCCTCTTTAGATACATTATCAGAGATCAAAGATTTTGAATAATGTGACAGGTAGTTTCCTCCGACTTTAACACTGGTACCGATCACCTTCATGGCGCGCTGTACCTTCGATGTTGGTATCGAGTCGTATTCTTTTTCTGGTCGCTTTTCCATCACAAGCGTACTTTCGTAGAAAAGATGAATTTTCCAAAATCCATCAATTGCTCCAATTTATCCGTATTGGCAAAATCGAAATACAAGTGAATCGTCTTTTCAATTGCAGCATCCGTGGTAGCTTGATCTTCCGATTCATCTGCTAACCACACGCGAAACACATAGTTCCAAGCTATCAAAAGTCCATTTGCTTCATTTGTAATGGTATTAGGCAATTTATCGCGTAACCATTGCATGCGTTCATCCGGATTCAAGTATTGGGTGTGACGTACAAATTGTTGGTTAAATCCTCTCCAGTCTTGCACAAATGCAGGAGTTTGCTTCAACGGATAAAGGGTCTGGAAATAACGTTTATAAGGTCCAAATTTCTCGGCCAGTGTAAAGAATAGAGCCAGTGCTTTTTCTCTTCCGGAATATTCGTGTTGTGTGGCAGTTGCCTCCACGTTGTCCCATACCTTTTCCAAAGTTTCGATTAACAAACTACTCCTTAACCGGTCAAACGAAGAAAAATGTTCTGTAAAGGTCGAATGCTCGATTTTCGCGAAATCGCAGAAAGCAGCAATTGACTCAGGTTGCTTGTTATTTACCCAGCAATAAGTAGCAAATTGTTCGTAGATCGAAGACTTGTCCATAATCTTATTTTTTAGCGTTAAAACGCTCATTTCACATCAAAATTGCAACAAACCGAAACGTTCTCGTGCTCCGTTAGCATAAAATAACAATTGACGCTTCGATTTGTGCCAAGCACTCAATTTGAGCACTACAAACCCATTGGTTTCTTCATGTCGTCCTTTGATCGATCGGAGCATGTCACCTGTTTGAGGATCTAAAATAACTTCAGCCAACACATAATTTCTGGGACGCATTGGGAAGCTTACCTCCCTGAAATTTTGGTCGTATACGCCACTTTCATTGTAATTCATTGAATGATCATTGAAAAAACAATGGATACTCCCATTCACGTCCACAGAAACCATACTGCTGTAATAACCATAATCATTTACGGAATGCTGCGTTTTCGGGACACGCTTCAACCAAGCAATAGCTCCAATTGAATCGATCTTATAGATCAAGAGATCATTATAATAATAATGGTTGACTGTCTGGGTCAATCCCCTTCCATCCGAAGAACTGGTCTGATAGATGTAAAATTGTTCAGCCACCACCACCACACTTCCATCTTGTTGTGGATGTATTCCTCGGAAAGCGTAATTCATCAACTCATCATTCAGTCTGGATTGAAATGAGAAATCGCCTCGCATCCGTTCATTAAATCGATTTCGTACCTGTTCCTGCTCAAGCACATCCGGAGGGAATTCTTGAAGTGATTCTCGTTCGATCTTTGCAGATTCGATATTGATCTTTTGGAAAAAAAAGCCCTTGGCCCCAGCAGAAAAAGGCAGTCCGTATGTCCCCGTCACAAACAAGTTCGAATCCAGAACTGTCAATTCAAAATCGTATACTTTCCGATTGTCCAATTGCAAAACAAATGGCTTTAACCCGGAGGTATCCACATGCATGACCACTGTTTTCTCTAGAGAGGAATAGTCACGCCAGATACCGAAATCACTAGAAGTAAAGATAGAAAGGCCAATAAAATACTCACCGTTCTCTGAAAGGTAACGCGTATCAATGCTCATCAATCTTGAGCGGTAAGGCAATTCGCGCTCTCCCTGTTGAACAATTTGAAATTGATCATTCACAACACGGTAACCAAAATACTCGTATTCATCGCGCTTAGCCGGAATGGAATATTCTACACTGAAGAACTTACCATTATCAGAAACAACCACATAAAAGTTCCCTTTTTTCCTAAAGATCCCTGCCACGGGATAACTTGCCAATAAGGATTCTTCACCTGTTGGCTGCATATCCTGATCATAGGTCACCATGTACAGGTTGTTGTATCCATCCTGAAGATCTGAAAGAAACACCACCAATTTTCCACCGAAGTAGATCACGTCTTCGAGCGTCGCTGCATTTTGAGTGACCTGTTCTTCAATACGCATACGCGCCTCTTCCAGGCCTTGTTTGTAGGAAACCACGCGTGGTGTAGTGATCAATCCGGAATAATTGCGTCGGAAGGCATAGAAGTCCATTCCATTCACGGGCATCAAAGAGACCAGAGATGTGTGATCCCTGTTGTCTTCACTCCAATTTATGAATGCCGGCTGCCCGAAACTCAGAACAGAAACAAAACACCAAAGTAGGGAGAACCAACGCATGTTAGAATTTGCGTTAAGTTACGAAAACAAACTGTTATATCAACGGAATTCCCGTGTAATTTGAAGGAGTAATTGCCTTCAGACGGGTTTTCATAGCCTCATCAACTTGCAACGTATCGATGAAAGCATGAACGGTACCTTGTGTTACCCTTTCATTTTTTCTGGTCAATCCTTTCAAAGCCTCATAAGGTTGCGGGAATCCGATCGATCTCAAAATGGTTTGGATCGCCTCTGCAACAACTGCCCAGTTCTCTTCCAGATCATGTGCAATTGCGTCGCGATTCAGTAATAATTTACTCAAACCATTGCTAGTCGCTTT
>CAYLJB010000087.1:0-12670 GCA_964383785.1 uncultured Fluviicola sp.
GCGGAAAACGCTGTGTGATTGCCGGTGGTGGTGACTCCGCTTTGGATTGGTCGATCTTCCTGGCAGAAAAGAAGATTGCGTCAGAAGTGGTATTGGTGCACCGCAGCGCGTCATTCCGCGGACACTTGGATTCCGTCCAGCGTGTGATCGACATGGCAGGAAAAGGGGAGATCACTTTAATTACCGAAGCAGAAGTAGTAGGCTTGGAAGGAAACGGCAATTTAGAGCGCGTAAAGATCCAGCACAATACGCAAGGAGAGATCATTCGCGAAACAGATCACTTCATCCCTTTATTCGGATTGAAACCTTCCTTGGGACCAATTGCGGATTGGGGCTTGGAAATTGAGAAGAACGCGATCAAAGTAGACACCTTGGATTATTCTACAAACATTCCGGGGATCTATGCAATTGGCGACGTAAATACGTACGAGAACAAATTGAAATTGATCTTATGTGGATTCCACGAAGGAACCTTGGCGGTTCAGTCGGCATTTGCGCGTATTTATCCGGACAAAAAGAACATTTTGAAGTATACAACTGTTAATGGTGTTCAGGGATTCTAATTTAGTCCTTTATACTGGTTATTGAAAAAGGCTGTCATGAAAGTGGCAGCCTTTTTTGTTTGGTTTAGATTACTTGGTTTAAGCATAAAGCCACAACAGGAACTGTTAGCTTTTTCTTAATTCATGAAAATTGAATCCGTTTCGCTGAAAAATGCTGTAAATTCGTGGTGTAAAATGAACAGCATGAAATCTATTACAGTAGCAGAATTGAAAAACTGGATCGATAATAATGAAGATTTTCAATTGATCGATGTACGTGAGCCTTTTGAATTTGATGAAGCCAACATGAATGGAATATTAATCCCGATGAATGAAGTGCCGGATCAAGTAGGTCAATTCGCAAAAGACAAGAAAGTAGTGGTGCATTGTCGTTCAGGAAAGCGCAGCGCAAGTGTGATCCAATATTTGGAGTCACAGCATGGTTACGATAATCTTTACAATTTAGAAGGCGGGATCCTTGCTTGGATCGATGCTTACGGAGCATAAAGAACGATGAATAGAAAAACGGTCAATACGGTTATTATTCTGGGGATCATTGCCCTGGCGAGTATCCTGTTGATCCAAATTTTCTGGATTCGAAAGACCATTCAAGCGCAGCAAAAACGGATTGAGATCCAGGAAAAACAAGACAGTTTGAATGTGCGTCAATTTGCTCAGCGTACGCATATTGCTTTGCGCAATGTCTTGGAAGACATCGAGGGTGATACCGATGCTACGGCGAATCTTTACGGAGCAGTGAAGGAGGTAAAACCAAACTACTTTGTAGTGGATATATCCGAAGAGATCGAACCTTTTTATTTGGAGACCCTCCTAAAACGCGAATTTTACGGACAAAGTCTCAATCAGGATTTTATTTATGGAATCTATGATTGCTTCTCGGATTCGATTGTTTTTGGAAATCGGGTGCACTTCAATGAAAAGTTGCATTATGTTACGGTTCCCAATAAAGACAAACGGCTAACGGCTAAGAAATTGTCCTGGAAGAATGACGGGCATTATTTCACTGTTACTTTTCCGGATCTGAAGATCCATTCCATCCAAGATCCTACACAAGTAACTTCGCCGTGGTTCTATCTGGTGATCATCGTAGTGGTCTTGCTGGTTTTCTTTGGGTATGCGATCAATGTCATCCTGAAGCAAAAGCGTTTGTCGGAGGTGAAAACGGATTTCATCAACAACATGACACACGAATTGAAAACGCCGATCTCAACCATCGGATTGTCGAGTGAGTTGCTGTTAAAAGGTGATTTTTCTGAAGATCCGGGCCGATTGAAGCGCTATGCAGAGATCATTTATAAAGAGAATAAACGTCTCGAAAATCAGGTGGAACGTGTATTGAATGTGGCAAAACTGGATAAAGAGAAATTGAGTTTGTCCAAAGATCTGTGTTCGATGCACGAGTTGATCATGGATGCAAAGGAAAGTTTTGATCTGAACCAAACAGAGAAAGGTGGAGCGATCCACTTGCAATTGGATGCAGCAAACGATAAATTGATGATCGATCAGGTGCATATCACGAACGTGGTGTACAACCTTTTGGATAATGCTGTGAAATATTGTGAGGAGATCCCAAACATTACAATCACAACATCCAACGATTCGAAATATTTTACAATGACTATTGCGGATAATGGAATTGGGATCAAGCGCGAAGACATTCGCATGATCTTCGATAAGTTCTACCGTGTGCCGACCGGTAATTTACACGATGTGAAAGGATTTGGCTTGGGCTTGTACTATGTCAAGTTAATCGTTGAAGAACACGGAGGAAGCATTCAGGTAAAAAGTACGCCTGGAAAAGGCACTGCATTTACGATCCGTTTACCCTACGATGTAAAGGAATGAATTTACAGGAACTAGAGAACGAAATTTTCTCCCTGACCGATCAGGCCACTTTTGAGGGGCTGGCCTTGAAAGTATATCGGTTCCAGCGGGAACATGTTCCGGTTTACAAAGAATACGTCGACTTATTAAAGCGTCCGGAGCCCACTCAACTCCATGAAATTCCCTTTTTGCCGATTGCCTTTTTCAAGTCACATACAGTATTGGCTGAAGGATTTGAACCAGAGTTACTTTTCAAAAGTAGTGGTACAACCGGTATGCAACGCAGTGAACATCATGTGGCTTTTGCGTCCTTGTACGAACGATCCTTTTTGCCGACCTATGCTCAATTTTCTGGTTCCCTACAGGAGCAAGTGATCGTAGCGCTCTTACCAAATTACATCGAACAAGGAAATTCGAGTTTGGTGTATATGGTTGAACATCTGATCACACAAACTCAAGATGCGCGTTCGGGTTTTTACTTGCACGATACCGCACAAGTGCAAGCCATTTTTCAATCAGTGAAAGATTCTGGAAAGCAACTGGTAGTTTTTGGGGTGTCCTATGCTTTGTTAGATCTGGCTGAAAAAGGGGTGGATCTTTCCGGAGCGATCATCATTGAAACGGGAGGAATGAAGGGGCGCCGCAAAGAATTGTCCAAAGAAGAACTCCATCAGTTGCTATGCAAAGGTTTGGGTGTTACCTACATTAGTTCGGAATATGGAATGTGTGAATTGTTGTCCCAAGCCTATGCTGATCAGGCAGGATTGTTTACTACACCACCTTGGATGAAGGTCATGCTGCGCGATGTGAATGATCCGTTTGCCTATGTAGCCGAAGGACGAACCGGAGGGATCAATGTGATCGATCTGGCTAATTTGTATTCGTGTAGTTTTATAGCAACCCAAGATCTGGGCAGGATCGAAGGCAATCAATTCCGCTTGATGGGGCGTTTTGACCATAGCGATATCCGTGGGTGTAACCTGCTCGTGAGTTAATAGATTGCGTCTTTTTTTGTAAATTTCCACCTTCTGAACATGAAGCATATGTCGGTATCCACCATTTTGATCCTGGTTTTGATCGGATTTTTCGCCGGGATCCTTTCCGGATTCATTGGCGTGGGCGGTGGAATCATCATCGTTCCGGCGCTTGTTTACGCGTTGGGCTTGACCCAACATCAGGCAACGGGAACCAGTTTGTTCATCTTGTCGATGCCCGTTGTGATCCTTGGAGTGGTGAATTATGCTAAAACACAGAATGTCAATTGGACCTACGGCTTGATCATCGCATCTACGTTTGTGATCGGTGGCTACCTGGGTTCCAAATTGTCCTTGAAAATGAATCCCGCCATTGTGAAATTGATCTTCGGAATAATCATGTTCTACGTAGCTTTCATGATGGTTCGTTCGGGGTACACCGCATTAAAATCGGAATGATATGCATGATCTGATACGCAAAGAAGCAGCTGCGATCGCTGCAAAAGTCAAGGGCTACCGGGAACACATGCACCGTCATCCGGAATTGTCCTATGCCGAATTCCAAACCATGGAGTTCGTGGCCAATACCTTGACCGATCTTGGAATTCCGTTCACGAAAGAAGTTGCGGGAACTGGTATTGTAGCAATCATTCGCAACGACGAGCATTCGGCGGATATGCCGTGTTTTGGCTTGCGTTCCGAATTGGATGCGCTGCCTATCCAGGAACAGAATCAATGTGATTACCGTTCTCAGAACGACGGGATCATGCATGCTTGCGGACACGATGTGCATACCTCGATTTTGTTGGGTGCAGCCGAGATCCTTTGGAATAATAAAGAACAATTGCCTCAACCCGTAAAACTCATCTTCCAACCGGGAGAGGAGAAAAATCCGGGTGGTGCGTCCTTGATGATCGCTGCAGGAGTCCTGCAAAATCCGCCGGTGGAGAAAATGTTGGCACTGCATGTATTTCCGGATATGGAAGTTGGAAATGTTGGATTCCGCGAAGGATTGTACATGGCTTCTTGTGACGAGATCTACATTACGATCCACGGAAAAGGGGGGCATGGGGCAACGCCACACAATACGATTGACCCAATCATGACCGGAGCGCACTTACTGACCGGTTTGCAACAGATCGTTTCGCGCAAATGTGACCCGAAGATTCCGTGTGTGTTGTCGTTTGGACATTTTGAAGCGCTTGGAGCTACGAACGTCATTCCGGAAAAGGCGATCCTGAAAGGGACTTTCCGTACCATGGACGAAACATGGCGTGCGGAAGCATTGAAGCTGATTGAATCATACACAATACATACGTGCCAGCAATTTGGTGCGACAGCCGAGATCGAAATTTCCAAAGGCTATCCATTCTTGGAGAACGATCCGAAAATGACCGCAGAGATGCGTCAATTGATGGAATCCCATTTTGGAAAAGAGCGTGTACACGAATTGCCGATCCGCTTGACGTCGGAAGATTTTTCCTTCTTTGCGCAAGAAATTCCGGTGTGTTTCTTCCGTTTGGGAGTTCGCAATGAAGCCAAGGGAATTGTGTATGGGGTGCATCATCCGAAATTTGATATTGATTCGGCTGCCTTGCAAATGGGGGTAGAAGCCATGTCCTTAGCACCGTTTTCAGCGAATCTATGAAGTGGAAATTTCTAATAGCGTTGTTTCTGATAGTTACCGCAAGTAGTTGTGGGGAAAACAAGTCTGTGAATGAAACCGAGGTCTTTCAGATCCGTGAGGTAGGAACCTTGTCAACGTCAGAATATACGGTAGGAAAGGTGATCAAATTGACGCAAGATTCGGATTTTTGGAACCTGAAGTGGGGATCTCGCCGCATTCTGATCAGCTGTCGTGCAAAGATAAAAGCCGGAGTGGACCTGAAAGAAATGAAGGAATCCGACATTGTTATTGATGGGAAGACGATCGAAATCACCTTGCCCAAGCCCAAAGTAGTTTCCTTCGAAATGGATCCGAATCACATCAAAACAGAAGTGGTGGAGGTAACCGGATTACGTGCAGATTTCTCCCAAGAGGAAAAGAACATCATCTTGCAAAAAGGCGAAGAGACCATTCGCAGAGACATGAAATATTTGAATATCCTGGATGATGCCCAAAAGAATGCCACCAATTTCGTGGTCCAATTTTACAAGCAACAAGGATTCGAAAAAGTGATCGTACATGAAGCAAAGCAAACTACAGGAGTGGAAAACACTGGTCGTTAGACTCAGCGTTCTTGCGGGGATCATCGTACTCGGGATCTTTGTTTGGAATCTGATCGCTGGTCGTTCGGAGGAGGATGAGTATGCGATCGACGAAACACCGTTGCGCATTGAACAGATCCGCTCCATTTTGGAATTGAATACCATGAAATTTCAGGATGAGGTAGTTGTAGATTCCTTAGAGATCTATGGTTCCGTGACCGAACAAACAACCGGTAATCTGGAAAAACTATTCAGCTTCAACGACCTTGAAAATGCATTTACAACGGGCATGGTGAAGCGCCGTTTGACGCTGATCGTGAAAGGTGAATTGCTCTATGGGGTTAATCTCAAAACGAAAGATTTTCAGGTAGTGCCTAAAAACGACACACTGTTCGTGCAACTCCCTCAACCGGAATTGTTGTCCGTGTCGATCAATCCAAAAAGTACCGAGGTCTTCATCGAGAATGGGGATTGGAAGGATTTTGAACGCAGAGCTTTGATGAACAAAGCGCGTAAACGCATGATTGCTTCAGGCGACCAGTTGCATTTGGTGCGAAAAAGTAAAGAAGGATTGGAACGTACGATCCGTCAATTGATACCAACCGATAAACCTGTGGTGATACGATATGAAGGGAATTAAAACGATCGTTACCGCTTTGTTCGCGTGGTGTGCTGGACTTGGCTGGACGCAAAGTGATTCCAGTACCCTGCAGTTTCTTTTCGTGGGCGATGTAATGCAGCACGGTGGACAATTGGCCGGTGCTTACGTTCCTGCTTTGGACAGCTACGATTACCGTGATTGTTTTCAATTTGTGAAACCGCTGGTGCAACAAGCCGATATTGCCATTGCGAATTTAGAAGTGACGCATGCCGGAAAGCCATACAAAGGATATCCGCAATTCTCTGCGCCTCCGGAACTATCCGAAGCTTTGGTGGATGCGGGATTCAATGTCATCATTACAGCCAACAATCACAGTTGCGACGGTGGGGCACGAGGCGTGGTAAAGACCTTGGATGCACTGGATAAAATTGGCGTGAAGCACACTGGAACCTTTCGAAACAAAGCGGAACGCGATGCGCATTATCCCTTGATCATCGAAGAAAAAGGAATTAAGGTTGCGATCTTGAATTACACGTATGGCACGAATGGCTTGTCTGTTGCGCCGCCCTTGATCATCAATTACATCGATTCGGCGACGATGAAAGCGGATTTCAAGAAAGCAAAAGCATTGGGAGCAGAGTGGATCATTTGCACCTTGCATTGGGGAACGGAGTATCAATCGTTGCCAAATGCCTACCAGAAACGCTGGGAACAGTTTTGCTACGACCATGGAGCAGATATGGTGATCGGAAGTCACCCACACGTGATCCAACCGGTAGTGGAACGTACGATCAAGGGAGAAAAGAAACTTACGGCCTATTCACTCGGGAATTTTGTGTCCAATCAGCGAGATCGCTACAAGAATGGCGGTTTGATCCTGTCGGCTTTTGTGTCGGAGAATGAGAAAGGAGTTCAACTCGACAGTGCGCGACACACCTTTGCCTACGTGCATCCGCGACCGGAAGCGCACAACAAGCCGTATTACATCTTGCCGGAATTCTTTTATTCCAAGTATCGGTTGGATTTCATGGACGGCGATGCGTATCACTTGTATCAAGAGTTCTTCGCCGATTCCCGCCAGTTGTTTGCGGAACATGCCACCGGAACACGAGAGTATGTGGTAGCAGAAGATACATTGATCGAACAACATTATGCAGCCTTGGCAGGAGGTTATTACAGTCTGGAAGTACCAAAGGAAATTGTGGCTGATAAGTCCCTGCTTATGCGAAGTGCACGAACGAACTTGCATAAAGTACTGGGTGCCGACGGACAATTCCACTGGTTGGTGGGTTATTACACCACGGAAGAAGAGGCGCGTCGTTTGGTGATCTACGAGACGGAAATTTCCGAGCCGAAACCAGTATTTATTTCTCCAATAACCTATAAAGTACTCCCATGAAAGTAGCTTTGATCGTAGCGATCGACCGTGAACGCGGCATTGGAAAGAACAATGATTTGATGTGGCATTTGCCGGCGGATATGCGGTTCTTTAAAGAAACCACCACCGGACACATTGTGGTAACCGGTCGCAAGAATTACGATTCCATTCCGGAGCGCTTTCGTCCCTTGCCCAACCGCGAGAATGCCGTTTTGACGCGCAATGCGAGTTATGCCGCACCGGGAGCGCAGCTTTTTCATTCCCTGGATGCCTGTTTGGATCATTTCCGCAACGAAACCGAACGCACGGTCTTCATCATTGGCGGCGGACAGATCTACCGCGAAGCATTGGAGAGCGGAGTGGTGCAGGAAATGTACATCACACATGTGGACGGAACTTTTGGTGCAGACACCTTCTTCCCGGATTTCGACGAGAGCGTTTGGCAAGTAGAAACGATCCTGACGCATCCGGCAGATGAAAAAAATGCGCATGCTTTCGCGATCAAACGATACGTGAAGACAGAGCGAGAATGAGAGTGAAATTGGAGATGAAACCCATCCAACTCTTTTTTCTAATCTTACTTTTTTCGGCATGTGGCGCAGAATCAGATATGCCTTATGGCAGAGATTACATTGAAATGAAGGTCTCGAATCAATCAGATTTTGACTTGGATTCCGTGTGGGTATACTGTGATCGGCATAAATACCGTACTCAACCGTTTAACTTGAATTCGGGAAAATCGAAATCAGTTCAATTGGACATGCGGGGCTTACCTGTAGCGGATGGCTCATACCGTATTGAATTTAACAGAAGGAACTCCAAAACAAAAGAATCAATATCCTTTGGGTACTACACCAACGGCTCACCAACAGAAAAAGCAATTGATATTTTTCTTAAAAATGATACGATCATTTTCAGATACAACTAAAAATGATAGATGAGTCCAAGTGGTTTAGAAATTAGATTAATTACAGACTTTTGAAATCTAATTCTCTTTTTTCATAAAATAATTAATGATAAACGTTAATTAAATTATGAAATGCATAAATTTGCTCAAAAAAAGATATGAGTAAAGTTCCGTTATTGATTGGCCTGGTGTCATTCGTGGTTTTTCGACTAGCTTGGTATTTTAGCGGTAATATTTGGCTGTCCTTGTTGGTTTTTTCGATTCCCGTTGCTTTACTAGTTACAGGTGTTCTTTTAAGAAAACAACTGAGATATTCCAAGTGGTTTCTTAGTCCACTCAATTTTTCTCTTGAAAGAGTGGTTCGTAAAACTCGCAGTGAAATTAGTGCTGATTTGCTTTACGAAAAGTTGTTAGAAGTTATCGCAGATTCACAATTTAAGCTATTTGATGCAGATCAAAAAGAGAGGCGGATATTAATTGGAACAACTGCGAATTTTTGGACTTGGGGGGAAAATATCTACATACAACTAGAACCAGAGGGATCTGAAACGGTGATCAATGTTAGCTCTGTGACACTATTTGGTAATTCGTCCTGGAAGCGCAACGAAAGCAATTTCAATAGCCTCATTCAATCGTTTGAATCTTCATTAACCATATAGCTATGCCCATAACAATCAATTTAGATATTATGCTTGCTAAGCGTAAAATGCAATTAAAGGAATTGTCTGAGATTGTTGGAGTTTCGGTGGTTAATTTGTCCATCTTAAAGCAGGGAAAGGTTCGTGCAATTCGGTTTTCAACACTCGAAGCAATTTGCGAAGCCCTAAATTGTCAGCCTGGAGACATCCTTGAATTTACGCCTGAAAAACCTGAGAGTACAAATGTTCTTTAGTAGGAAACGCAGAGTTCTCGCGGAATTGGAGCATAAATTTGGTGCTGTGAAGACGGAGGGGTTCAATTTTGATCTGATCAAACGCTATTTTCAGTATAAAGATCATTCTTCCGCCAACCAATTGCTTTCGGATCAGATTTGCAATGATTTGGATTTCGACCTGTTCTTTGGATTTGTTGATCGTACCACATCTCGAATTGGTCAACAATTTCTTTATTCCGAATTGAGGTCAACAAATCACATTCAAAAGAATCGTGAACAAGTAATACAGCATTTTAAAAATGAGTCTAAGGACAGACTCGAAATACAATACGAACTCCAAAGGCTAAACCATCACCAAGCCTATTTTTGTTCAGACCTTTTTTTGCAACAACAAGATAAGAAACCGAACTGGTATTTTCTTATTCCCTTACTCTCTTTCAGTACTTTGCTTTCTTTGATCTTGATTCCATTTAATTCAGTTTTTGGATTTGTTTTCTTGAGCTTGTTCGCTTGTAATATGCTGCTTCATTTTGGTCTAAAAAGGCAAACAACATTATTTATACATTCCGTTCCCACAATTCTCTCTTTAGGTGCGATTGCTCAAAAACTCTATAAGAGAGAATTTTTAAAAGTTCTTCTTCCTGACTTAAACAATGAATTAGAGACCATTTCAAAAATTCGCCGAAAAATGTCATTTTTCAAACTAGAGCAAAAGGTGGATAGCGAAATGGAAGCCGCATACTGGTTCTTATTGGAGATGATTAAAATATTGTTTCTACTTGAACCATTATTGCTCTATAGTTCTTTGGAGGTGTTTAAAAATAAATCGAAAGACATTGAGAAAGTTTTTCGATTTGTTGGTGAAGTAGATATGCTCATATCGATCACATCTTTAAGAATGGGCCTTGATCAATATTGCAAACCGGAATTAGACTCGGGTATTTGCAAGGTGTCCTTTCATGGACTTAAGCATCCCTTGGTTCCAAATTGTGTTGCTAACTCGATGAATTCTCAGAAATCGGTCTTATTAACAGGTTCAAATATGTCTGGTAAATCGACATTCATTCGGGCTATCGGTTTAAATCTGATCTCAGGATGGACTTTAAATACCTGTTTTGCTTCTACTGCATGTATCCCTAAAGCTAAGCTGTTTTCAGTGATTAGAATTGAGGATGATTTGATGCAGTCGAGCAGTTATTTTTTTCAAGAAATTAATGAAATAAAAACGATCATTCATGCAACCCAAAATGAGGCTTGTTCAATCGTGCTTATTGATGAGCTTTTTAAAGGAACCAATACTCTTGAACGCGTGGCTGCGGCAAAGTCAATACTGTCTTATCTAAATAAGCAAAACTGTCAAATTTTTGTTTCGACGCATGATTTGGAACTGACAACAATGTTGCAGGAAGAATTTGAGTTGTATTATTTTTCAGAAACGGTGACTGAAACAAGCATTGATTTTGATTACAAAATTAAATTGGGAGTACCTGAAAGAGGAAATGCGATCCGTATTCTACAATTAAATGCTTATCCAGAATCAATTGTTCAAGAAGCTAATCAATTGGTTACCAAATCATAAAGACCAAAATTAGATTATTATCTATTTAGCACAGAGCAAGCTGTATCACGATTTTTTCACTTAATCCAATTTCCTCAAAGTCTGTTTCAATTCCTCCATCGTTACGGCTTTGAATGGAGCCATTACGACGTTTTTTGCCGTGGTTGTTGACGACATAGACAAATAAGCCTGACCGTCCTTGAAGCGCAAGCCAATTAGCCAAACGTCTTGTTTCTCCGGTACTTGAAGGAATTGATAGTTCTTTTCAGTTGCTACAGCGGGTAGGATGCCACGGACACTTGTGAAAACCACTTTGCAGTCGGTTTGGTTATCTGGCTTTAGATCGGTTTCCATCGTGATCTTATCGCCGGAAATTTTACTGAAGGCATCGCAATTGATCCAGCCCATGCGCGTTGTGCTCAGGAGGTAAAAACGCATGTCTTCCTGGGAAACGGAGCCCATTTCGCCCGCCTTGAATTTTCCTTCGATCTCTGCAATTTTGATCTTGTTCAAAGTGTCATGGAGCTGTTCTAAAGTTTTCACGCCGTACTTTTTCATTTTTTCCTTGTTCATGGCTTCTAACAGCGCGTTGTAGTTATTCACGCCATAGACTTCATACAAGGAGTCGAGTTGCGCGCACTGGATGAGTTGTTGTTCCGTGAGCGGCGGAGCGAGGATCGGCATACTGTTCAGTCCCATTTTGCGCAATTTGCGTTGACAGATCCGGAAATCCCTGTTAGCCTCATGCTGTCTGCGATTAACAATCCCTTTCATGCCTTCGCCAAAACGGTTCACGCGACAGAAAAAGAATTTGCAGCGTGTACAGGTCTGCTGGTCGTAACCGCGATCTCTGCAGGGATCTCCCGGAGGAATGTTCAGCAAGTACGCTGGTCGACCGGTAGCTTCCCAATTCATATTGTCTGTGTGCGGATCACGTGTTCCGTTGAAAGCCTGCATGTCCGGCCGTAGTGTTTCCGTAGGGAGAAAGATCAAAGCTTCTTTGTTCGGTGCCAATTCGATCGGTTGATCGTTGCTGCGCGCTTCCAGGTAGATCATTCCGGCAGATTCCAAAAGACGACCATTGGAGGTAGTGCTTAGATTTTCCAGGATCATATCCGACTTCTTGTAGATTTCTTTAGCGCGGATCTCGATGCATTTGTCGGTGCGGTTGCCAAAAGCCATGGGCGGAAAATACACGAGGGTTCCTTGTTCCAAACGCAAGGTGGTGTCGCCCTTCGGAGAAATGCAGAACACCTGTTCTTTTTGCTCCAGCTTTTTGTAGAGCTCTTTGATCGTGCCGCTTGTTTCCACGATGTCGGGCACGCCGTGTTCCACAACGATCTCAACGCGTCTATTCAAACGTTTGTCGGTGGCCGACACATTCTTGTTCAAGGGTTTCGTTTCTCCGAACCAGTTCAGGGACACGTTTTCAGGAGGTGCGATTCCCGCACAAAGTCGGGCTACAGCCATCACTCGATTTTGGGACAAGGTAGTGTTGTAGGCCACACTGGCGTCTGAATCTGTATGTCCGGTGATCGTCACTTTCCCTACGTGACCATTCATTTTCTCCTGTGCCAGAAATGCTTCAAGTGCTTTTTGCTCACTGTCAGAAAGGGTGTAACTGTCAACATCAAAATAGACAGTATGTGTGGTAGTCTGTTGTGCGAAGGTGGTGAACGAACAGATCAGCACTGCAAGTGTCAGTAGGAATTGTTTCATAACGTCTGGTTGGTATTACGTAGTAACGTAGAAAAGTGGAATTTAGTTGGTGGTTACAAAAAGA
>CAYLJB010000088.1:0-12221 GCA_964383785.1 uncultured Fluviicola sp.
CGAGAAATATTGTTCGGTTTCGGCGTCCTTAAACCCGGATATCGCATTTACACTTAAAGTACAACACCCATAAGCATTGTTACTCATGAATCAGTACCGTCCAGAAACACTTGCCATTCGTTTGCAGAACGAGCGCACACAAGAAAACGAACACAGCGTTCCCTTGTACCTGACTTCCAGCTTCGTATTCGACGATGCGGAACACATGCGCGCGGCCTTTTCAGATGAAGTGGAAGCCAATATATATTCACGTTACTCCAATCCAAATGTAGATGAATTGCTTGCTAAAGTTGCTGCTTTAGAAGGTGGAGAAGCAGCTTGGGCAACGGCTACAGGAATGGCTGCCGTGTTCACGACTTTCGCTGCATTGCTTAAAAGTGGCGATCACATTGTGTCTTCGCGTTCGGTTTTCGGGTCTACTCACCAATTGTTCCTCAATATTCTTCCCAAATGGGGTATTACAACAACTTACGTTGATGCAGATGATTACGAAGGTTACTTGAATGCGATTCAGGAGAATACGAAGATCTTGTACCTCGAAACTCCGTCGAATCCTGCTTTGGAGATCATCGATCTGGAAAAGATCGGAAAAGTAGTTGCGGAAAAAGGGATCAAATTGGTAGTGGATAATTGCTTCGCGACACCGGTCATTCAGCAACCATTGAAATTCGGTGCACACATTTCGATCCATTCGGCTACGAAGTACATGGACGGACAAGGTCGCGTTTTGGGAGGCTTGATCGTTTCGGATGCAGAGACCATTTTACAGATTCAGGGGTTTGCACGTCACAGCGGACCGGCAATGAGTCCGTTCAATGCGTGGGTGCTTTCAAAAAGTTTGGAAACCTTGCACTTGCGTATGGAAAAGCACTGTACTCAGGCTTTGGCTATTGCTGAACGTTTAGAAAATCATCCATCGGTAGCATGGGTGAAATATCCATTTTTGCCTTCACATCCACAGGTGGAGATCGCCAAGAAGCAAATGCGTTGGGGTGGAGGGATCGTCACATTCGAAGTGAAAGGTGGATTGGAAGCCGGGCGTCGTTTTTTGGATGCCTTGAACTTGTTCTCACTTACTCCGAACTTGGGAGATAGCCGCAGTATTGCGACACACCCAGCGTCAACCACACATTCTAAATTGAAACCGGAAGAGCGTTTAGCTGTCGGGATTTCAGATGGTTTGGTGCGTTTGAGTATTGGTTTGGAGCACTTGGAAGACATTTGGGAAGACTTGGATCAAGCCTTGAAATCGATCGGATAATATGGAAGAAGCGTGTTGTTTGTATTACGGGATCACGCCGCCTAAAGCTGCGAATACGCCCGAACGTATTGAAGAACTGGCAGTTATTCAGCAGGAACGTCTAAAACGCATTGCGTTAGATGGCTTGGTAGTTTACGACCTGCAAGATGAATCTGCTCGAACGGATTTAGAACGTCCGTTCCCGTTTATGAAAACAGTGGCGCCAATCGACTATTTAAAGCAACTCGATGTTCCGGAAGCTATTGTTTATTGTAGTGTTGGGAAATTTACTGAAGCTAGTTTCATGGAATGGCTCTATGCATTTCCACACCAACAGTTGGTTTTAGTAGGTGCTCCATCAACGCATCAAAACGATCAGAACTTGCGCATTGGACGGGCATATCAATTGGCACACGCGCTTCGTCCGGATCTTAAATTAGGAGGAATCACCATTCCGGAACGTCATGCGAGAAAAGGGGATGAACATCTGCGCGTTCTGTCCAAGATCGAGGCTGGTTGTTCTTTCTTCATTTCGCAATGTGTGTACAGTATCGAACATGCTTTGAACTTCCTTGCCGATACGCATTACCACTTGAAAAAACACGGAGTGGGTGAAGTACGCTTTGTTTTTACCTTAACGCCATGTGCTTCGGAGAAAACTTTGCTTTTTATGGAATGGCTGGGAATCAATGTGCCGAATTGGGTGAAACAAGATCTGTTGCATGCTGAAAATATGTTGGAACGCTCCCTGGAATTGTGTATGGAAGTTGCAGAACGAATCACACAATACTGCACTGAAAAGCAAATTCCATTTGGATTTAATGTCGAAAGTGTATCTATCCGAAAAGAGGAGATCGATGCATCCGTTCGTTTGTTCGAAAGTTTGTACACAAAAAAAGTCGGATCGTTCATACAAACAACCCGACTTCGCTAATCTTTTTGGATTTAAAGGATCTTCACGCGAACGGCATTCCAGCCTTTTTGTCCGCGTTCTTTCTCAAAACTCACTTGTTTACCCATCACCGGGTTTCCACTTACGTTGTTTTGGTGAAAAAAGAAACTTTCGTCATTTGCGGTTTTGATAAATCCATAACCTTTTTTGTCGTCGAAATAATTGATACGACCAGTTAGTGTTTTATCTTCCGGTTCCTCCGTGCGTTTTGGGATATTGATATCAATGTCTTCAGCAGATATTTCAGCTACTTCAGATCCATCAGGTGGTGTTGAAGTCAACTGGCCATTCGCATCTACATACATGATCATGCTTTCCCAGTTTCCACCCGTGTTGTCTTTACGAGCTTCTTTTTTAAGCAATTTCTCTTGCTTCTTTTTGTCGCGTTTTTTTTCGCGCTCTTTTTTATTAAAGGTATCTGCCATACTTAAGCTATTGCACCCTCGGCCGTATTACCCAATGAACGTAGGGTATTCACGTGTCCGGCTAGTGCTTGAAAAAATGTTTGGTTTACGTGATAAGGAATGTTGTATTCTTCCGCTGTGCGCTGAACGATCTTACTCAAATTAGGATAATGAACGTGACAGATCTGTGGGAACAAGTGGTGTTCGATCTGATTGGTCAATCCGCCCAGATACCAAGCTAACACTTTGTTTCCAGGAGAAAAATTACTAGTTGTCTGTAACTGATGAACATACCAATTGTTCTCAATACTTCCGTTTGTGTCAGCTTGAGGATAGGTCATTTCTGGAACTACATGTGCCAATTGGAAAACCACACTCAACAATATGCCAGCAACAAAATGCATCAATACGAAAGCGATGATTAGCCAGTAAGCCGGCAGTGGCGTCATCCAAATTGGAATGATCAAGGCGTAGGTGAAATAAAATGCTTTTAATGGAATCAATTTCAACAAGCGGACGGTCAATTCCTTATTCGATTGGATCAAACCTTTTTTGCGGTAACCAATAGCCTTCACGAAATCTTTTCCTGTCACCCAGAACAAAGTCAAAATACCGTAGAAGAACCATACATACAAATGCTGAAAGCGGTGTGCGCTGTAATGTTTTGAGTGCGGAGAAAAGCGCAATAACCAAATCGGAGCGGTAATATCCTCGTCGTGTCCGTGAATATTGGTGTAGGTATGGTGCAAAACGTTGTGTTGTAACTTCCAGATTTCACTGCTGCATCCCATTAAATCCAAGGTATGCGATAAAAAGTAGTTCATGGTGTTGTTTCGGGTGTAGGCGCCGTGATTGGCATCGTGCATGATTCCCATTCCGATACCTGCAATACCTAATCCGCTAATGGAATAAAGCAAAAGGACCAACCAAGGCTCGGTAACTAATCCAAACCAATGAAATGCGATGGGAAAAATATAAGCCAGGAGTAAAACGATCGTTTTCACCTTCATGCCTGTAGTGGCTTTTTTTTCTAGGCGGTTCAACCGGAAGTACAAATTGACCCGGCGC
The DNA here is from genome assembly GCA_964383785.1 of uncultured Fluviicola sp. Taxonomy (GTDB): domain Bacteria; phylum Bacteroidota; class Bacteroidia; order Flavobacteriales_D; family Crocinitomicaceae; genus Fluviicola. The sequence goes on from CAYLJB010000088.1 coordinate 3,665, forward strand.
TTTAGAGTTTCTGAAAAATCTGCATCAGATACTCTGGAAAATGCAATGTGTTTAATAAGCTTGAGTTTTCATAAAATAATATGTCGAATCAATTTCACTGCCTACAGCAAATGCTACATGTCAGTGGAATCCGATTCCAGAAAATGAAACTTGTAACTGAGAAGGATAAAAACGAAGCGTTTAACCGCGACTACTAGAATGCAAGAACTGTTCTGGGGATATTCTCCCAACAAGACAAAGATAGGCATTATAATCCGGATAAATGCAATGCACTGAAAACCTGTGTAAAAAAGACTACCTTTGTACCGATAGTTCTGCTATCTTTTATTACAAGCTGTAATACACAGCGCACCGATTTTATGACACAATTCAAGAAAAACCGTTCGAACAATTCGAGCAACTCCAATAAGCCGAACAAGCCCAATAAACAAAATCCTTCACATAAAGCTTCTAAACCCGATAATCGCAGACCAAGTCAGCGCCCGGCGCGCAAGCGAACGACATCCATGCCGGTGCATTTGTTGGTTCAAGATGCCGTGATCGAACCTGTAGAAAGTAAATACGTAGGACAACGCTACGATGCTTCACCCATCCATCCAGATTTGTTGAAGAATTTACAGTCGATGGGCTTCACGCACACAACGGAAATTCAAGAACGCACGTTCGAAGCACTGAAAGCAAAGAAGGATGTGATCGGTATTGCAAGCACCGGAACCGGTAAAACGGGAGCCTTTTTGATCCCGATGCTCGACAACAATTTGCAGAATCGTGAGCAACGAAAAACACTTATCGTTGTGCCAACGCGCGAATTGGCTTTACAAGTGCAGGAAGAATGTACGAAATTAGCAAAAGGCATGCGTCTGCAAACGGTTTGTTATATCGGAGGGACGAATATCGAACGCGATCTGCGCCTGGAAAATAGAGGTGCACCGGTGATAATCGGTACTCCGGGTCGTTTACTCGACTTGGTGCAACGCGGACATTTGCAATTGCAAAACATTGAAACGCTCATTCTGGATGAGTTTGATAAAATGCTCGACATGGGCTTCGTGGCAGATATTCGCAAATTGAAACGCGGATTGACTGGATGCAAACAAACATTGCTCTTCTCAGCAACGAACAATCCAAAACAACGACCGATCATCGATGAGTTTGTAACGAAACCGGTATTGGTTGAGGTGAGTCAGGGAAATGCCAGCTCGAAACGCGTACAACAAGATATCATTCACGTAAAACCGGATCAAGACAAGTTTACCTTGCTCTTGGAATTATTGCAAAATCCGGAATACGACAAGGTGATCCTGTTCATTGAGACCAAACACTTGGCGAATCGCATTGCTAAGAAGTTGAACGGTTCAGGTGTCAGTGCCGATTCCATTCACGGAGATAAAAGTCAGAACTACCGAGTAAATGCCTTGAATAAGTTCAAGGACGGAACGATCCGGGTTTTGGTGGCAACGGATGTAGCTGCGCGAGGAATCGATATAAACGATGTTGCCTTGGTGGTCAATTACCAAATCCCGAATGATCACGACACTTATATTCACCGCGTTGGGAGAACAGGAAGAGCAGGAAAGACCGGTCAGGCATTTACTTTCGTTGAAACTTCGGATCTGGCAAACGATGAGAAACGCAAACCACAGCGAAAAAGGTAGTTCTTCTGCTTCCCCCTTTGGAGGGGGATTGGGGGGGAGGATTTACATAAAGGGAGTGAAGATTGGGATGTATAACCCCAACGCTTGTTTTCAAACGCGACGGATAAGTCCGTGGTACCAATCAAAAATACAGGATTGAAAACTGTAATGTTCTGATTTTTTCTAATTGTCTTTTTAATTTGAAAGTACTCACTAATATTGTGTTGAATAAAAAGGTTCATGTTCATTTTCTGTTTTATGAAAACTCAGATTAACGGGATCAAAAATGTGTTATTAATAATCATTCTGATTTCAAATTTTTACGGAGCTGCATTCTCGCAGAGTCGCAAAGAATTGAGGCATTACTCAAGAATTTTTAAAGACACTACCAACATTTGTAACGGTGAAAGATTGGATGCGTGGCGCTATATAGCTACTAACTATCAACTATCCGGGAAAAAGAAAAAGTATATAGTAAAAATCTTTGGTAACGGTAGTCCAACAAAATATATGCATGAGCCTTGCTTAAATGGGGTTGAATCAAATGAAGATTGGCTGTATTTTGTCTGGTGTAGTTGTAATAACGGTGATCTAATACTCAATACGTGTCAACCACTATTTTTTCGTTTTGTGGATGGAGTTTTAAAATGTGTTGATGGGGATTACGTAGTCATACATTGATCAGAATTAATAAACGACTGACATTCCGTAGTTAGTGAAACAATGTGATATGCGAAATAATTATTCATTTAGTAGGTTAACAGTTATATGTTTAATGTTAACATCATTGTTTGGTTGTAATCAAGATATATATGATGATTTACTAGGTGATGATTTTAAATTGTTTGATAATACCGAATTGGAGCCGCTTACTGAAAGTGTAGCAAAACAGGACGTTTTGCAAATCAGAAGGATTTTGTCAAAGAAAAATATCGACGTTAATTTTCAAGAAAAAAAGTTTGGTAATACTTTACTTATGTTAGCCACAAGTAATAATTTGAACTCTTCGGTTTTAGAGTTATTAAAAGGAGGTGCTGATCCAAACATTAGGGATTTTGAATTAAATGAAAGCGCACTAGATGATGCTTGCTCAAAAAATCAATATATCTGTAATGTCCAAAATGTAAAATCATTGATAAAATTTGGCGCTAAGATTAATGCTGTTCAAAAGGCTGAAGTTAAAAAAGGGTTGTATTTTATTAATACACCTTTGACAATTGCAGCAAAATCTGGTTGTCTTGACATAGTAAAGATTTTGGTAAAAGAGGGAGCAGATATCGATTTATACACTTATTACGATGGATATGGTGCGATTACCGAAGCCATAATCCATGACCATTTGGATATTGCCAAGTATTTAATAGTTGAGTGCCGTTCAAATGTTTCAAAAGTCTGCTATATCAGGAGCTTTGGTAAGGCCAATCAAACAAAACTGTCCTTAGTCGATTTATTGAACGAAAGTGAATACAAGATTAATGATCCAAATTATCAGTTTAAAAAGGAAATTTTAGAGTACTTAAAGGGGAGAGATTCAGAATGATATTTTGTGTTCCCAGCGATAATCAATTCTTAGATCAACCCTATGTAAGTATAGATCTGTGGGAAAGAAAAGGATGTGTTCTATGTTTCTATGTGGTTCAATTACAAACGACTATTGTGGTGTATGAGCCAGCGAATAAGATCTTTGCGCCCTTGTTTTTTGTGTCATAGGAATAAAACAATTCCTCTTTGCGTCTTTGTGGTAAAAAAAAGTCTCTACTTTGTTCTTGATACTTATTTGTCCTTTAGTCAAATATACTCGACTGTTCGAGTTTGTAGATCGTCCACCGGAAATCACGGCAAGATAAACCAAGCGCCGTTACTGCCAATCAGGACTTCTTTTTCCGCTTGATCGGTAGCTCTCAAGTACCAGTAATTATCCTTGAATTCTGCAATGGTAGAACGACCGGAAGCCAAACGAACCGGTTCCTTACTTAGCTTTTTCCCATCTAATGTGTACACATCTACGAATCCATTACCGATTTCTTGAATCAGAAACATCCCATCATAAGAAACATGGATTGGTTTAGATGTCGAGCAAGGCAATGTTTTTGTGATCATTCTGCCATTTACAGGGAAATAAATCGAAATCTTATCCTGATCGAAAGCTAAGACAATCGGTTGGATCTTATGGTATGACGGTTGTCTGGGATAATCTGGGTTTGGTCCCAAATCTACGCGGTACACAAGCTCCAAATGAAGGGAATCGTATGCTGTTGGAACCTCAATACGTGCTTCATGCCCGATCAATCCCACTTTTTGGTCCTTGTAGGCATAGTTCCAACTCGGAATTGCCGGAACCGACCGCACAGAATCAAACCAGCTAACCATATTATTTTTCTGAATAAAAACATACTCACGCTTGCTGGTTGCCCAAGTCGTTTTTCCAATTTGAGAATAACGTTTACTTACAGGACGCGTAATGGTTACGACGTTTCCGGAAATGGAGTAGCTGTCTTTCGGTTTTCCAACTACCAGGGTGTCCAAAAGATTTTTCTCTAAGTGATGATAGAGCAAATAGCTTGCTTGTTTCGTTTGAACGCGGATGAATTCGTTTTTCTGGTCTGAAGTAATGATTTCGATCTTACCTTTCATTGGCGGGATAACATTTGCTCCTAAGACATCCATCACACCAACTAGTTTTTTCTTGTTGTAAACAAAATGCATGATCATGTTTGCTCCGGGTTTCACGTTGTTGCCAGGGACTAAAAAAGTAAATTCATTGGCCTTTGTATAAGCGGGGTAGTTATACTGTACGAAACATTGAAGTCCATCTTTGTCTGGGGTAAACATAACGGAACTAGCATAGCGCAATTGATCTTTTTGTTGAAAGTTGGCAGATTCCACTTGTACAAATCCGCGAATCATGTAATCCGTGAATCCTCTGGAAATGCTTCTACGACGTTCCATTAGTTCAGATTCCTTGAACTCATTTACATACTCATTAGCAACCACCGATTCGTAGCCTTCGGTGGCTTCTATGTTTTCCTCCAAAGGCGCTAACAGAAGATTCTCCGTTTTGCCTTTTTTCAAGAGTTTGCAAGCGTACGAATATTCTTCAGTAATTCCGGTTTTAGGGTATGTCACATAAAAGGAGTTCAAGAAAAAACTCAATTTCACTTCGGTAAAAGTAAGACGCTTTACCAATTTGTTTTGTTTTTCATCGTGTTGGTAAAGAAGTGTTTTGTTCCCTTTAGATAAGATGAAAAATCCCGATTCACTTTCCATTTCATCTGCAGGTTCTTCTATTTCTAGCTGGAATTGGTCCTTGTCATTGATGGATCCCATGACACTACCAGTTGGCGTTTTCAACTCGTAATAATCGCGGTTCGTATTGCGCAGACTTCCAAAAGCGTTGAGTTCATAAATGACCTGATAAGTAAATGGCGTCAAGATTTCTCCTTTGGCATTGATCAAGCCATAAAACCTTCCTTTCCTGGCCGCAAAAGAGAAATGACTTCCTTCGGTCTTTTTCAGTCGGATGTCGTCGTAAACACAGGGAATTAAAAACGTTGGTCCAAACACAATTCCCATTTTTCCCTCTTGTTCTACCACGTATAATCCTTGGATGTCGTAATTGCGGGTGACTCGATCGAAGCGCTGGTCGAAGTACACTTTTCCTGTAGTATCTGCAAAAATGTATTCATCCCCTAGTTTTAGAAGAAACGGACTTTGGGCGCAAAGATTAAACCCAAGTAACAAAAAAACGACAAGTAATTTCATGAGTTAAAGATAGTGGAATATCGACTTTGGTTCATATAAAACAGGTGGTTTAACATGTTACGTAACGCGTATGTAAAAAATCGTTATGTTGGTCCATGCGAAATTGGCTACTTCTTCTGATTGCTACTTTACCTTCCTTGGGATGGACCCAGAAAGAGTATCCTGTTCGGCCATTTGAAGATTACAATAATTGTGCATCTGGTTTTATAAACTCCATGGGAGATACGATCTGGCCAGCCATTTTTTCGCAAGTGAAGCACCCGATGTCCCCGGACTATATAAATTCAACCTGTTGGTCAGCCACACGAGACGGAAAGATCGGATTGTTATCCGAAAATGGGGAATTGTTGCTGCCATTTGAATTTTCACTCTTGGAAATGACGCCTAAAATCGATGTGTTCATAGCCGAAAAGAATGGCTTCATTGGCATCATAGATCGCAGGGGGAAAGAGATTTATCCCTTCAAGATGAAAGGCTGCACGCTTATCGAAAAAGGAGATTTCCTTTTTCAGGAGGAAAAATTAGGGGTTTTAGATTCAGATTTTCGCGTCAAGATCAAACCGGAATACGATGAGATTGAATTCGTGAATAACAATGACTACAACGATGGCTTGGATTACTATAGTGGAGAAGATTTTTATTTACTGCGTAAAGGCGATTACTTTGGCTTAGCACGACATGACGGTACCGTGCTTTTCGACGACGGCAAGTACCCTTTTACTTTCATGAACATGCCTGATGCCAGCAAAACAACACTTTTAGCTATCTATGATCAAGACCGGGTTGGGTTAACCAGTATACGCAACGAATTGATTTTGGAGCCTAAATTCACTGATTTACAACTATTCAGGTTATTGAATGCTGCTGGAGACACCGTAAATATGGTTCTAACAGAATTGAATTATGACGGACATCAAAAACAGGTTATTAACTTAAAAACAAAACAAGTTTCTAAGGTTTATGAAGACATTCTAATCGGAACACATGAACTTATCTATCGCGACGGGAGAAAAAATGGGATTCTGAGTTCAGATTTGGTGGAAATACAGGTGAAGTCACCCTATGAACTGCGATTCAGACCACATTTGTCTTATTATTCAGAATCTGAATATGGCGAAGGGAAAATTTATCCGTTTCAGGTCAATTCAACCAAGAATAATGTTTTGATGCTCGCACAAGTGAAGCGCAGTAAAAAGACCGGCTTTGAACAAGTACAAGGATTTGGTTTGTATGATTTTCAAAGCGGAAAAAGCGTAAAGCCTCAATACAAGACGATATTTTATAAAGCTTACCGAGGAGAGAATTTTTACTTTGCCATTAAACCGTTTGCGGATAATTTAGATAGCGGTTATGTTGTAGTATATGATAATGATTTGAATAAGCTGGGCAAGTTTATGGTTAACAACTTAACAGCCAATAATTTCTTCGAATTTTTCAATAGCAAAAAGCAACGTGATTCTGTATTGATTCTCCAAAATCATGAGAATAAAAAAGGAGCCATCTATCCCAATGGTGCAATAGCAATTCCTTTTATTTACGATCATCTTTATCCATATTACGAGCAGGGACAATATGAGAATACCATCAAATTGAACGCTTCAATTGGTGACCTGAATGGTTATGTGACATGGGGAGGTAAAGAGTTAGTTCCGGTTCGCTATGCATATATAGAGACTTTCTTCAACGGTTTTACAATTGCAGGAAATCCGGGAGATTACTCATTGTATGATAATAACAATCAACCAATCATTTCAAATTTTGATTTTATCGCTGGAGGAAGTACCAGAAATTTAAAAGACTTTTACGGATTTGACAGTGAGTTCGAAAGGAATTTCACTTTTTTTGCTGCCAAAGATGGATTCGTTTACGCTTATTTTCCAAAAGTAGGTTTTCAACTTTTAGATCAAGACCATTACCACTTCGACAAACGTTTCGACTACGTAATGATCAATTATCAATTTGTTGCCGATTCATCCGGAAAATGCTACTTGTACAGTGATTTTGTCAACAGATTCAGTGCCGAAGTTTATACCTTCAATAAGCGCGATACGGTATGCTTTTTTCACGTTAAAAAAGGAATAGTGGCAGAAGTGCCTCGCGCACAATTAAAAGATTTCGAGGACGATTATATACATGTTTATCAAGACAGGAAAGGAGAGGGGTTGATTTCAAAGTCAACCGGAGAATGGGTATTACCTGTTAGCTCTTATTCGCGTATCATAACTGAAAAGAAAAATAAGTTCCATCTGAATCAAGACAATTTTTGGTATGTGATTAAGGAAGATGAGAAAGCAACATCGAATATGTGGACCTATTATCGCGCTGATTCGAAAACCGTGCTTGAACGCAAGTTCGATATTCCACAATTTGAGATCCATGGACAATTCATGATTGCACGAAGTGGAGGGGCATTTGGCATTTTGGATAGTACTTTTCAAGTAGTTGTTCCATTTGAATACAGGAATATCTTTTTCAGCGAAGGCAGTTTTTTCTTAAAAGGAACCGATAGGTTGTGGTATCTGTGGACGGTTCAGCAAGGAATTGTTCCACTAAAATGCAAAGATGTTTCATTGGCAGCTTTCACAAATGGCAGGTTGATCTTTGATGACCAATTGGTAGGCGTGATATCGTTGGATGGCGAGGTCTTAGTTTCTTTGACACAGGTTTCTAATTTGACGCGTGGGAAATCCTTAACAGCCCTTCTGGGTAAACCCATATATCATCCAAATAATTTGAACTGGGCACAGCGATTGTTGTCAAAAGAAGATAGTTTGGGAAGGATGCTCAATAATTTTGTAGTGATCGATCAAAGTTTGATCAATAGTACGCGCCATCAAATGGTAGAATTAGTGGCTTTTCAATTTATAAATCAAGAGTTAACACCGTATTTCGTAGATCCGATTTACCTCCTGCGTCAGGAGAGTATCACTTTTGACTTTAAGGGAGAGTATTTCAGCTCGTTTACTCAGGTGAAAAAGAATTTGCTCTTCAACGAATACTTGCGCTACAGTCAACGCGATTATCTGGCAAATGTCTGTTCAGAAACTGTTCACACTACAGTTATGTTGGATGGATCGGGTTACCGAATAGCACAGCTATCCGATCTGTTTAAACCGGAGTTCAATTACCGAGTGTTCTTGGATCAACGTCTAGCAGAGATC
>CAYLJB010000089.1:0-11939 GCA_964383785.1 uncultured Fluviicola sp.
TTGAACCAGCGACCCTCTGATTAACAGTCAGATGCTCTAACCAACTGAGCTAAGGGGGAATGTTTTTGTCCGTAGACGGGTGCAAATATATAAAAGAATCAATTCAGAAAAAGCGTTTTTAGAAAAAAAAATCACTGTTTTCAAATGATTGCCGATAGTGCATTGACTATCAGTACTAAAATTCGTCTTCCGAGATCGTGAAATCGTCAATACTAGTGTCCATACAGCCGTCATCGTCGCAACCAGATTCGTTGTCGTCGATCACATCGTACATCATTTCATCATCACATTTCGCCGGACGCAAAATATTCGTTTTCGATACATTCAAACGGATCTCTGAACGTGTAGAGCCATCCTCTTGTAAAAATGACTTCGCGAAAGGCGTTCCCAACAACTCTACCAAAGCACCCTTTTTCAAAAAGTCTAAAATGCGCATGTTCGCGCCTTCCTTTTTCCAAATGGTACAATTCACCCACGTAGTCTTGGTACGTGCCTCACCCGTGCGTTTGTCGCGCCAATTCTTGTTATGTGCTACCGGAAAGTTGATAGCAATTACTCCGCGATCCATGTGTTTGACAACAGCGTCTTTTCCAATATTCCCAATCAATCGTGTCTCAAATACAGTAGCCATACAATGTCTTTGTTTGTAATTTTTCGTAGTGTGGTAATGCTAACAAAGTTACAACAATTTCAACAATTATTTTTTGCGGATCACCATGGCATCGGTGAATCCTTTCTTGCGCAACTGTTCCTGATATTTTTTTGCTTCCTCTGCAGAAGTGAATGCTCCGGCGTAATACACATATTTGTATCCGGTTTGCGCCACTTGTTGTCGCTTTACCGGAACCGGAACGCTGGCAAACACACCTTTTTCGGTGTCCATCCACTCCTTGGAACTCATCAATTGGATGGTCCAAGCTGCCTCCGTGCCGGTTTTTTGAGTTTCGTCATTCTTTGTTGGCTTTTCTTCTTTTGCAGGCGTTTTTGACGTTTTTTCAGCCGGCGCATCAGTAGCTTTATCGTCGTTCACATAGTTCTTTACACCACGGTATAAAGCGGAGGCGATCAGATCCTGTCCGTTTTCGGTATTCAAATAAGCTGCTTCATCGGTATTCGTCAAAAATCCACATTCTACCAAGACACTCGTCATTTTCGTGAATTTCAAAACATGCAATGAATGTGAACGGTCATCCGTGTCTTTCACGCCGCGCGATTTTCTTCCCGCTTTCGTGCGCAGATCTTTTTCGATCTCCTTCGCCAATTGCACCGCCTCTCCGGATTTCATAGAATGCACGTGCGTTTCGGTTCCGTGTACTTTATGGTCATCACTCCCGTTGCAATGAACGCTGATAAAAATATCGGCATGCTTCGAATTTGCCAAAGCTACGCGCTGATCCAAAGTTAAATAAGTATCTGTGGTGCGTGTGTACAATACTTTCACGTTCTCCAGCTTATCGCTCAAGTACTTCCCGAATTTTTGAGCAATGATCAAATTCAATTCCTTTTCAGGAAGTTGACCTTTTTGCACGGCTTCATGTCCCGGATCGGATCCTCCATGTCCCGGATCGATCATAATAATGATCGGATCTGCTTGTGCCATTACCTGCCACGAACATAGAAAACTCAATATCAAAAGTATGTTTCGCATCATATCAGAGGTAGTAATTCCGCCTTCCTATACGTCTTCTCTTTAAAAAAGGTTCCCTTTTCTGCTGTTTTAATCGCGAAAAAGGTGAATTTTGTTTCATGACAGCTCCTGTACACATTGCTTTAGTAGAGATTGCCGGTTCGCACGACGAATGCTTGTACACGCAAGTGCGCGCGCTTACAGACAGCAATTGTCGTTTGTTTTGGGTGACATCCACCGCGATGAAGGAGCGCAATCCTCACCTGGTTCCCTACTTTACGGATATCTTCTTGGTAGATACTGTAAGTAAACCGCTTACTGATCTCCGAAAAATGAAGGGAATCGTGCGCTATCTGCAAGACAAAAAGGTGGAAAAAGTGGTTTTCAATACGGCGCAAGGAGGACATGTTCGGAATTTAGCCTTATTAATGCCAAAACACATTGTTTGTTACGGACTCATACATACACTCAGAAAATTCCAGGACAGTTTCACCCAAAAGGTTATTCACCGCATGATCAAGAAATACGTGGTCTTAAGCGACGATCTCTTGGCAAAAGTAAAGCCAATTACCGGTATTGAGGTCAGCAGTTTTTACCCGATCGACTTCCCACATTACGAGGGAGAATTTTCCAAGAATGGCGTATTGGTAACATTGACAGGTGGGGTTGAAAACAGACGTAAGGACCTGAAAAGTTTCATTGAGATGTGTTCGAACAGTCCGGCGGAAGTGCACTTCGTTTTTCTGGGAAAATCGGACATGAAACGCGAGGACGTGAAAGTTTTTGTAGATGAACTGGAAAAACGGGGCTTACGTGATCGTGTAACTTTATTTCCGGAATTCGTGGATCAAGCAACATTTGATGCGGTTCTCAAACGAACCGACTTCTTGCTGCCGCTTATTCATCCAAACACACCGAGTTCGGAGGAGTATATTCACCACCAGATCTCAGGAGCCTTTACCCTGGCTTTTGCCTATCGCATCCCTTTGCTTATTCATGAAGTGTATCGCGGCGAAAAGGATCTGGGTGAAGCCGGATTCTTTTACATGCCAGCGCAGTTTGGTGAAATATTGACACAAGCCATTTCGCAACGCTCGGATGTGGTGAAAAAGATTGCTAGTAACTCGAAATGGGATCTGGCTAAGCAACACGCCAAGTTTCGCGAATTTGTAGAGATCGAAGGAAAATCAATCAGCTAGCAAAAACAACTCCGAAGCAATCGCATCTGCAAGTAATCTTCCGGATTCTGTCAGCAACAAAGTACCGTTATCTTCCACCAGTTTTCCAGAAGTCTTGAACGATTCTACCTGTTGATACCAATCCGCACCGGGTGAACATAATTCCAACAATTCGTGCATCTTCACGCCCCATTTGGTGCGCAAACCCACCATGATACGTTCATTGAAGCGGTCGAAATTAGAAAGTGCTTCTACTTCCTGGTCCAATTGCTTGTTTCTCAAGGCGCGCATGTATTGCTGGTTATTCGCCACATTCCAGTAACGGTCTTTTCCGTCAAAACCATGTGCCGATGGCCCGATTGCCAAATACTTTTTTCCTAGCCAATACGACGAATTGTGTTTTGCGTAAGCTTCCTCGCGAGCGAAGTTTGAGATCTCGTATTGTTCAAATCCGGCAGTTTTGAGAACCGCAACCATGCGTTCATAGTGCAGGGATTGCATGTCGGCATCTACAGGATGGATTGCACCTTTTTTCACCCAGGCAGCGAGGGGTGTGCGTTCTTCGATCGTCAGACAATAAGCTGAAATGTGTTGGATGGGTAGTGCGGTGATCTCGTTCAATTGTGCTTCCCAATCGGCAACGGAAAGGTCCGGAAGACCATAGATCAAGTCCACCGAGATTTGGTCGATCCCGAAGGCGATCGCTCGTTTCACGGCTTGTAAACCTTCTTCTGCGTTGTGCGTGCGGTTCATCCATGCGAGTTGTGTGGGAGTGGTAGACTGAATCCCAATACTCAGCCGGTTTATACCCAATTCCTTCCAAGCAGCTATGTTTTCTTCAGAACAATCATCCGGATTTGCCTCTAAAGTAATTTCCGAAACATCAGAAACATCGAAATGTACAGCAATTGCATCAAAAATGCTTTTTAATTCATGTGGTTTAAGCAAGGAAGGTGTTCCGCCTCCAAAGTAGATCGTAAATAATTTACGAGTTGACCATAGCGGTGCTCTCAAGTTGATCTCTTCTACCAAACAATTGATCATCTCATCGCGGTAAGCCTCGAAAGTCGTCGAGAAATGAAAATCACAATAGCTGCATTTTTTAGCGCAGAACGGAATATGGAGGTAAATTCCAGACATAGCACAAAGTTACAAGAATTGCGTGGGAACAAAGCACCCACTATAAATGTTAAATGTATGTGCGAACCTTGGAACTTTAAAAAAAAGACCTATATTTCAATCATGGGATTCAAAGAACAACAAGCGGCCATACAGCGTGAACTGGAGCGTTTCTCCGGTTTACTGGAAGTCGTGTTGCCTCGTTATTCCCAACTATTGAAGCAAGCAAGCTTGAACGAAAAAGAGCTTTCCGAATTGGGTGAGATTGAACATTTCCTGATCGGTGTTACGGCACGCATCACGGAATTGAAGGAGCGTTTGGAGCAAGATGTTTTCGGTCATTCCATGGATCTGTATTACAAAATCAAAGAAAAAGCCAATAATGGGGATACGGAGGCGCGTAAAAAACTTTCAAAGCTTCGCGACACTTATGCCGAAGCCTTGAAAGCGGGAACGGTATTACATTGGAATTGATTTGTAAGTTGACCTTCTGAAAAATCTACTACCCCACAGCATTCACAAGTGCAACGAAAATGATCAATCCCAACAGGGAAAGTCCGACAATTGCACAGATCCTTCCGGCGTTTACCAGTCTGTAAGACGACATCGTATAGCGATCCGGATTTTGGTGAAAAATCGCCAATTCCCGATTTGCTTTGGATATGGCAATGATTCCCAGGATCAGTCCGATCAATCCACATAAAAGAATTGACAGGATTCCCATGGCCAAAATTCCACCTCCACCAACAAGATCTTCCTGCGGTTTGGGCTTGCTGATGGAGCTATCAATAAGTTCTTCTTGCATCAATCATCAGAATTACAACGCATTTGTTGCTGCCAATAACATCAATAGCACAATTGCAAGGCCAAGCAAGGACAAACTTACGATGGCACAAACACGCCCTGCGCGCACGCGCTTGATCGATTTTTCCGTGTATTGCGCCGGATTCTGGTTATACTGATCGATCAATTGTCCGGATTTCACCAAGGTCACGATCGAAAGGATCAAACCGATCAATCCACCAAAGAATGGAATGGAAATAATTCCCATGGCTAAAACGCCTCCGGCACCTGGCAGGTCTTGCACTGGAGCAATCCCTAAATTGGTATTGTCTAAAATTTCTTCACTCATAATCTTGAAACAAAAAAGCCGAATACAGCTGTATCCGGCTTGAAAATATCAAAATTTGATGAATTACGGCATCTCGCGTGTGAATGCTGGAATACCTGTAACGTCCATACCTGTGATCAACAAGTGAATGTCGTGCGTTCCTTCGTAAGTAACAACAGACTCCAAGTTTGCCATGTGGCGCATCATCGAGTATTCGCTTGTAATACCCATACCTCCATGGATTTGACGAGCCTCACGAGCGATGTCCAAAGCGATCTCTACGTTGTTACGCTTAATCATGGAGATCATTGCAGACGTGGCGCGCCCTTCGTTACGCAATTGTCCTACACGCAATGTAATGAACTGTGCTTTCGTGATCTCAGTGATCATTTCAGCCAATTTCTTTTGGATCAACTGGAATGCACCAATTGGAACATTGAACTGCGTACGTTCTTTCGAATAACGCAAAGCTTGATCGTAACAATCCATAGCAGCACCCAAAGCACCCCATGCGATACCGAAACGTGCAGAATCCAAACAGCTTAGTGGAGCTCCCAAACCGGAACGACCTGGCAACAAGTTCTCTTTCGGAACTTTAACGTTGTCAAAGATCAACTCACCCGTTGAAGAAGCACGCAAAGACAATTTACCGTGCATTTCAGGAGTTGAGAAACCTTCCATTCCACGCTCAACAACCAATCCCCAGATACGACCTTCCTCGTTTTTCGCCCAAACTACAGCGATATCTGCAAAAGGAGCGTTTGAGATCCACATTTTTGCTCCATTTAGCAAGTAGTGGTCACCCATATCTTTGAAATTCGTGATCATTCCACCCGGGTTAGAACCGTGATCCGGCTCAGTCAACCCGAAACAACCCATCATTTCACCGGTTGCCAATTTCGGCAAGTATTTTTGTTTTTGTTCTTCTGATCCGTATTTCCAAATTGGATACATTACCAAAGAAGACTGAACTGAAGCTGTTGAACGCAATCCTGAATCGCAACGCTCCAACTCTTGCATGATCAACCCGTAAGAGATCTGATCCAAACCTGGACCTCCATATTCTTCCGGAATGTATGGACCGAAAGCACCGATCTCACCCAAACCTTTCAATAAGTGCATTGGGAATTCCGCTTTTTCGTAAGCATCATCAATGATCGGAGATACTTCTTTCTTCACCCAAGCTCGTGCAGTTTCACGCACCAACTTTTGCTCATCTGTAAGCAATTCGTCCATCAAAAGGTAGTCCGGGTGGTTATACAAATCAGTCTTCATTATCTGTTGTTTATAATTTAACGTCGCAAAAGTAATCAAAAGGATGATTCAACAAAAAACGCAACAGGATTCTTTGAATCAATTACCTTTGCAAACTATAACATGGGATCGCAAACATTGTTCATGGCATTTACAATTGGTAATTCACCGGTAGACACGTCGTTGGAGTTAATTCCGCGCAGTTCGCTGCATTCGCCATTGGTCCTTGTTTTACTGATCTCCTGTATTGTTTTTGTATCACTCGCACGATTGCGTCAACGTGAACTTTTTGCCGTGTTGGGTCAGAATACCTTATTCTTCCGAACACTGGAAGAACAACAGAAAGATGGCAAGCGCGTAAGTTTCGGGAGCACCTGGCTTTTGATCGTTCAATTTGCACTGATCACTTCCGGCGCTATTTACTGGTATTATTTCAATCGCGCTCCCATTCAAAATTGGTTTTATGCGCTGATTCCACTGTCGGCACCCACGATCTATTTAATGTATCAGCTCTTTCTGGCGCGCATGACCGGATGGATCACTGGTTCTCTGGAATTCGCGCAGGAGATCAATTATTACACACTGAACACTTTTCAATTAGTGGGCATTTTGCTCTTATTGGAATTCTTCTTCAGTTATTTTCAACCGCAATGGGTTGGACAGTCTCAAGTCATCCTGCTAATTACCTATCTGGCCTTTTTGTTGGTGCGTTTCTTGCGTGGGTTTTTACTGGGACTTCAATTTGGCATTAGTTGGTATTATTTAATTTTGTACTTTTGGACCCTTGAAATCCTGCCCTTACTGGTCATAACCAAGATGTTGTATAAGGAAGAGTTTCAAATTTGGCTAGGTTAAATTGTTGAACGCATAAAACTACTAAAACCTTGAGTATCAAGACTATTTTGGTTTCACAACCGAAACCGGAGGGTGAAAAATCGCCTTACTATGATCTAGCTGAAAAATATAAGCTTAAGATCGATTTTCGTCCGTTCATTCACGTTGAAGGAATTTCTGCGCAAGAGTTTCGTACGCAGAAGGTGAACATTCCGGAGCACACTGCAATCATTTTAACATCAAAAACAGCAGTAGATCATTTTTTTAGAATTGCCCAGGAGATCCGTTTTGAGGTTCCTGACACGATGAAGTATTTCTGTATTTCTGAGGCGGTAGCACTTTACTTGCAGAAGTATGTTCCTTACCGTAAACGCAAGATCTTTTTCGGCAAGCAAACGATTGAAGATCTGATCGATCCGTTGAAAAAACACAAAACAGAAAAATTCTTATTGCCATGTACAGATATCTTGCGCGATAAGATTCCGGAAACCTTGGAAGCAGCTAAAATTCCTTTCACCAAAGCTATGCTTTACCGCACAGTGGCATCTGACTTGAGTGATCTGGAGGATGTATATTACGACATGCTTGTATTCTTCTCGCCTGGTGGAATTGAATCTTTATTTAAGAACTTTCCGGATTTCAAACAGAATACTACTGTGATTGCTGCTTTCGGTCCAACCACTGCAAATGCGGTTGTGAAGAACAATTTGCGCTTGGATGTACACGCTCCGCAACCAAATGCTCCGAGTATGACTGCAGCGATAGAGAACTTTATCAAAGAGCATAACAAAAAGAAATAAGGATTGAATGTGTTCTCGCGGACAGCATTTGACCCCATAGTTAATTGAACGGAGGCCTCGGTCTCCGTTTTTAGCATTTTTTTGTTAGAAACTAGCGCAGCACACCGCAGTGCATGCCCTCGAAATAGCGATATTTGTTCTTCGAATAGTATTTGATTATTTTTAATCCTCATTTTGGATATATGGCAAAAGAACTGAATGGACGAAAACCCGTATTTTCTGAGAAAGAACATAAGCGGGCTACCATTATTTATTGGTTGATTGCTACCTTCCCTATTTATTTCATTGCAGGCTTGATCCTGTTTCAATCGGAAGATGAACTACCACCGGTGGCGATGTTAGACAACCCACCAGAATTGTTAGCATCCGTGATTATTGCCGATGATGGGGAAACAGAATTGGGTCGTTACTGGAAGATCAACCGTACAAGTGTTGAATACCGCCATATCAGTCCCAATGTAACTGATGCCTTGATCGCTACGGAAGATGAACGTTTTGAAAAACACTCAGGGGTTGACTTCAAAGCCATTGGTCGTGCGATTGTCAATATTGGTGGTGCAGGTGGAGCATCTACCATTACACAGCAGTTAGCAAAGCAACTATTTACTTTACAAAAACGCGACCGCGAAGAACTAGCGCGCGCTAATGGGTTACCAGTAGACGAAGCCCCATCTGGAAGAATTGGCCGTATGTGGCAGCGTTTGAACGAAAAGGCTCAGGAAAACATCATTGCAACTCGTTTGGAAAAACGATTCACGAAGGAAGAGATCATCACCATGTACCTGAATCAATTCGATTTCTTGTACAACGCGGTTGGTATCGCGAATGCATCGAAAGTTTACTTTAATAAGAAACCACATCAATTGCTCAAAGAAGAAGCAGCGATGTTAGTGGGTATGTGCAAGAACCCGGATCTATACAATCCATATACCTTCAAGGTACGTAATTACCGCCAGCGACTAGCAGACAAAAAAGGTGTTTCTCCAGAGAGTATCACCAATGCTGAAGTTGCTGAAGCACGTGCCAATGATAGCTTACGCGCTGTTGAACGTCGCAACACTGTTTTGCACCAATGGTTGGTTAATTCAGAAGGAGGAAACGAAGCACTTCGCCAAAAATTAACCCGCGAAGAATACGAGAAATTGATCAAGAAGCCATTGGTAACAAACTACCAGGAGGTGGATCACAAAACGGGTACAGCACCGTATTTCCGCGAGCAGTTGCGCGGTGAGATCTCTAAATTGCTGAGTGAAAAGAATCCGGATGGAAGCTTGAAATACAAGCGTCAGGATGGTTTGCCTTGGGATATTTATAGCGATGGCTTGAAGATCTACACTACCATAAATGCTGATATGCAGAGTTATGCCGAGGGGGCTTTGGAAAAACACTTGAAAGAAACCTTACAACCGTCATTTGATCGAAACAATAAAGGTCTGAAAAACTGGCCATTCAGTAGTTCGCTTACGGACAAAGAGGTAAATGATATCATGACCTCATCCATGCGCCGTTCTGACCGCTATTTGAACATGCAGGCTCAAGGTTTTTCGGAAAGCGAGATCAAAAAAGCCTTCGATACGCCTACCGAAATGCGTGTTTTTTCTTGGGATGGAGAAGTGGATACTACTATGACACCTAACGATTCCATGCGTTATTACAAATCGTTCTTGCAAGCAGGATTGATCTCGATCGAACCAAGTACCGGATTTGTGAAAGCATGGGTGGGAGGTGCGAATATCGACCATTTTGCTTACGACCACGTGCGTCAAGGAAAACGTCAGGTCGGATCTACGATCAAGCCTTTTGTTTATGCCGCAGGAATTACCATGAATGTGGTGAAACCCGGAATGGTGATCCCAAACATCCAATACTGTGTTGACTTATTCGATCCAGCCGGGAATCCGGACGGACAGTGGTGTCCAAAAAACTCCGACGGCTCAGGAGGTGGTGGTACCATTTCCATTAAAAAGGGATTGTGGTTATCTCAGAACAACGTGGCAGTTTATGTCATGAAACAAATGGGTGCCCTTGCAGGACCGAAAACAGTTGCTAAACTGATGCGTGACATGGACATCGAACTTAATGATCGCGACGTGGTTCCAGCCATGTGTTTGGGATCCATGGACTTGTCATTGCATGAATTGGTTGGTGCTCAAGCTACATTTGTAAACAAAGGAATTTACAACCGTCCTACCGCTATTTTGCGCATCGAAGACCGCGCAGGAAATGTGATCTACAGTGCGAAAAGTTACACGAAAGAAGTAATGAATGAGCAAGTAGCATACTCCGTTTTGAAAATGATGAAGGGGGTAGTTGAAGCAGGAACTGCAGGAAGTTTGCGATACGCAGCAGGTTACGGTGGCATCACTTATCCAACAGCAGGTAAAACGGGAACAACTCAGAATAACTCAGATGGTTGGTTCATCGGTTTGACACCGGATCTGGCTACCGGAGTTTGGGTTGGTGCAGAAGATCGCGGGGTTCGATTCAGAACGACAGCCATGGGTCAGGGAGCACGAACCGCCTTACCGATCTACGGGTACTACATGAACAGCGTATACAAAGACCCGAAGATTGCCATTTCCACCACAGACTTTGAGAAACCGGATGGCTTTGACGAAGATTCATTCAATCTGACCGGGGAAGAAATAATTATTGAAGAAGCCGACAGTACAGCGGCCGATGCACAAACAATATCTATTGACGGATGAATAAAGTTGTAAAAGACGTAGAAACAGCCTTGCAAGGGGTAGAAGATGGAATGACCTTGATGTTGGGAGGATTCGGATTGTGTGGTATTCCAGAAAATTCGATCGCGCAATTGGTTAAAATGGGCGTGAAAGACCTTACTTGTATTTCGAACAATGCAGGAGTGGATGATTTTGGCTTAGGACTACTGCTTCAAAACAGACAGATCCGAAAAATGATCTCATCCTATGTAGGTGAAAACGACGAATTTGAGCGTCAAATGCTTTCCGGTGAATTGGAAGTGGATCTGATCCCACAAGGTTCCTTGGCAGAGCGTTGTCGCGCAGGTGGTGCCGGAATCCCTGCTTTCTTTACGCCAGCTGGATACGGAACCGAAGTAGCAGAAGGAAAAGAAGTACGTGAATTCAACGGAAAACCGCACATTTTAGAAACAGCATTGACCGCAGATTTTGCAATCGTTAAAGCGTGGAAAGGCGATACTGAAGGTAATTTGGTTTTCAAAGCAACAGCTCGCAATTTCAACCCAATGATGGCCATGGCCGGAAAGATTACAATTGCGGAAGTTGAAGAATTAGTTCCCGCCGGTGAATTGGATCCTAACTATATCCATACTCCAGGCATTTTCGTGCAACGAATTTTCAAGGGAGAAAAATTTGAAAAACGCATCGAACAACGAACTGTTCGTCAAAAAGCTTAAGATTGCTCTATGAAGCAACCAGCAAGTTTCTATACCGGCATCTCGGGAACGGTGTTCCTTGGTATGCTGGTATATTTGCTTTTAAGGGCTTGGTATGTAGCCCCAATGCACGATGAAGTCGCCACCTTTTTTCATTTCATCGAAACAGGTCACATTTGGGATCAATTTACACTTCCTGATGCCAACAACCACTTACTGAATAGTTATTTGGGAAGAGGTATTTACCTGACCTTCGGAACTCATTTCTTTTTGTTTCGCTTGCCGTCTGTTTTGGCTTTCTGTCTTTACTTTTGGGCGGCACGTAAACTCACGTTGACATTTCCGCAGTTCAACACGGGCTTTCTGGTATTCATCGCCCTGGTAAGCATTCCCTGGATCACAGATTACTTTAGCTATACGCGCGGATATGCCCTAGCAATTTCTTTCTTTTTAGCCGCTTTGGTTTTTCTATTGCGCTACACCAAAGAACACAAAACTTTACACTTGGCGATCATGATAGGATTGCTTTGGTTGGGTGTGTTTGCCAATTTTACCTACCTCATCAGCAGTATTTTAATCGCCGGTTTCGCTGGAATCTCTTGGCTTGTTTCCTGGAAAAAACTGACGAAGCGTC
>CAYLJB010000090.1:0-11709 GCA_964383785.1 uncultured Fluviicola sp.
ATGGCCTGTACATACCAAATGCGATCTCTCCGGGTCATGGTGACTTTGAGGTAGCCAATTTAATCCCGAAAGGTGTTGGCTTGAAAACCTTTGAATTATTGATATACGACGATTGGGGGAACTTAATTTGGTCAACCACGGCGCTAGATGCTGACGGAAGACCGACAGAACATTGGGACGGCACCTATCAGGGAGAACCAGTTCAACAGGACGCTTACGTTTGGAAGTGTACTGCCACATTCATGAATGAAGTGGTTTGGGAAGGCAAAGAATATAAACGTGGTGTGTTAAAACGCTCGGGAACAATAACCGTAATTCGATAAGATCATGAAACGAAATCAATTATTGAGTATCATCTTTTGTGGGTTATCGGTTGTAACCTTCTCACAAGATCCGAACTATTCTCAGTTCTACAACAATCCGATCTATTATAACCCATCAATGACAGGGCTAAATAACGGTATGAGCTTTCGTTTGAATGCTCGAAATCTTTGGGGACCTATTCCCGGAAGATTCAATACCATTTCTGCTGCTTGGGATGCACAAACTGTCTATAAAATGGGATTAGGTGCGTTTGTTTACTCCGACGTTGGAGGCGAAGCACTTTTGCGCACAAATGGCGGCTATTTAACCTATTCTTATCGTCCGATTGATACAAAAAACTTTGTCTTACAAGCAGGAGTGGCCGCAGGCTTTATCAATAAATCGATCGATTGGAGCAATTTAACATTTTCTGACCAATTGGATGAAACTATGGGAGAAGTGCGACCTTCAGCTTTCGCTCAGCCCAACTACAATACGGTTCAATATGCCGATTTTAGTAGTGGATTCGTCATGCGCTTTAACGGATCTCCCAGAATAAGCAGGAGTTCATTTAAACGATTCATGGTCACACTCGGAGGATCGGTGCATCACCTTTCGCAACCGAATGATGCATTTTTAGCTGATGCAGAACAGCTGCCGTTCAAATTTGTAGGTCATTTGCACACCTCATTTTTGTTCAATGAGTTGATCCTGCAGCCCGGAGCCATTTTCGAGCAACAAAATGAATTCAAAACCTTCTCTGTGGGTATAAACTTGATCAATCGTCCGTTTACATTTGGAATTTGGTTACGCAACCGCACTGCAGCCTTCAGCGCGAAACAATATGATTCTTTCATCGCTACCATGGGATTGAACTTACCTGACAAACGGCTTTTTTCATGGCGCGTAATGTATAGTTTCGACTTTACGGTTTCACGTTTGAAAACAAGTTCTTACGGATCACATGAAATAGCATTGATCTTTGATCTGGAGGATAAGATCTTGTTTAAGGGAAGACAAAGTAGCAAGAATGCGCGCAGACGATTCCAATGTCCGAAGGATTTTAGTGGATATCAATAATTTCCGAGGACTAGGATCAATTTCGATTTGATGCAATTTTTCGGAATCCCAACATCAAAACAGCACCCAAAATGGCGCCCACAAGTATGTGGAACCAGGTATTTTCCCACCAGTTTTTTTCAATCGTAAATGATTGGGCATTCATTGCTGTCTGCATGCCGCTGTAAGGATCAAACAAGCGCACTTCAACAACGTAGGTCCCGGCATCTAAGTGCGGGAAACTGATCTTTTCAGTTTGAGTAGAAATCGTATTCCAATAACCACTCTCCCCTTTTTTATACAAGCGATATTGCAGCACAAAACGGTGTACATTATTCAAGTCTACAACCTCTACTGGCACAACAATCAAACGCTCTCCTGCTTCAAAAACAACCTCTCCGGTACTGGATTCTTTTGGTTTAGTACCAATCAGTTTCCCCATTACCAAATGTACATCACTTACCACAGGTTTACCCCATACATATTTCAATAGTCCGATTGGTGTTACTAAAAAAATCTGATTTTGATGAACAGTAAAATCGAGAATTGGCAGACCGTCAAAGCCCATTACAGATGCTAGTGAATGGATCGGTTCATTGATTCCTTTCGTGCGGTAAACTCCTTTATCGGTAAGGTAATACAACCAATCTCCAACGGCCAATAATTTCTTACAAATAACGGCATTGCCTTTGCCTCCCAAATGACGTGAACGCAGCACCCTACCATTTTTGATCTCATGCAACATGTTGTCACTTGTCAGAACAAACCAACTACTCTCCAGAAAAGTAATTTGAATGGCATTCAACTTTTTCTTGTAGTGGGTTATTTCCAATTTTTTCAACGAATCATTGAACCAATACAATCCGGCATCGGTAGCCACTAGAAATTCGTCACGCTTCTTGTTTGTTGCAGCTTGTAAAATAGAAACATTTGAAAGCAAGGTGCGTACTTTCTCTCGCTTCTTCGGTTTCATCCAACGTTCAAGTGACATCGACGGCCACCATTGTATTCCAGCTCCGGTAGCCTGAATCCAAGAACCATTTTTTAATTGAAATACGTGCTTTAAGTTTTCAGTTACATATATATGGTCGTCATCAAAAGTATGTACACCATGTTCTGTAAAGTAATAACCTCCCTGAGCATCTACATGCAGCCAATTTCCTTCGTTACTGGCTAATTGTCCTTTAGACTGAACTGCACCATGCTGGATCGAATAGATCTTACCATACAGATCCGTAAAATAAATTGCTTCTCCACCACTGATCGATGCAACAGGCTGGTTGAACAACAACTGGTGCTTACCGGCTGGAATTAAAAGCAACCCTTTTGAAGAAGTTGCTAACCAAGTGTTGCCAACCTCATCCAAATAAACGTCATTGACCTTGGTACTGAAATTCCAAAATTCAGCTTTCGGTGCCTTTGGATAACGATACACATATACCCCACTTGAGCTGGTAACATACAACTTACCATCCAATAACTCTCCCTTTCCAATGTAACCTGATTCCTTGGAACTTAAAGAACCAAGAATACGAAAATCACTACCGTTGAATCGATAAACCGTCTCGTATTTCATCTGTTCAGGAAGGATGAACAATTCCTTGTCAAAACCGATCAATTGTCTGCCCTTGTTGTTTGGCAGCGACCATGCTGATTCGTTCTGTATATCTACGATCTCTCCTGTATTCAAAAGTGCATATGCAACGCCCTTGTAAGTTGTAACGGCATTGGCTTTTACTTGCTTATCCGTGAAAGGAATTTCGCGATTCACTTGGATCTTGTTGTTTTCCAGATCAATTTCAAAGATCTCTGTTTTGGAATTTGCCAACATATGGTCATCATACAATTCGATGTGCTGCAAGGACGCTTTTAATCCGGCGATTTGAAGCAATTGCCAACTTTCCCCAGTGTAGGTCAATAATTTCCCCGTTTTCGTTAATCCGATCAAACGCTCGTGATAGAGCACAAACTCGATGATTGGATCTCCTTTTACACCTGCAACAGGAATTTCTGAACTCTTATACCCATTGAAACGGAAAACTCCTTGGCTGGTACTAATGATCATCCTACCATTTGCATCCTGCGATATTGCAAAGATCTCCTGGTCATTCGGAAAAGCATCAACCGACAAGTAAAATGGCGTCTGACCCATTGACCATGAAGTAATGAGCAACAGGCAAAAAAACAGACATGAGCGAATTATATGTGACTTTCGAACCATTTCCACAAGCTTTCATTCGGAACAGGAGCTTCCACAGAAACCAATTCTTTCGTTGTTGGGTGTTCAAATTCCAATTTTCTCGCATGCAAAGAGATCGATCCATCCTGGTTTGGTCTTTTGGCACCATATTTCAAATCTCCTTTGATAATGCAGCCCATATGTGCCAATTGCGCTCGAATCTGATGATGTCTTCCTGTTTCCAATTGTACTTCCAACAAGGTATATCGGTCTGAACGCTTGATCTCTTTGTATGACAAGCGTGCCTCCTTCGTGTCTTTCTTTGGAACGTCAGAAACGTAGGTTTTATTTTGTTTTTCGTTACGAGTAAGATAATGAACCAGATTTCCACTTTCCTCTTTCGGTGCTTGCTCTACAATGGCCCAATAGATCTTCTTTGGATGTTTTTCAGCAAATTGTTTGTTCATGCGCTCCAATGCCTTACTAGTTCTGGCAAAAGAGATCACTCCACTTACCGGTCGGTCCAATCGATGGATCAACCCACAAAAAACATTTCCTGGCTTATTGAATTTTACACGAATGTATTCACGCACCTGTTCTACCAACGGAACATCTCCTGATTTATCTCCCTGCACATTGATACCGGCAGGCTTGTTGATCAAAACAAGATGATTGTCCTCGTACAGGATCCAGTCTGGTGAAAAAGCGGTCATCGGATTAGTATTGTTCTTGCTCGTTCGGGAAATCGCCGCTCTTTACATCTTTGATGTACTGCCCAAATGCACCCATCATTTGCTCGTACAAATTGGCATATTTACGCAAGAAACGTGGACTGAACTCATTGTTGATCCCTAACATGTCATGGACTACCAAAACTTGTCCATCAACGCCATTTCCTGCTCCTATTCCAATGATCGGAATGGATACATTCTTGGCAACTTCAGCAGCTAATTTTGCCGGAATCTTCTCTAAAACGATCGCAAAACATCCAGCTTCTTCCAACAACTTAGCATCTTCGATCAAACGCTGAGCCTCCGTATCTTCTTTTGCGCGAACCACATAGGTTCCAAATTTGTAGATACTTTGCGGTGTCAATCCCAAGTGCCCCATTACCGGAATTCCAGCTGTAAGAATACGTTTGATGGATTCAATGATCTCCTGACCTCCCTCCAATTTCACGGCGTGTCCTCCTGATTCTTTCATGATACGGATCGCATTCGATAAGGCTTCTTTGGAATTCCCTTGATACGAACCAAACGGCATATCGACAACTACCAAAGCTCTTTCAACAGCACGAACTACCGATGAAGCATGGTAGATCATTTGGTCAAGCGTGATCGGCAAAGTCGTCTCGTGTCCAGCCATTACGTTGGATGCAGAATCACCCACTAGGATCACATCAATCCCTGCAGAATCAATGATGCGCGCCATGGAAAAGTCATAGCCTGTAAGCATGGAGATCTTTTCTCCACGATTTTTCATTTCCTGCAATACGTGTGTGGTAACACGCTTCACGTTCTTATGAACTGACATACCTTCAATCTTGCGGTCTCAGCGACCAGTTTCGTGCAAAAGTAGTGCTTTCTGTTTGATTAGTTGATATTGCTCGCATGCGGTTCTAGGAGAACCACACATCATCAATGATCGATTTACCGGCAGTTTGATTCACCCGTTCAATGATCACCTGTTTTCCATGTTGCAATTCATCGCGCATCACAGAAGAATTCAGAGAAATATAAAGTACGCGATTATTGATCTTTAAAGAAGTGGTACGAAACGCAACGGCTTTTCCCATCATTTCTTCCCATTTGCTCAAGACTTCCATTTCCAGCAATTTTCCATCTAGCTGATAGGCCCGCATGAGTTTATCCACCAGATCTTTCATCGGTGCTGCTTCGCCTTGGCGTTTATGTTCGTTCCAATCGTTACTCATGGGTCTGCTCGTCAAATAACACCAAATTCGGTTCTACTCCAATGGCTTGAAAAATACCGCTCACTCGAATCTCATCTGTGTCAGTTACCAAAACCTGCCCAAAGGTGTTCTGAGAAACTAGAGACATCAATTGCGCCACACGGTAATTGTCTAATTTATCAAAAATATCATCTAAAAGCAAGATCGGAGTCACTCCCAAACGTTCTTTCAACCAATCGAATTGCGCCAATCGCAAGGCGATCAAAAAGCTTTTTTGCTGACCTTGAGAACCAAATTTCTTGATCGGTTGTCCATTGATCAGAAACAGGACATCATCCTTGTGGGGTCCAACTGTGGTATATTGAACACGTGAATCTCTAGGAAACGCCTGTTGTAGCAAATCCAAGAGGTCTGCATCGTGTAAAGCAGATTCGTAGGACAATTCCACTTGCTCTCGCTGCTCCGAGATCCATTGATAATAGTGCTGAAACAATGGAACAAAGGCCGCGATGAAGCTCACCCGTTTTTCATGGATCGCTTTTCCGTAACGAGTCAACTGTTCATCCCAGATCTCAAGCGGTTCTCGCTGAAAGATCCCGATTTCATATTGATGTTTCAACAAGGCATTGCGCTGTTCCAAAATTTTGTTGTAGCGCTGAAGATCATCTAAAAACGCTCGGTCGAATTGGGCTATGATCCCATCCATCCATTTGCGGCGAACTTCCGAACCATCAGAGATCAGATCAGCGTCGTACGGCGAGATCATCACCACTGGAAATTGACCGATATGATCTGCCAAGCGTTCGTATTCTTTCTTGTTCTTTTTAAAGACCTTCTTCGAACCGATTTTTACTCCGCAATAAATGTTGTATGGAAGTTCATCCTTCACAAAGACTCCTTGGATCACAAAGAATTGCTCATTGAATCGCACATTTTGACGATCGATCGGGTTCAAATAAGAACGGCACATGCTCAAATAATGAACTGCATCCAATACATTCGTCTTCCCGGCTCCATTGCGACCAACAATGCAATTCACCCCATCTTTAAAATGGAATTCAGCGTCCGCATGATTGCGAAAATTGACCAAATTCAAGGATTGAATGAACATAAAACAAAGGTACACTTCCGCACGCAATAAGCATCACAGAAATTTAAGAATCATCCATCTTTGGCCGAATAATTGTAAATTCGTTCTCTAAAATTGCAAGCCATGAAACCAATTCTTTTCATCTGTTTTTTGATCGCTACCGTTTTCACTTCCTGCCGTGTGCAAGAAGAGGTCATTCAAAAAGAAGAAATCCTGTTGATCAAACATGGATACACCTTTGGTCGTTGTGTGGGATATTGCAATAAAGAAACTACTTACAATCAGTCTCAAGTGCGTCACGTACAATACAACCGGGATACCTTGAACAATCCACCCAAAATTTCTGAAAAGAAGTTTTTAGCAGAGGACTTTAAGGCACTTTGTATGTCTGTTGACCTTAATGCTTTCTTGCAGTTGGAAGAACGCATCGGCTGTCCGGATTGTGCAGACCAGGGAGCAGAATATGTGGAGATCGTCACATCCAAACAAACCAAGCGCGTTACTTTCGAACCAGGGAAGCCTGTTCCGGTTTTGGACTCATTATTGGTGAAGTTGCGTGCAGGAACCATGCAGATGGAACGCAGTAAAATGACGGTTGACAGATAATCTCATCAGTTCATTGAACCTTTTTCAAAAAGGTTTGTACGGGGTTGGAAATTTGCCCTATGAAAGTTCTTGTTTCCTTTTTTAGTGTCCTTTTCGCTGTAGCGAGTTTCGGACAAATGACTCCGGCCAAAAGTTCTAAAAAGATCCAGATCGCCATTTTATTTGATACGTCGAATAGTATGGATGGATTGATCGAACAAGCCAAAGCAACGATCTGGCAAATTGTAAATGCCGCGTCAAAACTGACAATTGATAACGAGGTTCCCACTTTGGAAATTGCGCTTTACGATTATGGGAATTCTGGAATTACAGACCGACCGAACTACATCCGCAAACAATGTGACTTGATTTCCGATTTGGATTCTATTTCAGGTTTACTTTTCGGGCTTCGTACAAACGGCGGAAGTGAATATTGCGCTGCCGTGATCGAATCAGCTGTAGCGGAGTTAAAATGGAGTACGGATCCACAAGACATGCGCTTGATCTATATCTCCGGAAATGAAATGTTCAACCAAGGACCCGTAAATTACCTTACCACTTTGCCAACTGCGGCGAACAAAGGATTCTTCATTAACACGATCTATTGTGGGCCTTACGACCATGGTGTAACAGAACTTTGGTTCGATGCAGCTCAAAAAGCTCAAGGGAACTACTTCAATATCGATGCCTCAAAAGCTGTAGCACACATCAACACCCCTTACGACAAAGAAATTCAACAGTACAATGACTCTTTGAATTCAACTTACATGGGTTATGGTTCCAGCGGTTACTACCGTGCAGAAAAACAAAAAGCCGAAGATAAAAATGCCTATGGTAAAGGTGAAGCTGTGGCAAGTGAGCGCGCAATGGCCAAATCAAAGGCTGCTTACAAGAATTCTGATTGGGATGTCGTTGATGCCGTGGAAGAGAAAAAATTAAATCTGGACTCCTTAAAAAAGGACGAATTACCAATTGAATTGCGCGACAAATCCAAGGAGGAACAAGAAAAGATCATTCAGGAAAAAGCAGAAAAGCGCAAGAGTTATCAGGAAAAGATAAATACTTTGGCAAAGGATCGCGAAACCTACATTACGGAGGAACGCAAAAAGCAAGCAGATGCCAATAAAGAACAAAATTTAGGTTCTACCATTATTCAATCGATGAATAAAAGTGCTGAGACCAAAGGATACAAAGTAGTAGAATAATTGATCCGACACTACGAATGAGCGCACTGTTGTATAAACGGTGCGCTTTTTGCTGCAAAAAAAATCCGATTTGGTGATTTTGCCATGTGGCCATGAGGCAAAAAGGCAAAATCACTTCGAAAATACGAGCCTTATGAAACATCGCTTAACCTTACTCTTACTCGTCCTCTGTAGTCAAACTTTAACAGTTCTTGCGCAAGATTCAACAACCATCAAAGTATTATTCCTATACGGATCTAAACCCAAAAAGGAGTTTAAAGACGTGGAGTACGAATGGTTCGGAGGAATACTTGGTGGACACGTAGGGATACAACTCGATTCCAATAAGGTGATAGATTTCGTGCCATCCGGACCCTTTCATAAGATCGCGCATAAAACGGATTTTAGCAGCGATTTTGTGACCCATGATCCGGATAATTTCTTTGCGCTCTTCGGTTCACCAACCGATAGTGTCAAACAGTTGATCGTAACCATCCCAATATCAGGTCAACAGAAAGCCAAATTGGATAGTTTAGCTGCAAATTACCTGGAAAATACGCCTTATGATTATGCCTTCCTGGGAATGCGCTGTGGAGCCGCTGCATACGACATTTTAAGCCAAATCGGAATTGTGAAAGATTACGGCTATCACCGCACCTATCTCAAGATCTTTTATCCCAAGAAATTGCGTAAACGACTCATCAAAAAAGCCGCAAAGCACCAGTGGCACCTGTACAGTCAGGAAGGTGGCAAACGTCGGAAATGGGAACGAGATTGAGATTCATTGGCAATCATTCGTTACATTTAGAAAACAATTTATGCCCAATAGAATGATTGCTGTAACCTTCAACGCCTCGATAGAAAAACTCGATTACCTGAACTATTGGTTTGTTAGGTTAACAGAAGATGTGCTGGCCCAATTGCCGGGTAGAACGGAAAAAGGTGATTTCAACCAGCGTCTGATCATTCGCTTGGACGACACCATTGAATGGCAGGCTGGCGTTTTGGCCCTAGGCGGAGGCGAAGGATTGATCACTGTTCAGCAAAAAAGATTGAAGTCCTTAGATAAAACCCTTGGCGATACTGTTGCGGTTTCATTGCGCAAAGACGATTCTGAGTTCGGAACATCGATACCTGAAGAGATCCTGGAATATTGGGCGCAAGTTCCGGAATCTAAAATTCGCTTTGATCAACAAACTCCTGCCATGCAACGGTACATCCTCAATTACGTGCAGGCCGTTAAATCTCCTATCAAAAAAGCAGAACGCACCCATCTCCTTCTCCACAATTTGTGTCGTTCTAAAGAACTGCACCCCCACTTTCGCTTCTTGTTAGGAAAGGAAGATTGAACCATTTTCTGGATCAAAAACGCACTTTGTTTTGGGGATAATTTCGCTACTTTTGTCGCAAAACATTGAACTATGCGCGTCTATTTGGATAATGCTGCAACGACTCCTTTAGCACCTGAAGTGGCAGAAGTAATGATTCCACTTTTACAACATGAATTTGGAAATCCTTCTTCTACCCATTTTTTTGGTCGCCAAACGAAAGCATTGATCGAAACTTCCCGACGAAGCATCGCGAAATGGTTGAATTGTTCTCCTTCTGAGATCATTTTCACTTCAGGAGGAACAGAAGCAGACAACATCGCTTTGACCACTGCAGTAGAAAATCTAGGTGTAAAGCGCATCATTACAACAACGATTGAGCATCACGCAGTTGGACACACAGTAGAATTCTTAGAAGCCACTCAGGGAATTGAAGCCGTTTGGTTGCCTGTAGATGCTCAGGGCCACATCAACTTGCAGGAATTGGAGAATTACTTGAAAGATGGTAAATCAACGATTGTTTCATTGATGCACGCCAACAATGAGATCGGTACTTTGCTACCTTTAAAACAAGTTAGCCAACTTTGCCGCAAATACAACGCCTACTTCCATTCCGACACAGTTCAAACCATGGGGCATTATCGTTTTGATCTGCAAGATCTGGATATCGACTTCATTACCTGTGCTGCACACAAATTTCACGGACCGAAAGGGATTGGCTTCTTATATGCAAATAAACGCATCAAAGTAGCTTCATTGATCCATGGAGGTTCTCAGGAGCGTGGATTGCGTGGAGGAACAGAAAACGTATACGGAATCGTTGGTTTGGCTAAAGCTTTAGATTTGGCGAATGATCACGTAGAAGAACATCAAACACACGTTCAAGGATTGAAATCTTACATGATCGAACGATTGATGACACTTTTCCCGGATGTTACATTCCATGGCGACACAAGACCTGAAAGCAGTTTGTACACCGTTTTGAACGTTTGTTTACCTGCAACTGAAAAAGCGGGCATGTTGTTGTTCACCTTGGATCTGAAAGGAGTGGCTTGTTCCGGAGGTTCAGCTTGCACATCAGGAGCAACAAAAGGATCACACGTATTGGAAGGAATCCACGCTGATATGTCTAGACCGAATGTACGCTTCTCGTTTTCGCGCTACACCACTAAAGCTGAGATCGATTTCGCGTTGGAGCAATTGGAAACGATCTACGAAAAAGCGCTTGTTTGATCAAACCTTTTTAATTCTTCGGTATCTTAGAGGTGTAAATTTTCAAAAATGAAACACCTTATCCTCATTTTGTGTCTGACTTTTGGCGTTCAGCAAGCGACGAGTCAAACCTATTTCCCTCCCTTAGTTGGCACTCAGTGGGACACCATGTCACCGCAATCTTTAGGCTGGTGTGAAGATTCCATCACGCAATTATACGACTGGTTAGAAACATCAAATTCAAAAGCATTCATTGTACTCAAAAACGGGAAGATCGTGCTGGAAAAATATTTCGGCACCTTTACTGTAGATAGTTTCCACGTTTGGAATTCTGCTGGTAAAACACTCACCGCCTACGCAGTTGGAATTGCTCAACACGAGGGTTTTTTGGATATCAACGAGCCAACGAGCAACTATTTGGGAACCGCTTGGACTTCATGTACTCCAACACAAGAACTTGCAATCACCATTCGCAATCAATTGACAATGACATCTGGACTTGATGATGTCACCGATTTTTATTGCACGGATCCGGCTTGTTTAACGTATATCGCCGATGCCGGAACGCGTTGGGCTTACCACAATGGACCTTACACCCTACTCGATTCTGTTATAGAATCAGCAACTGGAACCAATTTAAATACCTGGGTGTATCAAAAAATCGGATCTAAAATTGGAATGACCGGGTTGTTTGTGCAAAGTGGTTACAACAATGTGTTTGTTTCAAAACCGAGAGCCATGGCGCGCTTTGGATTACTACTGTCTCAGAATGGCTTTTGGAATGGAACTGAAGTATTGAACGACCCTACCTACTTAAATGAAATGCGGACTCCATCTCAGAATCTGAACAATGCTTA
>CAYLJB010000091.1:0-11667 GCA_964383785.1 uncultured Fluviicola sp.
GGAAAAGACTTGGTCGGAATTCGTTACGAACAACTGATCACAGGAGCCTTGCCTTACGAAAAACCGGAGGAAGCATTTCGAGTGATCTCGGGAGATTTCGTCACGACTTCAGACGGTACCGGAATCGTGCATATTGCACCGACATTTGGTGCGGATGATGCCAAGGTTGCTGCGGAAGCTGGGGTTCCTGCCATGTTGGTTTTAGACGAAAAAGGAAATCCTGTTCCCTTAGTAGATCTGCGCGGTCGTTTCCGTCCGGAAGTGAGCGACCCGATCTTTGGCTTGGCAAACGAGTATGTGAAAGCGGATTATTTGACGGATGCTGAAAAGGAGATTGAACTAAACATTCAACGGGAGAAACTGAAAACGATCATCCCGGAATTGAAGGGCTATATGTCGGTGGACGAGCGCATCGCGTTGAAATTGAAGATCGAAAACAAAGCGTTCAAGATCGAGAAATATGAACACAGCTATCCGCATTGCTGGAGAACAGATAAACCGGTTTTATACTATCCATTGGATTCGTGGTTCATTCGCGTAACGGATGTCAAAGAGCGCATGATCGCTTTGAACAATACGATCAATTGGAAACCGGCTTCTACCGGAACAGGTCGATTTGGAGAATGGTTGAAAAATGCCAACGATTGGAACTTAAGCCGTTCGCGCTATTGGGGTATTCCAATTCCAATTTGGTCAACAGAGGATGGCGATGAGCGCGTTTGCATTTCGTCGGTGGAAGAATTGAAAGCGAAATGTGACGAGGCTGTTGCAGCTGGTTTGATGACTGAAAATCCGTTGAAGAACTTTGTTCCGAATGATTTCTCGAAAGAAAATTACGCGCATATCGACTTGCACAAGAACTACGTGGACAACATCATCTTGCGTTCTCCGAGCGGCAAACCGATGAAACGCGAAACTGACTTGATCGACGTGTGGTTTGATTCCGGAGCGATGCCGTATGCACAATGGCATTATCCGTTCGAAAACAAAGAATTGATCGATCAACACGGAGCCTATCCGGCCGATTTCATTGCGGAAGGAGTGGATCAGACTCGAGGTTGGTTCTATACGCTGCACGCGATCGCAACTATGGTTTTTGATTCAGTAGCTTACAAAAGTGTCGTTTCAAATGGCTTGGTTTTGGACAAGAACGGACAAAAAATGTCGAAACGTCTTGGAAATGCCGTTGATCCGTTCGAAACACTTGAAAAATACGGTCCGGATGCTACGCGTTGGTACATGATCACGAATGCGCAGCCTTGGGATAACTTGAAATTTGATGTGGATGGAATCACTGAGGTACAGCGCAAGTTCTTCGGAACCTTGTACAACACCTATTCCTTCTTCTCATTGTATGCAAATATCGATGGTTTCTCCTTTGAACAGGCTGAAATTCCATTGAATGAGCGTCCGGAGATCGATCGTTGGATCTTGTCGAAATTGAATTCGTTGATCCAAGAAGTGGATGAGGCATACACAAGCTTTGAACCTACACGTGCTGGACGATTGATCCAGGACTTTGTGAGCGATCAATTGTCGAACTGGTACGTGCGTTTGTGTCGCCGCCGTTTCTGGAAAGGTGATTACACAGCAGATAAGATTGCTGCTTATCAAACGTTGTACACGTGTTTGGAGGCGGTAACGATAATGGCATCGCCAATTGCGCCGTTCTTTACGGATCAGTTGTTCAATGATCTGAATACCGTAACGAAGCGTCATGCTGTGAATTCCGTGCATTTGGCTTTGTTTCCGAAAGTGAATACGGCATGGATCGATACAGACTTGGAAGCAAAAATGGAGATCGCGCAAAACGTATCTTCTTTGGTGTTGGCCTTGCGTAAGAAAGAAAAGATCCGTGTGCGTCAACCTTTGCAGAAGATCATGGTTCCGGTTTTGAATGCAGCGTTTGCGAAGAACATTCAACACGTGCAGGACCTGATCTTGTCGGAAGTGAACGTGAAAGAACTGGAATTGCTGGATGCTGATAACAACATCTTTGTCAAGTCGATCAAACCGAATTTCAAAACGATCGGGCCGAAATATCCGAAACAAATGAAAGCGATCTCGGCGCTGGTTCAAGGATTGGATCAAGCTGGAATTGCTGGTATTGAGCTGAATAACGGTTGGTCAGGAGAGATCGACGGCGAGAACATCACCTTGGATTTAGGCGATTTCGATATCCGAGCAGAGGACATTCCGGGATTCTTGGTGGCTTCCGAGAACGGTTTGACAGTTGCCTTGGACAACACGATCACAGAATCCTTGCGTATGGAAGGAATTGCTCGTGAATTGGTGAATCGCGTACAGAATTTGCGCAAAGATTCCGGATTTGAAGTAACGGATCGCATCGTTTTGACTTTGAAAACATCCGCTTTCATTCAGCAAGCAGCCGAGTTGAACAAACAATTCATTTGCGAGGAAGTATTGGCAAACGAGTTGCAGTTCAGCGTGAATCCGATCGAAGGTTTGGTGACAGACATTGAGGCAGAAGGAGATACGGTGATTGCAGCAGCGAAATTGTAATTGAAAGCAGCGATCCACGTGAAAAAGTCCCAGAAATACGCCGCAATTGATATTGGTTCCAATGCCGCACGCTTGTTGGTCGGAAAGATCGAGCACGAGAACGGCCATGCCTATATTCAAAAAGTGTCTTACACCCGTTTGCCTTTGCGCTTGGGAGAAGAAGTGTTTGATGGCGGAAAACTGTCGGACAAAAAGATCTCAGATTTTGTCAAGAGTATGCAGGCCTTTGGCTTGATCGCCGAAATATTTGGCGTAAAAGCTCTACGCGCTTGTGCTACAAGTGCTATGCGCGATGCTTCCAATGGTTCGGAAGTCATCGAATTGGTAAAAGAAAAAACCGGGATCGAGATCGAGATCATTTCCGGAGATGAAGAGGCCCGACTAATCTTTGGGACCTTTGCCCTGCTAGACATTGCTCGAGAAAAGCCGTATTTGGTGATCGATGTGGGTGGTGGTTCTACAGAGATCAATGTGTTCGAACATGGAGAACGCGTGGCAGCCAAAAGTTTCGATATTGGAACGGTGCGTATGCTCAAAGGAAAGGTCGAAAAAAAGGACTGGAAACAAATGAAGGAGTGGATCAATGAACATGTGGAGAAAGATCCCCATTTGGTGTACGGAACGGGTGGAAACATCAATAAGATCCACAAATTACTTGGTCTGAAGGAAAAGGAAGCAGTGAAATTGTCTGAATTAAAAAAACTGCACGAATCATTGGAACCATTGTCGGTTGGACAGCGCATGGATCAGTTCCAATTAAAGCCCGATCGCGCAGATGTAATTGTTCCTGCATTGGAAATATTCCGTTTTTGCTTGGAAGAATTGCAGGCAAAGGAATTGTTTGTTCCGAAAATCGGTTTGTCGGATGGGATCGTTTACGACCTGCATCGAAATCACCAGGTTTAAGCTAAGTCATTGGTTTTCAAAACCACCCAATTCATGCGAGCTGCAGAAGTTATGAACAGGCTGCGGCAAATTTGTTTATATCCATTCTAAATTAGTGTTTCTGACAGAATTCTGACAATTTTCTGCGAATCGATAGCGAATTTTGTGGGTAGCTAGAGGAAAAGCACTACCGTGATACGACAGTTTCATACAATCGCATTTACACACCGCAATTTGGATGTTGCTCATATTGGGCGATTACACATTGCTACTGAAATGCAACAAGCACGTTTCACTGCTGTAAAGCTTGCCCTGAATATCGAAGAAGTTTTATTCCTGTCTACATGTAACCGCGTGGAATACCAATTAGTGACTGCTCAACAAGTGGACACTGATTTCTTGTCAAACTTCTTTGCAAGTCTGTATCCGGAATTCGATTCGCAAGACCTTGGTTTTTATGCAGCCAGTGCGGCAGTAATGACCGGTATCGACGCGGTTGAACACGTTTTGAAAGTGGCTTCGAGCATCGATTCCTTGGTGGTTGGTGAACGTGAGATCATCACGCAAGTGCGTCAGAGCTATGAGCAGTCGCGCGAATTGGGACTATCAGGTGATTTTATCCGCGTGTTGATCCGCCATACCATCGAAACAGCGAAGCGCGTGTATACCGAGACCAAGATCTCTCAAAAACCGGTTTCAGTAGTTTCCATTGCGTATCAGCGTTTGCAAAGTATGGACGTAGCTTCTGACGCCCGTGTTTTGGTCGTGGGTGCAGGTGTTACGAATACCGCTATGACCCGCTTTTTGAAGAAACACGGAATGAATCAGTTTGCGATCTTCAACCGTTCTTTGGACAAGGCACACTCATTGGCAGAAGAGTTGGGCGGAAGAGCTTATCCGTTGTCTGAATTACCGAATTATACGAAAGGTTTTGATATCCTCGTTGCTTGTACCGGAGCTGATCATGCTTTAGTAGATGCGGCTTTGTACGAAAAATTACTGCAAGGAGATACCCAACCAAAGATCACGATCGATTTGGCTTTGCCAAATGATATCGCAGATGAGGTGCACGACCGTTTCCCAACGCGTCAGATCTCCATCAATGTATTGCAACGCATTTCTGACAATAATTTGCAAGAGCGCTCACAAGAGATTGCTCATGTAGAAGCAATCGTTGCAGAAGCTTTGGAAGAATTCAAACGCATAGCAAAGATGCGTGAGATCGAAGTGGCGATGCGTCCGGTTCCTCAAATGGTGAAGGAGATCAAAGCGGCTGCATTCAACGAGGTCTTTAAGAATGAGATCGAACAGTTGGATGAAAATTCCTTGGAGGTTTTGGAAAAAATTACCGCCTACATGGAGAAAAAGTACATGAGTATGCCGATGCTCATGGCAAAAGAAATCTTGATTAAATCATAAAGCTTTATGCGCGAAATACGAATCGGATCACGTGGCAGTGACTTGGCCCTGTGGCAAGCAAATCATGTGAAACGACAACTGGAAGCTCTTGGAGCTACTGTTAGCATTACTGTGATAAAAACACAAGGTGATCAGATCCAACATTTGAGCTTCGATAAATTGGAAGGAAAAGGATTCTTTACCAAAGAGATCGAACAAGCCTTGTTGGACAACACGATCGACTTAGCTGTGCATTCACACAAAGATCTGGAAACTACTCCTCCTGCAGGATTGATCATTGCAGCGGTTTCTGAGCGAGAAAATCCCGCTGATGTATTGTTGATCCATCCACGAGCGGTTGATCATAACGAGTTTTGGAACTTGAAAGCCGGTGCTGTTGTAGGAACATCCTCTGCACGTCGCAAAGCGCAATTGATCGGTTTCCGTGAAGACGTGACGATCAAAGACCTGCGTGGGAATGTACCAACGCGTTTGCAAAAATTGGTGGCTGGCGAATACGATGCGATCTTGTTGGCAAAAGCGGGCTTGGACCGTTTGCAGTTAGACCTGCAAGGAATGCATGAAGAGATCCTGGATCCGGAACAATTCGTACCAGCCCCGGCGCAAGGGGTTTTGGCTTTGCAAATTCGCGAAACCGATAAAGAGTTGTTCGAATTCTTGCAGGACATGAACCACATTGATATCCAATCCCAAATTGCTTTGGAGCGTACAGTGCTCAACCGTTTACAAGGAGGTTGTCAGTTGCCGCTTGGTGCTTACTGTCCGGAAGATGGCCGTTTGTTGGTCGCTTTTGCCCACGAGTGGGAGGCTGGAGCACAGTGGTATGAATTCGAAGGGCCGCACGACCTGGAAATGGTGGATGTGGTGTTGGAAGCATTATTGACTGAGGAAGAAGACGATCAGGAATGATCATTTTTCTGTCGAAAGAAGAAGCAGAAAGCCGTGAGTGGATCGCTTGGTGCCGAGAAAACGGGCATCAAACCAAGTGTCATTCATTTATCCAATTCGAAGCTGTTCCTTTTAGCTGTCCACAAGAACCAGCGGTCGTTTTTTTTACTTCCCCACGATCTGTTCGTTTTTTTCTGGAGGAATGTCCGAATAATGACGCGATCTACGCATGTATCGGTCAAGGAACTGCTCAAGCGTTGCATACTTTCGGCAAACAAGCATCTTTCATTGGAGCTAATCCGGCAAATCCGGGAGAAGTAGCAACTCAATTTCGTTCGTGGTTGGGTGACCGCAGCGTCTTTTTCCCGATTTCTGATCAATCGTTGAAATCCATTTCCGGTATTATTCCCGATGTACAAAAACAAGAGGTGATCGTCTACCGGACCGGTGAAAAACAGCAAGCTATTGAAGCCTGCAATTGGTACGTATTTACCAGTCCGAGCAATGTCCAAGCCTTCTTAAAAACAAACTCGCTTCCGGCAAGTTCCGGTGTTGTGGCCTGGGGGAAAAGTACCGAGCGATATTTGAGAGATCAGGGTATTTCCGTGACGAAGACCTTGGAGGATAGTTCTTTAACTGCATTGATCCAGTTTTTTTCTGCCAATTTTGGCAAATAACCATTTAACCCTTAATTTTGTTCCGTCTCAAAGGGGTGCCGTTTGATACACAACGGCTGAGATTATACCCATTGAACCTGTCAGGGTAATGCCTGCGTAGGGAAAATGATACGACAATTTATTAATGCTAATTATTCACCAGAGAATTAGCCCCTTGTTCTTGTTTTATTTTATTTAAAAATGAAAACGAGATTCATGTTAGGTTTGGTGGCCATCCTGTTCGGGATGAACGTTTGGTCGCAAGAATACGACGGAGGTAAAGTTACCGGTATCGTGGTAGATGAGTTCAAACAACCGATCATTGGTGCGGTGATTCGGGTTTCTGAAACGTATTTTGAAGCAACAACAGATGCGGAAGGAAAATTCTCCTTCGAGATCAAAGACAAGGAGTACATCGGAATTCAAGTAAGTTTTCCGGGTTACGAACCCCGCGAGTTTACATACGAGCCGGGGAAAAGCGGCGACATTTACGTACAGCTGATTCCTTCAGCAACCGTTATCGGGGATGTGATTGTCGATGCCACGCGTGTGAACAAAGATCCAATGACCTATTCCACGGTAACGAAAGAGAGTTTGCAGCGCAATAACTTTGGACAAGATCTTCCCTTGTTGCTGGAGCAAACGCCATCTGCAGTTAGTACTTCGGATGCTGGAGCAGGAGTGGGTTATACTGGGATTCGCATCCGCGGTGTAGATCCAACGCGTACGAACGTTACGATCAACGGTATTCCGATCAATGATGCGGAGTCGCATGGCGTTTTTTGGGTGAATATGCCTGATTTCGCATCTTCTGTTGAAGATATCCAGATCCAGCGCGGAGTGGGAACATCGGCGAATGGAGCTGCGGCGTTTGGGGCAAGTATCAACATCAAAACGGATAATTTGCAGGAAAAAGCGTATGCAAGTTTGGATAATTCTTACGGTTCGTTCAACACCATGAAGAACACGATCAAAGTGGGAACCGGTCGTTTGCAAAACAACTTCTTCTTCGATGCGCGTTTGTCGAACATTCAATCGGATGGATACATCGATCGCGCTAGCTCTAATTTGAAGTCGTTTTTCTTGCAAGGACAATGGATCGGGCGCAAAACGTCCATCAAAGCCAATGCATTCGTTGGTAAGGAAATCACTTACCAATCGTGGTGGGGAACGCCTGAAAGTCGCGTGAAAGGGGATGTAGCCGGAATGTTGGCTTATGCTGATAGAAACTGGCTTTCGGATGAAGATCGCGAAAACTTATTGAATTCCGGGCGCACTTACAATTACTACATGTACGACAATCAAGTGGACCATTACCAACAAGATCATTACCAATTGCACATCACGCATCGTTTGGCAGAAAAATGGATCTTGAACCTTTCGGGTCATTATACTTATGGTCGCGGTTATTACGAGGAATATAAAGCCGGACAAGATATGGCGACTTACGGTCTAGACCCTGTGATCCTGACTTCAGATACCATTACCAGCACGGATCTGATCCGTCGCAAGTGGTTAGACAATCATTTCTATGGAGCCATCTATTCGGTGCAATATATCGGTAAGAAAGGGTTGAAATTTACCTGGGGTGGAGCGGCGAATAACTACGACGGAGACCATTTCGGAGAAGTAATTTGGGCACAATTTGCTTCAAACAGCGACATTCGTCATCGCTATTATTTCGACAATGCGCGCAAAGCGGAGGTGAGTACCTACGTGCGTTCATCTTACGAATGGAAGAAATGGAATTTTTATGGTGACTTGCAATACCGTTTCATAGACTACACCTATTTGGGCACTTCTGAAGTAAATGGTGCTTTGGTGGAAGGGAAAGAAAATACGACGTTCTCTTTCTTCAACCCGAAGGCAGGTTTGTCCTATAATTTGTCGAATAAAAGTCAATTCTACGGAAGTTTTGCTGTTGGAAACCGCGAGCCGGTGCGCGACGATTTCCGTCAACCGGTAGGCGGAAAAAAACCGGTTCATGAGACGCTATACAATACCGAATTGGGTTACCGCTACAGCAACACACGTTTGTTGGTGCGTGCCAATGTATACTGGATGGATTACAACAATCAATTGATCTTGACAGGACAGATCAACGACGTGGGAGGATATACGCGCACTAACGTGAAGGATAGTTACCGTGCCGGATTAGAATTGGAAGCAGGTTATAAGATCATGCGCAAATTGAGTGTAAGCGGAACATTGACATTGAGCTCGAATAAAGTGGTTGCATTTACAGAGTATGGAGATGATTACGACAATGGTGGACAGTTTGCCATCGAGCACAGCAATACGGATCTGGCATTTTCACCGAATGTAGTTGCCGGACTAGGAATCCTGTACGATCCGATCCGCAATTTGGAAGTAAGCTGGACTACAAAGTATGTTGGTCGTCAGTACCTGGACAATATTTCCAATCGCGCACGTAGCATTGATGCTTATTTGGTAAATAATTTGGGAGTAAACTATACCTTGGAAAGTGCTTCTGATAAACGCATCAAGTATGTGAAACTGGGCGTTCAAGTCAACAATATCCTCAATGAAGTTTACGAGAACAACGGTTACACCTACAGTTATGTCTACGGTGGAACTACCACTACTGAGAACTTCTATTACCCGCAAGCCGGGATTCATCTCATGACACGTTTGGTCTTAGGATTCTAAACAAAAAATGCGGGTTGAAAGACCCGCATTTTTTTTGCAATTCATTCGTTTATTTCTTGTCGTTTACCGCCACCATCAATACCAAGCGGCCGGTAACGTCATAGACATTCAACACGCGTTCTGCGAAATCAATCGTTAGACCAGACATACGCATTATCTCCATCAATTCACGTTCTATGCGGGAGATGTTCTCATCGATACAAGCTTTTTTAGTGCTTACCACATCCGTAAAATTGATCGTTGTACCGTCGCTGTTGAATCCTCCGGAGATCTGGTTACAGCCGTTACTACCTGCAAAACGCCATGAACGGTTGTCGAAGATGAAATGTGCAGGAATATCGCCAATGGACGTTCCGTTCACTTGCAACACCACCAATTTCTTATTCGAGAAGTAGTCCCATGGAGATTTCTCTTCGATTGCCGGTTTTTCAACGGCAACTGCTTCCAATTCTATGGTTGTTTTCTTTGATTTCCACACCCAAACGCCGTTTTTGGTAGTCAGTTTAAAGGTTTGGTTGCGCAAGGCATCAGAGATCGCTTTTTCTTCGTCCATGAATCCCTCGCAGTACATGCGCGTGCCTGCCAATTCGCCAATAGTGATCTTCGTTTTCTTGGAATTCCAGGTAATGCCACCATTGAAAGTATTACAACCGAATTGTCCGCTCAAGCGGTCCGAATTATCCGAGAAACCAAGCCACACATTTTCATTGCTTGGAGCTTTACCGTTGATCTTAGCGATCTTCCAGTGCACTACTTGATCCGACACCGGAACGGCTTTTTGGGAAACGATCTTGGAAAGTTTGTAGGTCATTTTCGATAAGTCCGCAGGAACTGGCTCCGGACGTGGCGTTTCGATCACAACAATCTGGTAAACGTAGCCTGGTTGGTATTCAAATCCTTGAATGCGGTCGTAAAACAGTTCCCATTCTTTTGCCCCGTTGATCTTTACGTTCAAACATTGTTGCGGCATCATGCGCTGACAATTCTGAGGCACTTCATGCACCAGCATTTTCAGGGTTTTCTGAGCGGATGCATTCCACCCAAGCGCTATAACGGTCAATAAGGAAAATAGTCGTTTCATGACAAAAAGCATTTTCCACCAAATTACAACTATTTTGCCAAAGTGGATGAAACCCTACTTTCCAATACAAAACTTGGCAAAGATGTTCCCAAGTAGATCTTCTGTAGATATATCACCGGTGATACTGCCCAGATCAAATAAGGCCTGACGGATGTCCATGGCTACAAAGTCGCCGGTGATGCCGGTTTCCAAACCATTTTTTGCGGCTGTCAAACTGCTTTGAGCGCGCTGCAATGCTTCCAGGTGACGGGCATTCGAAACGATTGTGTCGGTTTGTGTATTGAAATCACCCAGTACTTGCTCGCTCAACCAAGCCGTTAAGTCGTGCATGCCTTCACCGGTTTTTGCTGAAAGCGGAATGAAAGCGGCCTTGCAATTATACCAAAGTGCATCTTGATTTGCCGGACGGAGATCTGCTTTGTTCCCAACCACAACAATGCGTTTTTCCGGGTATTGTTCTACCAAGGTGTCTGCCCAAGTCATGGCCTCAATCGGACCCATGGATAAATGATCTTCTGCAGCCGAACCAAGATCACCGAAATCGCACATAACGATCACTACCTTGGCTTGTTGGATCTTTTGATGCGAGCGCTCAATTCCAATAGCTTCAATGGTGTCAGCGCCTTCACGAATTCCGGCAGTATCGATCAAACGGAACAAGATCCCATCGATATTCAAGGTCTCTTCAATGACGTCGCGGGTGGTTCCCGCAATGTTGCTCACGATCGCACGTTCTTCACCCAATAACTGATTCAACAAGGTGCTCTTACCGGTATTCGGTGCACCAACGATGGCAACGGGTACGCCGTTCTTCAATACATTCCCCAATTCAAAGGAACGGATCAGCTTGGCGATATAGGCCAGTACTTCGTCAACCAAAGCACGTAATTCAGTACGATCTGCAAATTCAACGTCTTCTTCTGCAAAATCCAGTTCCAATTCCACCATGGA
Organism: uncultured Fluviicola sp.; assembly: GCA_964383785.1. Taxonomy (GTDB): domain Bacteria; phylum Bacteroidota; class Bacteroidia; order Flavobacteriales_D; family Crocinitomicaceae; genus Fluviicola. The sequence continues at coordinate 11,074 of CAYLJB010000091.1, forward strand.
TGCAAAGTGAATCAACTTCTCGCGCAAATCCTTCAATTCATGGGAGAAAGAACCGCGCATTTGGTTCATGGCCACCTCGTGGGCCTTGCTACTTTCGGATGCGATCAGGTCGGCAACGGCTTCGGCTTGCGACAAGTCCATTTTCCCGTTCATGAAAGCACGCATCGTGAATTCACCGGGTGCAGCCATGCGACAACCACGCTCCAGCAAGGTTTTCAAGATCATTTGTTGGATGTAGGTAGAACCGTGACAAGCGATCTCGGCCGTGTTTTCCCCCGTAAAACTTTTGCCGTCTTTGAATACCGTGATCACCACTTCGTCCAGCACTTTTCCGGATGTGTCGCGAAAACGTGCGAAGTGAGCGGTGTGCGTTGGAACTAGCGTCAAGTCTTTGCCGCAACAGGCGCTTACCAACGATAGGGCATCCTTTCCGGATAAACGGATCAGCGCGATAGCTCCAACTCCTGGAGCTGTGGATAAAGCACAAATGGTTTGCGACGTGTCTTGCATGCCACAAAAGTAGGTAATTAGCAGCTTAGAACACGAATTTCACACCGATGGATTTATTGATTAATTGACGATAAATGATTTGTA
>CAYLJB010000092.1:0-1538 GCA_964383785.1 uncultured Fluviicola sp.
AATTTAACCTTCTATTATGTCAAAGGTGTCCTTTATTGATTTGTCGGTCAATTGATTGAGTCTGTTGTGAACATGCGATCACTCAAACTCAAAATTGAACATACGTGGCGTTTTTCTGTAAGGAAGCAATCCTGTCTTATGAATTAACATCTGACCTTTTTCATCTTCCAGGAAAACGGTGAACCCGGAATTGAGTCCATCTGCTGCGCCCTTGTTCAAACAATAGATCTCTTTCCGGAAAGGGTAGAGGCTTTCGCGCAAATTGTAGCTGTGCGGTTGGTAAGCCTTGTTGTCTTTCTTATTGAGGATGTGTGCCACGCGAACATGTTTCAATTGCGCCTGTACAATTGGATCTTCCATGTCAGAAAACCATGCAAAGCCGACAACCCCTATTGCTTCCGGATGCTCGCTCACGTATTTGATCACCTCCGGAGTATTTGCCAAGGCCTTAACGTTCTTACCGTATTTCGAGATCCCGAAATGTCGTTGTAAAAAGTTGAAATTGGATGATTGTACTTGATCGAAGACCATTGTGTTTTTGCCTGAATTGGCTATCAAGAGTTCTTTGATCTGTTCTTCTGAAAAAATAGTGTCGGTTACAGAAGGGTGTAGGATAAAAGTTACGGCGTCGTAAGCGAAGATGATGGCTTTTGCCTGAATATTAGACTTTACCAATTTGGCCTTTTCTTTTTCGGTGAAATCGCGCGAAACGAAGATGGTTTTTGTTTCGTCTTTGATGAGTGCATTAAGTGCTTCTGATTCGGAACGATATTCAAAATTTATGGTGGCTTTTGGATATAGTCCGGAGAAAGTCATACTCACTGTTCGCAATAAAGGTTGGTATGCCTCATCAGCGATCATAGTTTTGTAACCGCGACTGTGCGTGTCGTTGTCTTTCCCAAAAGGAGAACCGGAACATGCAATAATTACACTAGCGGTAAGTACCGAAAAGATCCAAGCGAATTTCATGACTCTTTTTGTTTTTGAATATTCTTATAAAGTCTAAAACCTCGAAAAGCAGCATAGGCCAGCATCATTATGACAAAAATACCACGTTGATCGGGCCCCATTTTATCATTGAAAGCTGCTGTGAAATGTGCAAAATAGGCGAAGATCAAGCAGACTGCGATGATGAAGCCGGATAAGAAGTTGGATGTTTTATTACTCATGGTCAAAAAAATCCCCCGATAAGCGAATACCGGGGGAACTTGTATCGATTAAACGATTTATCCTAGTTTGAATGAAACAGGTAAGGTATAATAACTGTTTACCGGTTTACCATTGTTCTTAGCAGGTTTCCACTGCTTCATGGATTTTACTACGCGGATCGCTTCTTTGTCGCATTCCGGACAATCCGGAACTCCTTTTTTCACGACCACGTTTGAGATGAAACCATTCTCAGAAACAACGAAACGCAAGTAACATTTTCCTTGGTAACCCATTTCACGAGCGATATCCGGGTAGTTGATGTTTTCGGCCAAATACTTACGCATTTCGTTGATACCTCCAGGGTATTCTGCCGGCTCTTCTACTACTTC
>CAYLJB010000092.1:1638-11665 GCA_964383785.1 uncultured Fluviicola sp.
TTTCCGTAAGATTTGCGGATCTGATAAGCTCCGTATGCATGGTTTCTGTCTTCAAAAACGATGGCATTGCGCTCAGCAGAAGTTACCTCCTGCCAATTGCGTGAGCTTAAATAGTCGTACAAAGATAGTCCGGCTATTAATACTGAAATAATGATAACTGGTAGCATATTATTTAGTTTTAGCGTCAACTAGTTTCTGTTCGTCCAACATCATGTCCACCGGAGCGATCATACCAATTTGGGCGATATACAATTCATCCACCAAGTCGATGAAGTTCTTACACAGAGCTTTCGTATCTGTTTTCACCAATACTTTCAAAGCCTTTTTGTTTTTCTTCACTTTAATCAACTCCTTGGTGTAGACAGAATCAACCATTTGTTTGCGTTGCAGTTTGTCCTGAAGTTTGCGTTCTTCGTCGATCACATATTTGTTCTCTTCTGCAAGTAATTTACGCACACCATCCGGACCAAAATTGGTTTCTGTCAATGTTGTTTTCGGACCATTTTTTGGGTTGAACTCACCTTTATAATAGAAAATACGGTCTTTGGTTACCAAAAAAGTAATCGCGTTGTTTACAACTTGCTCTTGCTTATCTTGTGTATCCTCTTGTTTAGCAGGATATACCAAAGACATCACTTTCGGTTTTGAAAAGGTAGAAGTTAACACGAAGAAGGTCAACAACAAGAAACCAAGGTCAACCATCGGCGTCATGTCGATGCGCGGCGAACCTTTCTTGGGTCTGCGTTTCTTCTTTCCGCCTTCGGCGCCTCCGCCGTTGTCTACTATTTCTGCCATTTTACTTCGATATTTTAAGGTTTGGCCTCTTGCGAGGTGACAAAATGTAGGTTATTCAAGTTCAGGTCGCGGAATGTTTCAATCACCATTCTTGCGTAGGCGTATTCCACATTTGCTTCCACCTTTAATACAAACTTAGGTTTGTAGTCGTCAGCCAAAACTGGGGCTTGAGACGGTGGATTTTCGCTATCCTCCTGGAACTTTACTTTTCCGTAAGCCAGCATTTCTTCGTTTGCAAAAGCCAACCAATCTTTCAATTCGTTGCGTTTACCAACTGTATCTGCCGGGATGCCATTCGTCTCAAAACGTTTCCTTCCTTCGTTATCAACCGATAGGTATTGCGGTAATTCAGCCATGGTGCAACCGATAGAAGAGATCTTCAAGAACTCATCGAATTGTTTTGGACTCAATTTTACCTTGTACGTATCAATCATTTTTGCCAGTACGTTCTTGCGCACTTCTTCGCCGGTAGCGTTGAAGAACACACGTCCGCGGTTATCTACAGTTACAAGGATCAACGTTTTTTGCGGGATCTCTTTGTCACCAATAGAAGACGGAATTGATACGTCAACTGGTTCGTTGGAACGGAAATTCGCATTAAGCATGAAGAATGTCACCAAAAGGAAAGCCAAGTCAACCATCGGCGTCATGTCGAGGCTGGGAGTACCTTTGGGCATTTTAATCTTTGCCATTCCGTGTTATTTAATCTGTTTGTAAAATTGTTTTACTAGCAATTACTTCGCTTTGTTGTCAAAGCTTTGAGCGATCGCGAAAGAAGCCTCATCCATAGAGTGCGTCATTTGGTCGATCTTTGTAGTAAACAAGTTGTACATCAAGATAGAAATAGTAGAAGCGAAGATCCCCAAGAACGTGTTGATCAAGGCCTCAGAGATACCTACAGAAAGCTGCGCTGTATCCGGTGTTCCACCTGCCATTGCAGAGAATGAACGGATCATACCAATTACCGTACCGATCAAACCGATCAATACCCCTACTGATGCACAAGTTGAAATAACAACCAAGTTTTTAGACAACATTGGCAATTCCAATGAAGTAGCTGATTCCAACTCTTCTTTGATCAATTCCAATTTTTTCTCTTTGTCCATTGAAGAATCGTTCGCCAATACAGCGTATTTCTCCAATCCGGCACGCATTACGTTAGCCAAAGAACCTTGCTGTTGGTCACAAGCTTCGATAGCACCTGCTACGTCACCTTCTTCCAACAACGCTTTTACTTTCACTACGAATTTGTCGATGTTTCCACGACCTTTTGATTTCGCCAACGTGATGAAACGCTCTACTGCGAAGATCAATACCGTAATGTTGGTAGCGATCAAGAAAGGTACGATCACCCCTCCTTTGTAAATTGTACCCAATAAGTTACCGTCCACTGGGTGTTCATCTGGGTTGTTGTCAACGAAGTTCGATGGGTCTCCCAAAATGAACTTGTACACCAAAACGCCAATTACTACAGCGATTACAATAGCTAACGAGGCAACCAATGATGAAAAACCTCCTCCTGATTTTGTCTTGCTCATAATTTAGTTATTATTGAAACTTTACATGTTTAGGGCTCAAACATACTAAAAAGGATTTAAATAGCAGGTCACTCTATTTTTTTCTTCTGGTGGTTTTTAGCAAAGTGTATCATTTTTTAAGTGAAGTGTTCCCACTCGTTTTTAAAGGGATAGCGTGTTTTTTGTATTTAGATTAAATCTGTGTTAAGGAAATGTTGTGAGGTGTTAAGATGGGATTTTAGATGTTAGGATTTTTGGACTTTAGGATGTTAAGACTTTAGGATGTTAGGACTATAGGATTTTAAGATATTAGGATATTGTTGTTGGACAAAAGACAAAAGACAGAGGACATTGTGACTTTTGGACGAGGGATATGAGACATAAGTCTTTAGACAAAAGACTCGAGACAAAGGACTAAGGACAAAGGACGTCAGAAAGAATCAGTAGGGTGTGACGATAAAAATTGCGTGGGGTTGATGGCATGTCTCTTTGGAATCCTATCTTTGATAGCGATTTAAAAATGGACAATTAAATTCTCATGATACAAGTAAAGAATTATATCTGCGGACAATGGGTTGCAGGTGAAGGAGTGGAGCAAAATGTCTACAATGCAATTACAGGAGATCACATTGGAACTGCATCGAGTGCTGGGATCGATTTTGCTGCTGTTTTGCATTACGGTCGCACTACCGGAGGTAAGGTATTGCGAAAAATGACATTCCAAGAACGTGGGCAAATGCTCAAAGCTTTGGCGATGTACCTCTTAGAACGCAAAGAAAGATATTACCAGGTTTCGGCTTGGACCGGAGCAACGCGTGTTGATTCTTGGATCGATATCGAAGGTGGTATTGGGAACTTGTTTGCGAACGCTTCTTTACGTCGTCAATTCCCGGATTTACCGTTTTATGTAGATGGTACAGCGGCACCACTTTCTAAAAACGGAACTTTTATTGGACATCACATTATGGTGCCGAAAGAAGGAGTTGCGGTGCACATCAATGCATTTAACTTCCCGGTTTGGGGAATGTTGGAAAAAATTGCGGTGAATCTTATGGCGGGTGTTCCTGCTGTGGTAAAACCTTCAAGTGCTACCGGATTCTTGACCGAAGTAGTTGTTCAAGATATCATCGCATCTAAAATTTTGCCGGAAGGTTCTTTGCAATTGATCTCAGGTTCTGCTCGAGAATTGATCGATCACGTTCAAAGTTCGGATGTAGTAACCTTTACTGGAAGTGCTTCAACTGGATTGAAATTGAAGGCAAACCCGGTTATTTCTCGTGAGAACGTTCCATTCAACTTAGAGGCCGACTCGCTGAATGCATCCATTTTAGGAGAAAAAGCAGTGCCGGGTACCGAGGAATTCGAGTTGTTTGTAAAGGAAGTTACGCGCGAGATCACTGTAAAAGCAGGACAGAAATGTACGGCCGTACGACGTATTTTAGTTCCAGAGAATTTGATCGATGAAGTACAACAAGCGGTTGCCGGGCGATTAGCAAGTGTAAAGGTTGGAGATCCAAGTGTGGAAGGAGTGCGCATGGGTTCATTGGCTTCTTTGAGTCAGGTGGAAGCTGTACGAAGTAGTGTGATGGAATTGGCACAAAGTCAAGAAATCGTTTACGGCGATGTGGAGAATTTCGAAGTGGTTGGAGCTGATCGTTCGAAAGGAGCATTCTTCTCACCAATTCTATTCCGCAACAATGATCCGTTCAATAAAACAGCGGTTCATGACATTGAAGCATTTGGTCCGGTGGCGACAATTATGCCTTACAAATCTTTAGATGATGCCATTTCTCTTGCTAAAATGGGTAAAGGATCTTTGGTTTCATCTATCGTTACGCCGTGTGATAAAGAAGCAAAGGAATATGTTTTGGGTGCGGCGAGCATGCACGGACGTATTTTGGTGTTGAATAAAGAATGTGCTAAGGAAAGTACAGGTCACGGTTCACCAATGCCGTTGTTGACGCATGGTGGTCCAGGTCGTGCCGGAGGTGGTGAAGAAATGGGTGGTAAGCGAGGAGTAATGCACTATTTGCAGCGCACAGCGATTCAAGGACATCCAACAACAATCACGGCGATCACCCAACAATACCAGCAAGGAGCAAAAGGAAATCTGGATGCGGTCCATCCGTTTAAAAAGCACTTTGAGGAATTACAAGTTGGTGATCAGTTGATCACGGATAGTCGCTTGATCACACCTGAAGATATCGATGCATTTGCAGCATTGAGTGGCGATAATTTCTATGCGCACAAGCGCGAGACGAATTTTGCAGGTACGATGTTTGACGAGCAAGTGGCACATGGTTACTTGATCATGAGCATTTCAGCAGGATTGTTTGTAGATAGCTATGAGATCAATCCGGTTTTGTTGAATTACGGAATCGATGAGTTGCGATTTACCAAACCTGTATATGCAGGTGCTAAGATCCATATCCGCTTCACATGCAAGGAAAAGGTGAGTCAAGATGTTACTCCAAACGAAGCAGATCCAAAAACTATGATCCAACGAGGGGTTGTGAAGTGGTTGGTGGAAATGTTGGATGATACTGATCAGCCTTTGGTAGGTATTGCCACCATTTTGACCATGGTGAAGAAGAAAGATCAGACAGTATAATTGAAATTAGAAAGTGGGGACTAGTCCCCACTTTTTTGTTATCAGAGATTTCCTTTTCTTTCCTATTGCTTAACCTTAGTTTCTTCTTTTTCAAGCTGTTAATAATCAGTAGTAGTTAAATAATTCCTAGTTAATAAATTGACTTTTGAATGGCAATCTCGGTACAACGATGTAATTGTTAGAAATTCGAGTCAATTTGAAAGGATTAAGCAAAATATACTAGATAATCCAATGGATTTCAAACCTTGGTTGAATAATTGATATTTTTACCGAAACATCCACCGATGAACCAATTTCTGTCTATATTATTTTCATTCTTTACGCTGATCGTATTAGGCCAGACGCCAAAGAAATTGAACGCTCAGCTGCGCACTGAATTTGCCTGGCAACAAAAGAATTACGACTCCGTATTTTCCGCGTATCAGCAAATTCAGTTGAAATATGCCGGACAAACGAAGTTGATCCGTGAGGGTTATGACGTGAATCGAACCTATACTACAAATTTTGACCGCAAAAAGGGTGAGGCAAAAAGTCATTACCAAGACCTTCAAAAGTTGAAACAAGATGCGCCCTACAAACGAAACATGGATTCGTTAACAAGATTGGCGGTTACTTATAAATTTACGACACATCGGGGAGTATATCGGGAATTAGAGAACCAATATTTTCGTTCAAAGCGCACTTGGGATCTTGAGGAGGGCGCACATTATACTACCAAAGAACAGAACGTCTGGATCGATGGGATCAACCAGCAAATTTGGGAAGCTACGGCTAACCTTTTACGCGATCAACGCGAGATAAGACGATTAATGGATTCTATTCCGGGTGTGATGCAGGAGCTCGACCAGATGCTTCAATCCAATCGTTCAAAGGCGCTATTTGCTGAAAAGGTTTTCAGTGAATTGGATAATCGTCTAAGACAATTGCGCATTGAATTCAATGAGAAGGGAGCAGAAAATTTTCCTCCGGAGTACAGACAGGTCTTTCAAGGAATTTCGGAGGCTATGCCAATGAGTGAGGTGGTAGAATCACCGGTACCAAAGCGTCCTGATGAAAACATTATTTATGAAATTGTTGAGGAGGATCCAGAATATCCCGGAGGTCTTGAGGCTTTAAAGAAGTTTTTGGCTCAAAATGTCGTCTATCCGTCGAAAGCTATCGAAAAGGGCTTTAATGGAAAATGCATTGTTCAATTCACAATCTCTGAAACTGGTGTTCCTTCAGACTTTGTTGTAAAAAAGGGAGTTCCGAACTGTCCTGAATGCGACGAGGAGGCACTTCGTGTTTTGAAACTCATGCCGAATTGGATACCTGGCAAGAGGAATGGTAAACCAGCAAAAACGTATTATTCATTGCCGGTTAAATTCTATGTTTCCGAGTAATATTAAAAATGGTAGGATGATTATGAGAAACTTTATTCTATTAACAGTTCTGTTGAGTTTTCAAGCGCATGCACAATCTGCAAGAAAATTGAACAAGGCACTACAGCAAGAGTACTTGAAATTAATTTTGGATTACAATGCCAAGTTTGACAGCTTTGATTCGATCTTGCAAGTAGGGACGTTTGAAAGTAAATTATACATTGAAAGTACCTCAGAGGCGTTTCTAACTGAAAGAAAACTGAAGGAATGTCAGCGCGAAGCTTTGAGGAAATACGATCAGCTGAAAGATTTAGAAGCCACCAAGGACATTGCTTTTACGCGGGAATCCATAAGCGACTACAAAGTGCCCAATTTACTCTTTAGGGAACTTACCGATTCCACTGAAAAGTATCGTGTAACCAGATTGGAACGCACGCAATATTCCTCCATTCTGAAAACAAAGAAGATCAAGGATCAAAATAGGGAATACACGAATCTCATTGAGCAATTAAAATTGGACACAACTGTCCTTGTTTCATCGATCCGGAACTTGTTCCTAGCGCGCAATTTGATGCAACGATATGGTGCGATTTATGATTCCATGGCAAACGTATTGAATAACGATTTTATGGAGATGGATAAAAAGCTTCAAGTCTTGAATCGTATTTATGAGCAAACGGAAGAACACTACAGAAAGAATGGACCCAAAGGTTTCAATGATTACTATACGCGCTATTTTCCAGATGCATTTGTTTCGAGTAAGCCTGTTGATGTTGCATATTCTGATTTTGGTCCGGTTGATTTTGTCGCTCTAGAAGGAGTTGCATATGAACCCCCTCCAAGGGAGGAAAAGGAGATATACGAAATTGTGGATGTTCCTGCCGAATTTCCGGGAGGAATCAATGAAATGAGAAAATTCCTCCAAGAGCATTTGAATTATCCAGCAGTTGCACAAGAAAAAGGATACCAAGGAAAATGTTTTGTACGATTTGTGGTGTCTGAAAATGGAAAAATATCGAACGTAGTCGTGAAAAAGGGAGTGCCGGACTGTCCGGAATGTGATACGGAGGCTGTTCGGGTGATAAGGTTAATGCCAAACTGGAAACCGGGAGAAATCGCAGGTAAGCAAGTGAATTCATTTTACACCTTGCCAATTAAATTCACACTATCTCACTAAAAACTCCAAAACTGCATTCATGAAAAGATCTGGGGCCTCTGCATGTACCCAGTGTCCGGCGCCATGGATGGTTTCCACATGTGAATCCGGGAAATAGGTCTCCAGTTGGTGAAAATCTTCATCCAAAATGTAGTTGGAGCGATCGCCGCGAATGAATAGCGTAGGAGTGAAAACCTCTTCTTCCGGCAAAGCAGCTAGGATGTAAGGCATTTCACGTTCTAATACTTCCACGTTCATGCGCCAAGCAAGTTTTCCTTTTTCTTTCCAATACAGGTTTTTCAAGAGGAATTGGCGAGTTCCCATTTCCGGAACATAGGGAGCTAGAAGATTTTCGGCTTCTGAACGGGAATCCATAGCGCTTGAAGAAACGGCATGAATTCCTTTGAGGATCTCTTGATGATGCATCGGATATTGTTTCACACCGATATCAACCACGATCATTTTCTCAATGCGCTCTTCGTGTAATTGTGCAAAACGCATAACGGTTTTACCCCCCATGGAATGACCCAATAAAAGGGCTTTTTTGAGTTGAAGATCATCCATCAACTCAAGTAGATCTGCCGCAAGAAGGTCGTAATTGAATGCTTCGGTCCAATCGGAATGTCCGTGATTGCGTTGATCAACAAGGATCACTTGGAAATAATCAGCCAACTTTTTGGCATGCGTTTGCCAATTGTCAGAATTACCGAAAAGTCCGTGAAGTACAATAAGGGGTTTCCCTTCTCCAATTATGCGGTGATGCAGTTTCATGCGGCAAAATTACCACGCTAAGGCTATCTATCCAACTAAGAAATGATTTTTGAGAAGAGTTTATACAGATTCGGAAATTCAAAACCCGTTTCTGCATCCATATTCATTTTTGTGGTTTCGATCGTTTTTTCGGTAATCACCTCTTTTTCTGTTTGAGGTCCTGCTTTAGGAGCAGTGAAAGATTCTGAACTTACTTTCCCGGTAGTGAACTGGTTGTCATTTGTTTTTTCAATGATCGCAACAATTTCGTCGGCTGAGATCTTGTTTTTGTCAAAAGTGATGATCGCTGTGTTTACTTTTCTTCCGTCCTCGAAATCGAATTGTACGCGGTCGACAGCATTCGTGTTTTTCAAAGCCATTCGGATCGAGCCTCCACAAGCATGCTCGCAGGTCATTCCAGAGACTTCCACATTCAGCTTACGATTTGGCGTTACTGCAGTCATTGGTTTATACATCACCTTCTTCTCGATCTTAATGATCTTCTTCTCAGATTTGTTTTCCGAGCAACTGAAAGCAACTAAGCCAATGGTTGCGATTGCAAAAAAGTACTTCATCACCAAGTATTTGACACATCAAAAGTAGCTGTTCGTGAAGGATTTGAAAAGAAAAAAATGTTAAAATACCATCACATGTAGTTGCTGTGTGTTAGAATGGTCTTCTTTCCATCACTTTGCTTTATTTTTGTAGCATGACTGAGATAGTAAATCGCGTTCAAAATAGTGGGCTGATCGCCGTTGATCTGGCTGATTACCTTCCAAAGAACGATCATTTTGCAGGCTTCGATTTTGAGCCGTATTTGTGGAATGGGTTGGTGTTAAAGGAAAAGGATTTTCGTGACTTTGTGAAATCCCATGACTGGTCGCAATACGCTGGAAAGCATATTTACATTTATTGTTCTGCAGATGCGATCCTTCCTTCATGGGCCTATATGTTGGTCAGTTCACAGTTGATCGGTATCGCTGCCGGAATTACGGTTGGTGATGTACAGTTGGCAAGGCAGAATGCCATGGCTGAGACCATTCGGTCATTGGATATAGAGCAATTCCGCGACGGGAAGTTGATCATCAAAGGATGTTCAGACATTCCAAATCCGGAAGGAATGATGGCGCTTTTCTTAGAACGCGTGCAGCCACTATGTAGTTCGGTGATGTACGGGGAGCCTTGCTCAACAGTTCCGATCTTTAAACGTCGAAAGGCATAGTTGCCGAATGAAACCCTTCTTTTTCCAGTTGATCGAAAGCAGCTGGAATCAATTGCTTTTGGCGTGAGGCCAATTTGAAATTGTCGTGAAAAACTAGAATGTCTCCCTTTTTTACATGTTCAAGCGCATCCAAGATCTTTTGATCGGAATGTGAAAGGTCATAATCATAGGACAACCAGGACCACATGATAATTTGATGTGTTTTGGCGATTTGCCGGGCTTGTTTCGGTAATATTCTTCCGTAAGGCGGACGAAACAACCTGGTCGATTTAATCTGCTCAAATGCCCGCATGTTTTCTAAATAGGCCTCCGTTTTGGTTTGGGTTCCTTTTAGATGATGCATGGTGTGATTACCAATCTGGTGACCTTCACGTTCGATACGTGCTACTATTTCCGGGTAACGTTTGACATTTTCTCCTACACAGAAAAAAGTGGCTTTCCAATTGCGTTTTGCTAGTTCATCCAGAATGAATGGGGTGACATCCGGGTGTGGTCCGTCGTCGAAAGTGAGGAAGATGGTTGGTTCAGAAACAGAAAACCTCCACGTGAATGATGGCGTTAACCGATCTATCCAGCGTGGAGGTTTGTAAATTTTCATAGTTCTTAATTGCGAAC
>CAYLJB010000093.1:0-11538 GCA_964383785.1 uncultured Fluviicola sp.
GGAGCCAATTCGCAAGGACATCTTCAATACGGTGCGTAAAGTATTGCGCATGGTTCGTGGTGAGAATGGTCCGGCAAGAGCTGCATTGATCGCTTGGTTGGATTCAGAAACCGCTAAGAATTTTGATCGTTACAGCTCTTACTTGCATTCAGAGTCTGAGCAAAAAGCACTTTCTGTGCCTGCTGTAGCGCCTACTTATGAATCAACTCCAACAATGGAAGATGGTCGCATTATCTTGCGTGAAAACTTCCGATATATTTTCGAGAACTATCCGGAGTCATTGATCTTTGGGGAAGATGCCGGTAAGATCGGTGGTGTTAACCAAAGTTTGGAAGGTTTGCAGGAACAATTTGGAGCCTTGCGCGTGAGCGATGTTGGTATCCGCGAATGCACGATCATTGGTCAGGGTATCGGTATGGCGATGCGTGGACTTCGTCCAATTGCAGAGATCCAATACCTCGATTACTTGTTGTATGCCATTCAGATCATGTCAGATGATTTAGCAACAGTTCAATACCGCACCAAAGGTGGACAAAAAGCGCCGTTGATCGTTTCAACGCGTGGTCACCGTTTGGAAGGAATTTGGCACTCCGGTTCTCCAATGGGAATGATCGTAAACGCCTTGCGTGGAATTCACGTATGTGTTCCGCGTAACATGACCAAAGCTGCTGGATTCTACAATACATTGATGCAAGGAGATGAACCTGCATTGGTGATCGAACCATTGAATGGCTACCGTACGAAAGAGCCGATGCCAACCAACATTGGTACCTTCACTACTCCACTTGGAGTTCCTGAAGTAGTGCAAGAAGGAGCGGACATTACCTTAGTATCCTACGGATCTACTTTCAACTTGTGCGAACTTGCAGCTAAGACCTTGACAGAACTTGGAATTTCTGTTGAATTGATCGATGTGCAAACCTTGTTGCCATTTGACATCAACCACAGCATCGTTGAGTCATTGAAAAAAACAAATCGTTTATTGATCGTAGACGAAGATGTTAGCTCTGGAGCAACGGCATTCATGTTGGATAAGATCTTGGTGGAACAAGGTGGATTTAAATACCTGGATTCTCAACCGGTTACTTTGAGTGCGAAGGATCATCGTCCGGCATACGGAACAGATGGAGATTATTTCTCGAAGCCAAGCATTGACGATATCGTTGAGACGGCGTATGCGATCATGAATGAATTCGATCCAAACTCTTTCCCAGCTATCCGATAAATGAATCAGTTACGCAGCATCTTACTTGTTTTCTTCGCGGTATCCCTACTGTGGAAGGACGTGGCTGCGTTTACCTGGAATGTGCATTTCTATGCCAATCAAAAAGCGTTGGCGGAAGAATTTTGTATCAATAGAAATAAGCCACAAATTCTGTGTAACGGTAAGTGTTACCTCGCTGATCAGCTCCAAAAGATCATGCAAGAGGAACAGCAACAAAAAGAGAAGCCAATCATTCCTCCGTTGAAACTAAAGGACAGTGAATACTTCTCGCATGTGATGCCATTATCCGTTCCAGTAAGTGGGACTATTTTAATTAAGACAACACTGCATGTTCCTTATATCTCCGGTGTTGGCTTTGATCCATCATCCAAACAACTTCGTCCGCCGAGCAGTTTCGTTTTGTAATACGTATTCTATTATCGAACGAAATTTTAAAATCTCATGCGTTTAATTATCGCTTGGGTATCCTTCGTCGGTTTCATTCCAGCTTCTTATTCCTGTGATGTTTGTGGTTCTTCTTCAGCCGCGTTCACACCAGGATTGCAAGCATTTGGAAACAGACCAGCGATTGGTATTCAACAACATGTGCGTTACTATGAAAGTACGCATCCAGGAATTTTTGGAACCGAAGCAACAAAGAGTCACGAGCGTTTCTTTCGCACGGAATGTCGGTTTCAGATCCCTTTTAAAAACAGGTGGCAACTTCAAGGACAAATTCCTGTGAGCTATCAAAAACAAGTATTGTCGGATACTTCGGCCAGTGTGTTTAGTTTGGCGGATTGTCAGATCGGTATGCACTATTTTATATGCGACCGCCAAGACAGCAGTGCCGGCACTGCGTTGCGCATTTCAATTGGTGGGGGGATTAAACTTCCGACAGGTCTTCGTGACGAGGTTCATAACCGCTTTTTTCTGTTGCACCCGGGTACAGGAACATGGGATCCATACATGGTGACTGCTTTGATCTATCAACGTAATAGATGGCTCTTTCAGTTCGAAGCTAATGGAATGCTTAGAACGACCAGTAAAATCGATTACAAGCCGGGGAATTCTTTACAAACTGGAGCCATCGTGAGTTTTCGAAAATATGCGATCTGGCCATTTGCCGGTGTCCAATATAGTTGGAATGGCAATGATTTATACAAGAAGCAATTATTGGGTACCGCTCCAAGTCGAGGGAACATCGTTGGAAGCATTCTTGGATTTACTTGGTCCCTGAAAAACTGGGTGTTTAGCGGGAATACACAGGTACCCGTATTTCAAAACTTATCTGGTGGGCTGACAAAACAGAAGCTCGCTCTTTCATTAACAATTCAATATTTTTTCAAATGAAACAATTCATTTTTCCATTTATCCTAATCCTGGCTTTCGTGCTTGGGGCGTGTAAAAAAGACGACGCCGAAACAGTACCTTTTAGTGGTTCGATCACTATTGTATCTCCAAATGAAAACGATACAATTGACAGTTCGCCATCCTTTTTACTGTCCATTCAAGCATCTGCCAACAAAGAAATGCATGGCTATTCCATTCAGCTATTCAATGCTAACACGAATGATCTGCTGTATGAAGACTTGCAACATGTTCACAATACCAGCTACTCCATTTTATCTGATGTAGCAATCAGTGTGACAGATACCATCCCAGTTCGTTTGGTAGTTGAAACAGCAGGAGATCATGAAGATGAAAAGCTTCTGAAAACAAGACAATTTATTTTAATTCCTTAAAAAAATATTATGAAAACTTTTAAATCAATTCTGGCACTAAGTGCTGTAATATTCGCGATTTCATCTTGTAAAAAAGATGATCCGGAACCAGTTGTAAACCCAGGAACAGTATCTGTACATATGGAGCACATTTGGGGCCCGAATGAAGATCCGTTCTATTTGGATTCCATGTACGTACACCCAATGTCCGGAGATACTTTGATGTTTACAACGACTAAATACTACATCAGCAATTTTAAACTGAAGGATGAAAATGGGACTTGGCACGCGATGTCTGACTCGTATTTCCTAGTCGACCTTTCTAATCCATCTTCATTAGATTTGAACTTAGGAAATTTCCCAGCAGGAACTTATACTGAAATGTCTTATGTTTTGGGGGTGGATAGTCTGCGTAATGTTTCGGGTGCACAATCAGGTGCATTGGCTCCCTCTAATGGAATGTTCTGGAGTTGGAATTCAGGATACATCATGTTTAAATTGGAAGGTATGTCACCTCAAGCATCAGGAGGTATGTTCACTTACCACATCGGCGGATTTAGCGGAGCAAACAATGTGGTGGAAACAAAGAACCATGTGTTCCCAACGCCTATGACGCTGGATGCAAGTGGGTCACGTATGATTCATTTGACTGCCAATATTGCGAAAGCTTTTCACACTTTGGGAAGTGTGGCAAACAACAACATGATCCACATGCCTGGCGCTACTGGAACACAAATGGGAGTAGATTTCCATACAGGATTTAATTTCGAACATTTCCATTAATCATTTCCACCTTTTTTTGAACGGCACCTTCGGGTGCCGTTTTTTGTTTATGTATTTTTGTGTATGACCAAAAAAGAAAAAGCCCAATACGTAATAGCGGAACTTGAAAAACTGTATCCGGAAACTCCGGTTCCGTTGGATCATTGGGATGCGTATACCCTACTGATCGCTGTATTACTTTCTGCGCAATGTACGGATGAGCGCGTGAATCAAATTACCCCATTGTTGTTCAAACGTGCTTCCCGACCGCAAGACATGATCAAATTATCCGTTGAGGAAATTCGAGACATCATTAAACCTTGTGGGCTTTCTCCCAGAAAATCCCAGGCCATATACGACTTGTCGCATATCATCTTAGACAAGCACAACGGTGAAGTTCCACAGACATTCGAAGACTTGGAAGAATTACCTGGTGTTGGTCACAAAACGGCAAGTGTTGTAATGTCTCAAGCTTTCGGTGTACCTGCATTTCCGGTAGATACACATATTCACCGTTTAATGGTTCGCTGGGGGCTTACCTCCGGAAAGAACGTCGAAGAAACAGAACGCGATGCGAAAAAATTGTTCCCGAGAGAATTGTGGAACAAATTGCATTTGCAGATCATTTTTTACGGTCGAAGCCACTCCCCTGCTCGTTCTCCGAAAAAAGAGATTGATTACATCACTGCTACTATTGGAACTAAAAAAGCGCTTTTAGAATTAAAATGAGTGCTTCCTATTATACCGACCAATCGTTTACGCCTGAATCGCTAACCGAGCCATTACATGTCGGTGAATACGATAATTGCGTGTTTCAAAATTTAGATCTCAACGGATTGAACCTACGAGATTTCAAATTCATCGATTGTGACTTTAAAGCGTGTAATTTAAGCCTGATCAAATTGAGCGGAGCTGCTTTTCGAAACTGTAGCTTTGACGGGTGCAAAATGCTGGGAATTCGTTTTGAAGACCTGAATCTTATTGGTTTGGAATCATGTAATCTTTCAGACAGTTCGTTCTTCCAATTAAAACTGAACAACATCCGATTTATTCGTTGTGAATTGCAACGGGTTGATTTCACAGAAGCCCATTTAAAACAAGCTGATTTTACGGAATCCGACTTGAAAGATGCCGTTTTTCATCAATGCAATTTAGAGCAGGCTGATTGTTCATCTGCGAAAAACGTGTTCCTTGATATCCGAAACAACCAAGTGAAGAACGCCCAATTCTCGAGAAATAATCTGGACGGTTTACTTTTGCCACTTGGTATAAAAATTCGCGATTAGTAATAATTAAATCGATCAACCGTTAAATCAGTTTTGGAATACATGAAACACCTGATCTACATACTCCTACTCGTTTGTGTTTTTCCACCCGGAACTGTATCGGCCCAAGAATGGATTGATACCAGCTTGTTAAGCGATCCCAAAAAAAATGGTCCTGAGATTGCTGCATTACTAAGAACTGAAGAGATCTATGAGTTTGTTGATACTACACGAAACACCTTTTTTCTGGAGAATGGATTTCGCTCTTCTCGGTTCATCAATGAGGCTGCTTGGTTAGCGATCAAAGACACGGTGGAAGTGTACCGAATTGATGTTGTCTATTCCAAATACCCCTTACGAAAAGGGACTTATTATGAAATTTACCCACTCTTATTCAACCGCTTGCGCAACTTATTTGCTTTGGATGAAGATCTCAATTCATCAGAGATTGATTGGGTGAAGATTCTGCAAACGCACTGTGAAAATGACCAACAAGTGGATAAGCTGAAACACGGCATTCGCATTTGGTACCGACCATTACCTGAAGAGGTAATTGACGAAAAGCTCCCTGAGAAATTACCCCTAGCTGAAGATCGTTCGGCAGGTTCCCGGCAATCGGACATGAGTGAACTTAAAAACTCTTACGCCTTTATTCAGGAATCGAGCTTCTTTTCGGACAGTCTCAAGGCGGCAATGAAAGACAAGCCCATTGACGTACAGCGAAAGATCGTAACCAGTTTATTAGAAAAAGAATTAAAAAAGACGCCAGCTCAGGATTTAAATAAAATCGACAAGATCAAGCAGACCCAATACATCGAAGAGATCAAAAAACTGCAGAACTACTACATGGTAGATTCCACGGTATTCAAGATTCTATCGCGACATCCGGAATGGCAAAACGCAATTGTTGTAAACGACTGGACCGGAAGTATGTACGGTTATGGAACCCAGGTTGTACAATGGCATTTATTGAATCATCAAATTTCGGGAATTAAGCAGATCACGCTCTTCAATGATGGAGATGAGAAGCCAACTTTCAAGAAAAAGATTGGCGAGACCGGCGGGATTTATACAGATGATGCGGACAATATTGAACGATTGATGTTGTTGTTCCAACTCGTCATGTCCAAAGGAGGCGGCGGTGACGGACCCGAAAACGATGTTGAAGCCATTTTAAAAGCAATCGAACTGAAAAACGGGGACGTAAGCGAAGTGATATTGATAGCCGATAATTATCCATGCGTTCGGGATGTATCCTTGATCGATCGTGTTACTGTTCCTGTTCGCGTTATAGTTTGTGGTTATAATCCAAAACATGGCGTGAATCCGGATCTGGCCTACATTGCACAAAAAACGAATGGCGGACTTTACACCATTGAAAAGGACATTGAAAACCTGTCTCTCGTTTTTACAGAACCCGGAAAAGTAGACCAAAAATCGGCTGAATCGCAAGGTTTGAAACTGGCCAACATGCGCTGTGAATCAAACGTCATGGAACACGAAGTGGTTCGAAAATCGATCAAAGCCACTCGTTTTAAGCTGAAAAAAGAAGTGGAACATCTTGATCTCAGCTCCTGTGGTTTGGATAAAGTACATCCACGCATTCACAAATTATCGCATTTGAAGTCGTTAAATCTCAGCAACAATCAGTTGCGTGGAGTTCCCGAAAATCTGGGTGAATTGCTGGTGTTGAAATCACTAAAATTATCCAATAATCAATTAACCAAATTACCGGATCTATTTAAGAGTATGCGTTATTTGATGCATTTGGATCTGAGCAACAATCATTTGGAGCAAGTACCTAAAAACACATTTAACCAACCCTTTTTGGTGGAATTGGACCTTTCAAATAATGTATTGGTAAGTCTTCCCAAACTTGGAAACATGGGGCAATTGAACATTTTGGATCTATCGAATAATCAATTGAAAAGTATTCCATCCTCCTTTTCTCACATCCGCCATATTACTCAGTTGAACTTAGATGGAAATCAGTTAGCAAAATTGCCTTTGTGCATCACGAAGATGCGACCATTGGAAGAATTGTATTTGCGAAACAACCTGCTTACTGTTTTACCGAAGGAGATCAAGTTATTGACCCATTTATCGATTCTGCACCTGGAAGGAAACGCATTTTCTGAGGAAGAACAAATTCGCATTCGGGAGTTATTGCCGAATACGATGGTGTATTTTTAATCAATCTTCTTCCAAGAAATCCAAGTCCTTCCCATGCGTCTCAGAAATACTCCAGGTTGAGTAGATCCCTATAATGAACGCAATTACACCCACCACAGCAGCTGCTCCAAGGATTGACAAACTCGTTACTTTTAGCGCATTGTAAGCTAAAGACATGGGAATCACAGTCCCGCGAACCATGTTGGGAATAGTCGTTGCTGCCGTGGATCGAATGTTTGTTCCGAATTGCTCCGCTCCTACTGTGACGAACATCGCCCAATAACCGGTTCCAAATCCGAACCAACAACAAAGGAAGTAGTACATGTTCGCTGTTTTTACTGTACCGCTTAAGATCCAGACCACACTAACCAGCGTAAAAACCATCATCCAAAGAATTGCTTTTTTACGTGAATGCAACCAATGGCTCAAAAATCCGCTGAACAAATCTCCTGCTGATATACCGATGTATCCCCACATGATGGCATCTCCAGAAGAAATACCTCCAGGAATTCCTAGTGCTTCTCCAAATTGATTGCCGAACATAGCCAAGATCCCAATGCAAAACCAGGTAGGAATCCCGATCCCAATGCAACGCAAATAACGGACAAAGCGGTCCCAGTTTGTAAACAAAGATAAAAAGTTACCACGCTTAATATTTGACGATTTCACTTGTTTGTAGATCCCGGATTCCAACACTCCAACGCGCAACAATAGAAGCGCTAGTCCCATTCCACCTCCAATCAAGTAAGCAACAGACCAATCACCGGCCAGTTTCACCGTGAAATTTGCCACCACTGCACCTGATAAACCAAAGCCAGCAACGATCGAGGTTCCCAAAGCCCTTAAATTCTTTGGTAATACTTCAGACACCAATGTAATTCCTGCACCCAACTCACCAGCCAAACCAATTCCCGCGATGAATCTCAATATGAGATATGCTGTTCCGGCGCTTTCTTTATCCAAAGAGAAATATGGTAAAAGACCACAAAATATATTGGCCAAGGAATACATAATGATCGATCCAAAAAGTACAGAAAGTCGACCGCGTTTATCTCCCATAATTCCCCAGAGAATTCCCCCCAGGAGTAATCCCCCCATTTGCCAATCAATGATCAAACTTCCGAAGGAATCCACTTCAGCTCTAGAGAACCCCAATCCCAAAAGTGAAGGTTCGCGTACGATCCCGAAAAGCAATAAATCGTAAATATCAACGAAATAACCAAGGGCTGCTACGATAACAGGCAGGGACCAAAGGGGTTTGTAAGAAGTAATTTTTTCCATGGGGTGAAAACTTGGGTTCGAAAATACGAAGATCGTGCTGAATGAAACGAGGTAAAATTGCCTTTTTACAGAAACTGGGTTGCATTGAACGCTAATTTCTTCTAACTTAAATAGGAAAAACCTAAATCATGGGAGCAATTAAACACACTATCTACAACGAGGAAACCCTTGAAAAAGCTATGATTGCCAAAGCGTTGGGACATCCTGCGCGTATGGCAATCCTGGATTGTTTGAAACACAATAAGTTCTGCACAAACATAGAGCTCGCAAACTATTTACAGTTACACCCAACCACTGTATCACAACACCTGACCTATTTGAAACATGGCAAACTTATTCATGGCGTCTACTTTGGAAAAGCCCATTTCTATTGCCTTTCGGAGGATTATTACAAAAAAATGGACCTATTATCGGATTAAACGATGTAAAAAGGCAATTTTACCTCGTTTTGCCCACTTCAAAAAAAATTACCCACTATCTTTACACCACCATGCAAAACCCTTCTTCTTCAGACGAACTTTTCATGCAACGAGCGCTCGATCTAGCTCGTATTGCTGGTGTCGCTGCTGCCCCAAATCCCATGGTTGGCGCAGTGATTGTTCACAAAAACGCCATCGTTGGAGAAGGTTACCATCAACAATTCGGAGGTCCACATGCGGAGGTGAATGCAGTAGCAGCTGTTAAAGATCAAAGCATTCTAAAAGAATCAACTATTTACGTGACTCTTGAACCCTGTGCTCATTTTGGAAAAACGCCACCTTGCGCCAACCTTTTAGTACAACACAAGTTCAAACGGGTTGTCGTTGCGACCGTCGATCCACACGCTAAAGTGGCTGGTAAAGGAATAGAAATTTTGAAAAAAGCCGGAATTGAAGTGACTCTTGGAGTTCTTGAAAAACAAGCACGAGAACTCAATAAGCGCTTCTTCACTTTTCATCAAAAATCAAGACCTTTTATTTTACTCAAATGGGCGCAAAGTGTGGATGGCTTTATTGATTTGCCGCGAGACGATTCTTCTAAAGCTGAAATTCGCTGGATCTCTCAGCCGGAAACACAAATTCTGACACATACATGGCGCTCGCAAGAACAAGCAATTTTAGTAGGATGGAAAACCATTGCGAATGACAATCCTTCACTTACTACAAGAGCTGTTAGTGGTCCAAACCCTATTCGTTTGATCATAGATCCAGAATTGAAAGCGCCAAAAAGTGCTCTTGTTTTTAACGATGGTGATAAAACCATCGTTTTCACCAAGAAAAAGCAAGAAAATAAAGGAAATACGGAATTTAATACCCTTGCAAATTGCTCTGTGCAAGAAATCTTACATTGGTGTTATCATAATTCAATTGCCTCAGTTTTGGTGGAAGGTGGCCGATTTACAACACAAGGATTCATTGATTCCGGTTTGTGGGATGAGGCACGTGTGATTCAAGGAAAAAACATGTTCAATGAGGGAACACCTGCACCTCAAATCAACAAAACCCCAAATTCGGTAGAGCAATTTGGCTTAGACACTATTTACTATTTTTCTCATGATTGAATTGATTGGAGCAATTTGTTGCTCAGCCGTACTTTTCCTGATCTTTCGCTTGTTTCCGCGCTTTCATGTGGACACCGCTCAAGCTATCGTTTTCAATTATTTTACAGCTTTTACTTGTGGAAGCATAATTAGTGATCAATTGCCATCAATTTCCGGATTGATCGATTCCGGCTTGACACCCTGGATCCTACTCTGCGGTTTTCTCTTCATTTCGATTTTCATCGCCATGGGAATCAGTTCTCAGAAAAATGGAATGGGTGTAACCTCCGTAGCTGTAAAAATGTCGCTTGCAGTTAGTGCACTGGCTTTCGTTTTTATTCATAACGAAGCGGTAACCTGGTTAAAAGTTCTTGGATTTATAGCAGCTATTGCCGGAGTATTGCTTATTACCTTGGAAAAATCAACCTCCGAAAAAAAGGAAAACAGTTACATGTTGCTAGCCTTTATCTTTTTTGGCAGTGCTAGTTTGGATGTCGTCCTCAATTTGATCAAACAGTTTTTTGCACAAGGTTATCCTGACAGTTTGTTTACTGCCTTCGGATTTTTGGCTGCTGGTACTTTGGGAATTCTTTGGCTTAGTCTGCAATTCATTCAAAAAAAGAAAAGCTTTCATTTTCGAAATGTAATTGCTGGTATCATTTTGGGAATTCCCAACTATTTCTCCATCTATTTCTTGGTTCGTTCATACGAAACAACACCTTGGAGTAACGCCTCAGTTTTAGCGATCATGAATATATCAATTGTTTCTTTGGCCGCAGTTTTAGGTATTATACTGTTTAAGGAATCTACAAAACTTAAAAAATGGATGGGGCTGGTGCTTGCAATTGCAGCCATCCTATGTTTAACTGTTTAATCAGGTGATTGAAACTCCTCGAAATATGTAATTTTAGTTCATGAAAACATTAGGTACGATTCTGCTTTTTGCCCTTTTTGCTGCTGCATCACTTTTCGCACAGGATACAATTCCCCGATTTAAAAAAATTCCGGTTCAAAAATCAGGGTGTTTTATGTACGCGCCCGATACCTTGCAGTTTGACCTCAGTTATTCGGATGACAGCTCTGCTGTTTACACGGGAGAATGGATCATTGGAGACCATCGTTTTGCTGCAATTATCGTGGATCTGAACAATGTCACCTTTGAGTCAAAGGAAGAAAAAGAAGACTTGTTGATGTCTTACATGGACTTTTTGCAATCAAGTTTTGAAATCACTGACGCGGTTGGATATGGTAAAGGTCATACACTTGAAAATGATCCTACTGCCATAGGTGTGATAGATTATTGGATGGATGCTTCTGCTGATGAGTGGGCGGTAAAGGGATGGATCAATGATGATTACATTGCCGTTTTAATGATCTATGGTGCAGGACAATATCCGCATTATTCAATACAAGAAATGTATTTAAACGGAATACGATTTAAATAAAGCTTATGAAATTACATACGATTGAAACCGGAACATTTAAACTCGATGGAGGCGCCATGTTTGGTGTTGTTCCGAAAACCTTGTGGTCAAAAACCAATCCGGCAGATGAAAACAATATGTGTACATGGTCTATGCGTTGTTTACTTGTGGAGGATGGAGATCGTCT
>CAYLJB010000094.1:0-11489 GCA_964383785.1 uncultured Fluviicola sp.
CAAGAGAACAAAGGCGACAAAATGAGTTTGCTTTATGATTTCCTGACGAGTTCAACCTTCCGTATGCAAGTAGAAGCAATTGTAGAGGCCTTTTCGCAGATGAAAGCAGATCTGGAAAGCGAAAAGAGATCCATGATGCGTATTTGGAAGCAACGCGAAAAACAACTGGAGAAAGTGATCAACAATACGGTTGATATGTACGGTTCCGTTAAAGGAATTGCCGGGAATGCTGTACAAGATGTAAAAGCACTCGAGTTGCCAGGCGAAAATCTGGATGAGGATCAGTTGTTGGATTGACCAATATCTTAGTAGATCATTTCCAGCGATCCAACTTCGGAATGGCGTGTGTGGCTAACCACGCGAAAAAGCGACCGTAACCATCGTTACGCATTTCTGCGATACAGTCAGCTTGCATTTTTTTAGCAGTGTCTATTTCTGGCGGCGTTGTGAAAGCACCATTTTGATAGCACATGGAACAATATTGGGTGCTCAAGCTACCATCCTTTTCAGTTCCTCCGCCATTTTTGTCACGTTTAAGTGGGAAGCCACAACTCTGACAATACTTATTAGTAGATGACATACCTGGTGTTATCGATGTTGATCTATCAAGATCACATTTCCATCCGGATCAGCGAATAGGATATAGGCCGGGCCCGTAGTTGTATCGCTCGCTTCTTGGATCATAGGAACACCTTTGCTCTTTAAATGCTTCTGGATCACGCGTACGTCATCAAATTTCTTGAGCATTTTCTTATTCTCGTCCCATCCCGGATTAAAGGTTAGCATGGTTTCTTCAAACATACCTTGAAAAAGACCAATCAAGGAGTTTCCGTTCTTCATGATCACATAGTTTTGTTTGATGTCTCCACCAGACTGGCGAAAGCCCATGTTTTCGTAAAAAGCTTTAGACTTTTCAAGATCCTTCACGTTTAAACTAACCGAAAAGGCACCCAAAGTGAGTGGTTTTTCTGGTTTTTGTTTGTCATCATCTTGATCAATTAACTGATCATTGAACACGAATCCTAAACCAAAAGCCCCCAAAAGAGCCAATACAAAAACTGTTTTCATCGAATAAATTTTGTTTAAAAATAGAAGAATGGCAGAATCCGACAAATAGACTCATGCATCAAATTGCTCCAATGAACTGTTTTTCCTGAAATTCCTTAACTGTTTGATAATAGAGGAACAAAGAGAAAACCAATAGCAAATGACTTAGATCGTTGCGATCAAACCATTGTGCGAAATTGATCTTTTGAGCCTGTATAACCGTTGCAGGTACTAGAACTAGGCTGCTGATCCATAGGAAACGAAACGAAGCATCTATCTTTTTGTGATAGAAGTAACCCAGGAATCCCAGCATAATTCCCAGACCAATTGTTGCATGGGCAGTTGGAATGAGCATTCCTTTTGTAGGATCTAAATTTAGGTTTGCAAACATCAAAATACCTGAGTGCACCAACAATGCCACTATTAATTGAACAATTACAGCGGTTTTAAGCGGTTTTCTTAGTTGGTCGTTCGGATGAACAGATACCATCGCTAATTCGATACACGTTGTAGAAAGTATTCCAAAATACCAAGAAGCAAACTTTCCAGGGATTCCCCAGTAATGGAAAAGTAAGTGTCCTAAACCACCAGCAAAAAAACCGAATGCGAAAACATAGAAGAACGCTTGCCAATAAATAAAGAAGGGCGTTTGAATTGGGAAACGCGCAATTTTCTTAGCAAAAACAAGAGCAATTGCACACAGGATCATATCACCAATGAACGCATTAGGTTCTAAAAGGGTCAAATTTCCAATTGTAAATTCAATTTTTGGATAGTCCGTTCCGATTAACATTTATGGCGCAACTTGTAATTATTTTCATTCGATTCCGAACATGCAATGATCTATTGGGAACGGATAGAGGCGGCAAAATTAATAGATTTTGGCTAAAAAGAAAAAGTTGAGTATTGAGTATGAAGAAAAATCAGCTAATCAGAATAAAGTCAACAAGTGGGATGTTTCGCGATTTTAAAACAAAGATTAAATCAATGTTTATTTACCTAATTCAAATGTAAATCAGCGGGTTAATTATAATTTCTGACGGTAAGCAGCACGAATCACGGCTGGATCGTATTCGAAATAGGTAAGCTGCATGATATGTGCAAGAGACTTAGCTAGCGCTTCGGCTTCCGATCTCGATGATAATTTAATCAGTTCTTTTTTATGCCCGTATCTTTGATTAAGCAAACAGATTTGATAGAAATAATTGGTTTGATTGGTGTAATTCGTGGACCGGCTAAACATGGTGGTAGTTGCTTTTCCTGGTAGTACAGTGATATAGGTCCAGTCCTTGGTTTGAAAACTCCTGTTTTGTTGGATAAATCCAAAATAATTCGTGAATTCAATAAAATGAGAGCCGTCATTTTGAATTCGAACACCTTGGTTGGATAAAAGCACAAGGCTCGATAGAATTAACAAAGGCAAACCAACGAACCAGGCGCCTTTAACAAAGCAAAGCAGGGAAGCGGCTAATACAAAGTAGGATGAAAAAATACCATTCTGAGGGAATAGTTTCCCATTATTGTAGCTTAATGCCACTGGTTTATCCAATACGTCAGTCATTAAAACAGATCAGTAATTTATTAGGTGGCAACACAGATTGACACGAAAATAGATAAAATACTGAAATTGTTGACCGGTGGATTAGCGTTTGATAAACAGTATTGGTTTCTCCGAACTGTTATCAAGAATAATAAAATAAGTTCCTGCAGGCAATTCAATGATCGAAATAGGTTGATTCTCTGAATCAATAAGGAGATGTTCCACAACTTGACCGAACATGGAAAAAAACGATATGTTAACCGGGAAATGACTATTTTTTAATTGAATAAGGTCCGTTGCTGGATTAGGAAAAACATTGAAAGTTGTGTTTTCGTTTTCCGGAATATTTACTTGGTTGCAGGGGTATTGTAGGGAACAGGTGTCGTTGTCATATACAAAAACGATGGTTCCAGTAAAATTAGTCCAATCCGTGGAGCTTAAACTTGTAGGATAGTCTTGTATTGTTTCGCCGATCTGACCGAAGTAAAACATTGTTCCCGAGGATAGCGTGTCGCCATTTTGGTCGAGAATGGCTGCAATGTACGGATAGTTCACAAAGCCTGAATCAAGCATTTCAACCGATACCTGCGTTTGAACGCTATCGTTGTAGATATTTGTAACACAAAAAGAGTTGCAATTAATGGTTTGAGCCTTCAAGTTCAAGGCAAAAATCACAAAAATCAAAAAGGATATTGTTTTACTCATTCTACTCGTTTCTGGCTAAATTTACTGATATACAGCTTATTTTCAAAAACTATCTGAGTGTTCCGATTCCTCCATCTACATGTAAAACTTGTCCCGTGATCCAACTGCTTTGGGGACTAAGTAAAAATGCAGCGCTTTCTGCAATATTTTCAGGAGTTCCAATTTGCTTTAAAGGGTGTCGCTGCGCATTGGCTTCGATCTTTTCAGGACTATTCAATAAATTCCCGGACAAGGGTGTGTTTGTAAGAGATGGCGCAATGCAATTAACCCGAATTGAAGGAGCAAATTCAGCAGAAAGCGCTATCGTCAAACCTTCGATGGCACCTTTGCTGCTGCTCACAATACTGTGAAAATTGAATCCGGTTTGAGCCGCAACAGAACTGAATAACACAATACTTCCATTGCCACTTTTTTTGAGATTGGGTAGACAGGCTTGTATAGATTTCACTGCTCCCAAAACTTGGAGATGATAATCCTCAAGAAAGTCAGAAGTTTTGGCTCGCGCAAATGGTTTCAAATTGATCGCACCTGGACAATAAACCAGTCCATCCAAAGAATCCGGCAAAAAACGCCAGTCAATATCTTCATCTAAAACACTTAAGTAATGTGAAGAGACATTTGGATGTTGATGTGTATCTCGGGATCTTGAGTAAGTTCCATAAATCTGATGATTTTCAGCAAGTAAATTTGAAAGTGCTTTTCCAATTCCTGAAGAATGTCCGATGATCAAGATGTTTTTCATATCCTGAGAAACAATTGTCGGAGCAATATGTTTTTGGTTTGCTCTCATGAGTTTGTAGTATTACGTCAATTGGGAAAACAGTAATGCACGATTCGTCTATAAAAAATTAGCTTTAAATGAATATTTAGCAGCTTTCATCGAATAAATCACTGTTAAAAATTCCACGGTTTTTTTACTTTTGCCGAGCTTTATTACTAATGACATGCTGATACCCAAACAACTATTCACGCTAACGTGTGTTTTAGTGCTCACCTTTTTCTCCCATGCTCAACGAGATACGCTTTTCTGGTTCGCGGCTCCGGACGTTTCTTCAGGTGTAGGACAATCACCTGTAAAATTGCGTTTTCAAAGTTATGATCAAGCAGCCACTATTACAGTGAGTCAACCGGCTAATGGTGTATTTATCCCGGTAACCTTATCGATCCCTGCTTTTGCTATTGACAGTTTGGACTTGACTCCTTTTTTGGCTCAAATCGAAAGTCCAAATGGAAATGTAGTAGGTAACAATGGTTTGAAAATTGTATCCAGCTCACCGATCAATGTTCTTTATGATTTGCTGGCGGGCTCTAATAAAGAGTTGTTCAGTTTAAAAGGTGGCCGTGCTTTGGGGACCGACTTTTACACGCCTTTCCAAAAACACTGGGATATTGCTGCTACGACTCCGGCATCTTACTCTGGATTTGAAATTGTAGCAACACAGAACGGAACAACTGTTCTGATCACTCCAAGAACGGCAATTACTGGTCATGCTGCAAATATTACATTTTCGATAACGCTAAATGCCGGACAAACGTACAGTGCACGTGATGTTTCATCAACAGCAGTTACAACCTTGGCTGGATCTATCGTTTCGTCGAATAAGCCTATTGCGATTACCGTTTTTGATGGTCAACTAACTCAGGGAGTTTGTGGTGATGCCATCGGAGATCAATTGATTGCGACGTCTTCAATTGGTACGGATTATGCAATTTACAGGGGGACATCAGGATTTGATCGCGTGTATGTATTGGCAACCCAAAATGCAACGGCAATTGATGTGACCGGAAGTGGGGTGGCCTCATCAGTATTAGCTTCAGGGGAGACCTATTCCTTTGCACTTACAGATGAATTGATGTTTGTTCACAGTACAAAACCTATTTACGTATGGCATGTTTCTGGTTATGACTGTGAATTGAGTGCTGCAGTAGTGCCTAGTTTGAATTGCAAAGGAAACAATCAAATGGCGCTTTCAAGAAATAGTTCTGATAGTTTAGGGGTGATCTTGATAACACGCACGGGATTTGAGAACAACTTTACATTGAATGGTAACGCTGGTATTATTACGGGTGCTCAATTTAATTTGGTTCCTGGAAGCAGTGGACAATACAAGGCAGCTCGAATCTTCTTCAATACGACTGAGGTTGGAGTTAATTCAACCAATTTGATCGCCAACTCCTCTGATATCTTTACGATGGCAGTTTTACAGGGAGGAGCATCAAGCGGAGCTGGTTTGGCATATACAACCGATTTTTATGCAACGGCTTATTCAAGTGCGGGTGTAGACGATACTGTTTGTGCGAATGTGTCGTTTCCACTAACGGCCGGTGTTGGTGGAGGTGCTATCACTGGTTCTTGGTCAAGTAATGGATTTGGATCTTTTACCAATGGTCTTAACTCCGTGCCAAATACCTATGTTCCTAGTCCACTTGATACGTTGATCAGTCCAATTCGATTGATCCTTTCAACAACAGGATACTGTCCGGTTGCTAAGGATACTCTATTCCTGCACGTAACACCAGCACCGATTGTGAATGCGAATGTAGATCAAAGTGTTTGTAGTAATAATGCAACGATACAATTAAATGGATCTGTTTCGGGAGGAGCTACAAGTGGTATTTGGTCGGTGAATGGTACCGGATCTTTCATTCCGAGTGCTTCTAGTTTAAATGCTTTTTATTCTCCGAGTGCTGCTGATATTACTGGTGGAGCTTTGACATTCGTCTTAACATCGTCGAACAGTGCAGCTTGCGCAGTAACGACGGATACAATGGTGGTGTTTTTTACAAATAGTCCTGTTGTGAATGCGGGAGTGGATACCATTACCGTTTGTGCGAACAATGCTACGGTTAACATTAGTGGTACAGTAACGGGACCGACAAGCACAGGGGTGTGGACAAGTTCTGGCAACGGAATTTTTTCACCAAATAATTCATCCTTGATCGGGCAATATTTACCGAGTGCATCAGATACCACTCAAGGTGGAGTAGTCCTTTATTTGTCCTCTACATCTAATGGCAACTGTTCAGTTGTGAAAGACTCAGTGGTAGTGATAATAACGAATGCACCTGTTGTTCAAGCGGGAATTAATCAGATTGTATGTTCAAATGACGCAGCTATTCAGTTGGCTGGTTCAGTCACTGGAGGTACATTTGGTGGTAACTGGACAGGAGGAGCAGGAACTTATAGTACGAATAACACAGATCCGGTTGCCGTTTATATTCCGACACAGGCTGAGATCAATGCAGGATCTTTGGTTCTTGTATTAACGAGCACTAATAATGGAATTTGTAATGCGGTTTCAGATGCTGTACAGTTTAATTTCGTTGCACCTCCTTTTGCTAATTTCACGAGTACTTCTGTTTGTGAAGGGGAGCAGACAACATTTACAGATTTTTCGCTTCCTGGTATTGGAGTGATAACTTCCTGGTTGTGGGATTTTGGTTCTGGGCCGGGTTCAGCTGCTCAAAACCCGAATTTCACATTTACGTCTGTTGGAAATAATCCTGTTCAGTTGATTGTTACTAATAGTTATGGTTGTGCAGATACAGCGTCAAACAATGCGGTTGTTTTCGATAAACCTGTTGCGGATTTCAACTTCACATTATCGTGTCCAAATAACCTTCTTACTGTGGATTTCACAGATGCTTCAACGTCTACTTCCACCATCAATTTCTGGAGCTATGATTTCGGCGGTCAAGGAAGCGCGAATGTAGCCGATGTTGCACACGTTTTTGCTTCAGGCGGATCGTATGCGGTAACTCATATTATAGAAACGATTGATGGTTGTAGCGATACGGTGATCCAAAACGTAGTGATTGATCCATTGCCAAATGCAGGTTTCTATTACAACACGAGTGGAGGGTTGAATGTAGGTGCAGAATTCAATTTCATTGATACTTCGAATAATGCAGTTAATTATCTGTGGAATTTTGGAGATGGAGAAAATGCTACCACTCAAAATCCGACTCACATCTATTATCAGAATGGTAATTACTATGTGACATTGTACGCCACTAACAATTTGGGCTGTTTAGACAGTGCGGTTCAATTCATTGCGATTAATACGGTAACCACCGAAATCAATACCTTGATCCCAACTGTAATTTCACCCAATTCTGATGGCTTGAATGATGTTTGGGAACTCGATTTTCTCAACCTCTTATATCCGAATGCACATATTGAGATCTATAATGAGTGGGGACAAGTGTTGTTTACATCAGATGGTTATCAGACTCCATGGGATGGCACTTACAAAGGAGAGGCTGTTCCAGATGGCAATTACTTTTATGTGATTGAGTTGAAAGCAGATGTATCTCCAAATATTTACAAGGGAGTATTAACCGTATTAAGAAAACGTGGGTAATATGAAAAAACAAAGACGTTTAATTCAAGTACTGATTGTTTGTTTGAGCTATTTCGTTGGGCATGCTCAGCAACAAGGCGTTTTCACCAATGTTTTGGCAAACACGTTGCAATACAACCCTGCATATGTTGGGAGCACCAATTATCACGAGGTAAGTATTTATAACAGAATGCAATGGGTAGGGTTCACAGACGCTCCTCGAAATTCGTATTTAAATTTCCATGGCTCTTACAAGAACAAAGCAAAGCATGGGTATGGACTACAGTTCTCATCGGAACAAACGGGGATTGTTTCCAAAACAGGATTCTATTTGAACTATGCCTATCAAATAAAATTCAACAAAACCTGGCATTTAGGCTTAGGTGTTCGACCTGGGTTTGTCCAATACCGTATGCGCTGGTACGAAGCAGTGATTGCAGATGAAGGAGATTTTGTTTTTTCTGGAAACGTTTATTCAGGGAATGCGGTGGATGTTCAAACCGGATTTAGATTGTATTCCCCAAAGTTCGAATTCTCGGGTAGTATCTCTCAGGTGGTTGATGCGAAGTTCAAAACCAGCTCCTATAACCAGAATATGCAGTGGCATTATAATTTAATGACGAGTTACAAGTGGGGGTTAAAGAAAAAATGGGAGCTAAGACCGGCATTGATGTTGCGTTCAACGGCGCATATTCCAGCTCAGTTGTCGGTGTTATTTCAGGCTAGCTACCAAAATAAATGGAATGTAGGCATTGCTTTTCGCAGTGCTGACGCCATAGGAATTTACGCAGGGTTGCGTATCAAAGATCGTTTTGCGATCAACTATGGATACGACTATTCGTACACCTCGATCCGAAAATATAATGGGGGAAGCCATGAAATTGGTTTGTCCTTCATTCTGACCAAAAATCGTCCTTCGCTAGAGGAAAAAGATGATGAATTGAACAACAGTATTTTGGAGGAGATCCAAAAAGAGATGGATAAAAAATAATTGATTGAGATATTATTATGAGCAAATTTCGCGACATACTTATAGTGCTTCTTTTTGGGTTGTTTTTCAATGCATCCGAAAGTCAGGCACAAATTGATAGCGTATTTTGGTTCGCTGCACCTTGGGTAACACCAAGTCATGCCGGTAACACTCCGGTTGTATTGCGAATCTCAACATTTAACGTTGCAACAACAGTACGCGTTTATCAGCCTGCCGGCACCTACGATTCTACTTTTGTGGTTCCACCAAACAGTTTGAGTTCACATTTCCTTACCTCCATTGTGAATACCTTAGAGTGTAAACCGGCAAATAATACCTTAAACTATGGGATAAAGATCGAGGCGGATACCTTGATCACGGTGGTTTATGAAGTAGTGACCGGTGGAAATAACCCCGAGACCTATTCACTTAAAGGTCAGAATGCACTTGGAACTGAGTTTGTTTGTCCCTTCCAAAACACTTGGATAAACGGGAATTATGCGCCAATTCAGCCAAAGTCGATGATCTGTATTGTTGCAACGGAAAACAACACTACAGTATGGATCACCCCAAAGGCCACGGTTGTAGGTCATCCTGCGAATGTTACCTATGCCGTCGTGCTTCAGCAGGGACAAACCTATACGGTAGAGAATGTTTCACAGGCCACGAATACTGCCGGGAATTGTTTGGCAGGTACCATCATTGTTTCGGATAAGAATATAGCGGTTACGGTGTCTGATGATTCAGTTACCAACTCAGGAGGGGGATGTCGTGACCTCATGGGGGATCAAATAGTTCCTGTAGATGTGGTAGGGACGGAATACATCGTGAATCGCGGGAACATGTTCGCTAACTCTCAAGAAGGAATGTACATAGTAGCTACTGAAAATTTCACAACCGTTACGATCACCACCGCCTTGGGAGTAACTACACAATTACTGAACAAAGGAGATACGTATAAGTACATTCTGACTACTGCAGAACCAAGAGGTTATGTTGCCGCAGATAAAAACGTTTATTGCTACCAAGCAAGTGGATTTGGATGTGAAGTTGGATCTGCCTTACTTCCTCCTATCAACTGCGCAGGTTCAAGTCAGGTTAGTTTTACGCGTACAAATGCGCAGACCTTTATTTTAAATTTGTTATGTCCAACCACCGCAATCAATAATTTTGTATTGAACGGCAGTACGACCTTGGTTCCCGGTTCTGCATTCTCAATTGTTCCTGGTACTGCTGGTGCTTGGTCTGGAGCTCAGATCACATTTAACACAACTGACATTCCTGCAGGAACTTCAAATTTCTTGATCAACACCTCTGATTTCTTCGGTCTTGGAGTGATCAATGGAGGTGCATCAACAGGGTGTTATTACCACTACATGTCTTCATTCAATAGAAAGGTTTTCGTACGTGCAGGAAACGACACGATCTTGTGTAATGGAGATCCAAGTGTAAACTTGAACGGAAGCGTAACAGGAGGTGCAAATACCGGTCAATGGCAAGTTTTAAATGGTGCTGGATCTTTTACGAATCCTACAGCTTTACAATCCAACTATACGCCGTCTGTTTCGGATTATGCACAAGGAACCTTAACCTTTGTTCTTGCCTCAACAGGTAATTGTGATCCTGTGTATGACACGATGGTAGTTAGCTTTATCCAATCTCCAACCTCAAATGCGGGAACAGATGATACCTATTGTAAAAACAATGTTGGATCAATTCCGATCAATGGTGCGTTTAGTTTTGCGGCAGCTGGATTTTGGAGTGGTGGAAATGGTGGAGCCTTTGGCAATAGCGGTGCAGCTTCAACAACTTACACACCATCTCCAGCAGATCTTGGCGCTGATAGTGTTGCATTGTTCTTTACAACAACAGGAAGTTTTTTCTCATGTCCTGACAAACAGGATACAGTTGTCATTTACTTTACAGATGCACCAGTGATCGACGCTGGACCAAATCAATTGGTATGTTCAAATACTACCCAAGTTGATTTAGTAGGACAAATAAGTGGTCCGACAACAACTGGAATCTGGACAAGTAACGGAAGTGGGGCGTTTGCTCCAAGTCAAAATGATGTGGCTGGAGATTATATCCTTTCAACTACTGACATTACCAACGGAAATGTGACCTTGTTTTTAACGTCTACTAACAATGGAAATTGTCTAGCGGTGATGGATAGCTTACAGGTTCAGATCATTGATTTCCCGGTGGTGACCATTACCAATGAAGATTCAACCTGTTCCAGCAACGCTACTTTGAACTTAAGCGGGACGGTTACTTCAGGATTTACTACAGTGTGGACCACTAACGCATTTGGAACTATTGCAGATCCGAATAACTTAAACACCCTATTTACAATTTCTCCGGTGGATATTACGACAGGTTACATTGATGTCTTTTTATCGACAACGGGTATTTGTCCGATAGCTCAAGATTCCATGCGTATTATTTTCGTTACACCACCGCAAGCATTTGCAGGAAATGATCTCACGTATTGTGAAAACGAATTGGTTCCGTTGAACGGGACGATCACCGGTGCGGATACCAGCGGTGTTTGGACTACCATGGGATCGGGGACCTTCTTACCGGGAGCTGCTTTTGTAGATGGTGTTTATCAACCAAGCACTGCTGATGTGAATAATGGTAGCGTGCAATTAATCCTTACATCAAGTAGTAGTTTCGGATGTCCCCCGGATGACGATACCATGCAGCTGATCTTTAATGAGATTCCAACAGCTGACTTTGATTTCACAAATGTTTGTCAGGGTACAAACATGCCATTTACCGACCAGTCTACGATGAGTGCAGGTACCATTTCTTCATGGTCTTGGGATTTTGGAGACTCTGGAACTTCGATCTCACAAAATCCGGCTCACAATTATTCAAC